>NZ_JAMOLN010000101.1 GCF_024448165.1 Streptomyces longispororuber
CCTGTGACCACGTTCGCCCTCGTCGGCGCGGGTCCCGGCCTCGGCCTCGCCGCGGCCCGCCGCTTCGGCGCCGCCGGGCACCAGGTCGCGCTGCTCGCCCGCAACGCCGAGCGCCTCGACGGTCTCGTCGCCGACATCACGACCACCGGGGTCCGGGCCCGCGGCTACACGGCCGACGTCCTCGACCCCACGTCGCTCACCACGGCTCTGCGGACCGCCGCCGGGGAACTGGGCCCGGTGGAGATCCTGCAGTACAGCCCTGTGCCACGGACCGACTTCATGAAGCCGGTCCTGGACACGGACGCGACCGACCTCGACGATCCGCTCGGCTTCTCGGTCAAGGGGCCGGTCACCTGCGTCCAGGCGGTCCTGCCCGGCATGCGGGCCCTGGGACGCGGCACGCTGCTGTTCGTCAACGGCGGCAGCGCCGTGCGCCCCCACCCCCAGCGGGCCGGCACCTCGATCGCGTTCGCCGCCGAGAGCGCGTATGCGGCGATGCTTCACACCGCGCTCGCCCCGGAGAACATCCACGCGGCCCAGCTGATCGTGCCGGGCGCGATCCGCCCCGATGCCGAGCACAGCAGCCCCGCAGCCCTGGCCGAGCGGCTGTACGCCCTGCACGCCGAACGCGACGGGTTCCGGCACTACGCCGAGCCGATGGCCGACTGATCCGGCACGGCCGCACCACCGCTCGCGACCTCTCCCACCGCATCGACAGGAAGCCCCATGGAATTCGTCAAGTCCCAGCCCACCAGCAAGGCCCCCGCCGACTGGTTCACCGGTGATGTCTGGTGGGACGTCGTCGTCGCCGGTCAGGCGCCCTCCCGGCTGCGGGCGAACCTCGTACGGTTCTCGCCCGGCGCCCGCACCAACTGGCATGCGCACGCTGTCGGCCAGACCCTGCACGTGGTCTCCGGCATCGCCCTCGTCGGGACCCGCGACGGCACGATCCTGGAAGCCCACCCCGGCGAGACCGTCAGCTGCCCGCCCGACGAGGAGCACTGGCACGGCGCCGCCGCCGACCGCTTCATGGAACACATCGCCATGTGGGAGGGCACCACGGACGGCTCCCCCGAGACCCGGTGGGCCGAGCCCGTCACGGACACCCAGTACGGCGGCCCGCGCGACCGCAACCAGTAGCGCGTTCTGTGGCGGCCGGGTGGGCGCAAGAAGAGGTCCTCGCCCGCCGACCGCTCGTAGCTGCACGGGCCTTGACCAGCCACGACCCACCCCACGCATCATGTCGAGGTGAGGGCGAGCAGCGGAGAGTCCGTACTGACCAGGGCCGTGCGCATTCTGGAGGCGTTCGATCAGACGGACCCGGTCCTGGGTGTCTCGGAGATCGCTCGGCGGACCGGGCTGCACGTGGCGACGGCCTCCCGGCTGGTGGCCGAGCTCGTCGCTCACGACCTGCTGGTCCGGGAGCCGGACCGGCGGGTCCGCGTGGGCATGCGGTTGTGGGAGCTGGGGACGCGGGCCTCGCCCGCGCTGCGGCTCAGGGTCGTCGCGATGCCCTTCCTCGAAGGGGTCCACGACGTCGTGGGCCAGCACGTGCAGCTCGGCGTGCTCGACGGCGGTGAGGTGCTGTTCGTCGAGCGGCTCTCGGCGCCCGGCGCGGTGATCAACTACACGCGGATCGCCGGCCGGCTGCCGCTGCACGCCTCCTCCAGCGGGCTGCTGCTCCTGGCGCACGGACCCGCCGCGTTGCGCGAACGCGTGCTCTCCGAGCCGTTGCCCCGCTACACCGACAACACCCCTTCCACCGGTACGGAGTTGCGGGCCCGGCTCGCGCAGGTGCGCCGGCAGGGATTCTCGTACTGTCCCGGTTTCGTGCACGACGACGCGCTCGGCGTCGCAGCTCCGGTCCGCGACGCACGGGGGACGGTGATCGCCGCCTTCTCGGTGATCGTCCCGAACGAGCCCGGTGCGGCAGCGGTCGTCCCGGTCGTCCGGACAGCCGCGCGCGGGCTCTCCCGTGCCCTCGGGGCGCAAGCCGCTGACGCGCCGGACGACACCGAGAAGTCGGTCTCTCGCTGAGTGAGAATGCCGTCGCGAAGGCGGTCGCGCGGCTCGCATGCTTCCCGCAACCCAACGACGGGAGGCGACACGGTGGTTGCTCAGGACGCGACTCAGGGTCTGGTGGTCGCGGCGAGGGAGGACGTGGCCGAGGGCGTCGTCGCACTCACCCTCACCCGGTCGGACGGGGCACGGCTGCCCGACTGGACGCCCGGCGCCCACATCGACCTGGTCCTCCCCGACGGCACGACGCGCCAGTACTCGCTGTGCGGTGACCGCTGGGACGCGTACCGCTACCGCATCGCCGTGCTGCGCGAGCCGGAGGGCCGGGGAGGATCCGCGTACGTCCATGACCGGCTGCGTCCCGGTGACCGGGTGGGTGTCGGCGGGCCGCGCAACAACTTCCCACTCGTACCGGCGGCGAAGTACCTGTTCGTCGCGGGCGGGATCGGCATCACGCCTCTCGTTCCCATGCTGCACCAGGCAGAACTCGTGGGAGCCGACTGGCAGTTGCTGTACGGCGGGCGGACCAGGGACTCGATGGCCTTCCGGGACGAGCTCGCCTCTGCCTACGGAGGCCGCGTGCACGTCGCCCCACAGGACGAGACCGGGCTCCTCGACCTGACCCACTGGCTCGGGACCGCGCCCACGGACTGCCCCGTGTACTGCTGCGGCCCGGCCCCACTCCTGGCGGCCGTCGAGGACGCGGTGCGCGCGACCGGCCGACCCCACCGCTCCCTGCGCACCGAGGTATTCACCGCCGCCGCGCAGGCGGCACCTGTCCGTGACACGCCCTTCGACGTCGAGCTGCGCCGCAGCGGGACCACCGTGACCGTCCCGCCGGACACGTCGGTGCTCGCCGCCGTCAGGGCCGCGGGCGCGGACGTGCTCTCCTCCTGCGAGCAGGGCACCTGCGGCACCTGCCTGACAACCGTCGTGGAAGGCCGCCCCGACCATCGTGACTCCGTGCTCGCCGACCACGAGCGCGCCACCGGCGACTGCATGCTGCTGTGTGTCTCCCGCTCCTGCGGCGACCGCCTCGTACTCGACCTGTGACCCGTACACCGCGCGCCCGTACGAGCAATCCACACCGAGCCACCTCAACCTCCGCACCCGCACCCGCACCCGCGTCACAAGGAGCCGTCATGACAGAGCCTTTGGAGCATGCAGTCGGCGCGGCGCCCGTCAGCGACGCCGACCCGTTCGCCGTCGATGTCTTGCTCGATCCCGAACCGCTGGCGCGTACGCTGCGCGAGACCGGACCGGTGGTGTACCTGGAGCGGTACGGCGTGCACGCGTTCGCTCGCTACGAGCAGGTGCACGCGGCGCTCACCGACTGGCAGAGCTTCGCTTCGGGGGCAGGTGCCGGGCTCGCCAACTTCCACCACGAGAAGCCCTGGCGTCCGCCGAGCCTGCTGCTCGAAGCCGATCCGCCGCAGCACGACGCTCCGCGCCGGGTCCTGCGCGAGATCCTCGCCCCTCCCGCGCTTCGACGGTTGCGGGCGAACTGGTTCGCTCTGGCGGAGCAGCTCGTGAACCAAGTCATCGACGGCCAGGGCGAGTTCGATGCGTTCTCCGAGCTGGCGAGGGCGTTCCCGCTGCGGGTTTTCCCCGACGCCGTCGGGCTCGGCCCCCTCGGCCGCGAGAACCTGCTGCCCTACGGCAACATGGCGTTCAACGCCTTTGGCCCGCGCAATGAGCTCGTCGCCGCGGACCTGCCTCGCATGGGCGATCTGTCGGCCTGGGTGGGTGCCCAGTGCCGCCGTGAGGCGCTCGCGGAGGACGGCTTCGGCGCGCGCATCTGGGCGGCCGCCGACCGCGGCGACATCACCCACGAACAGGCGCCGCTCGTCGTGCGCTCCCTGCTCACCGCCGGCGTCGACACCACCGTGCACGGCCTCGCCGCGTGCCTGTACGCCTTTGCCACGCACCCCGAGGAGTGGCAAAGGCTGCGCGAGCGGCCCGAGTTGGTGCGGATCGCGTTCGACGAGGCGGTGCGCTGGCAGTCGCCGGTGCAGACCTTCTTCCGTACGGCGACGCGCGACGTCACGATCGCGGGAACGACGGTTCCCCGCGACACCAAGATCCTGATGTTCCTGGGCGCGGCCAACCACGATCCCGGGCGCTGGCACCGGCCCGACCGCTTCGACCTCACCCGCGATCCGTCGGGCCACGTGGGATTCGGCATGGGCCTGCACCAGTGCGTCGGCCAGCACGTGGCCCGGCTGGAGGCGGAGGCGTTGCTCACCGCGCTCGTGCGGCGCGTGGAGCACATCGAGCTCGCGGGCCCTCCGCGACGGCATCCGAACAACACGCTGCGCTCCTTCACGGCGCTGCCGGTGCGGATGCGCACGGCCGGTCGCACGGCCGCGTAGGCGGCAGGGCTCCCGCCCACGGTGGTCGCCCGTCGGGTTCAGCAACCACCGCAGCCGGGCACTTCGCTACTTCGTCGTGTGCGTGGGGTAGACCTCGACGTCGGTGTAGGCGCCCTTGATGTCCCCCGCGCCCTCGGGCCACTTCAGGGTGACGGTGTGGGTCTCGTTCGGGGGCGTCACCAGGATCTCGGTCGGGGTCGCGAGGCTGTTGCCGCTGCTGTCGATGGTGTACGCCAGGTCGAAGACGGCGGCGTCACCGGGCTTCAGGACGGTGACGCGCGGCTGGGCGTGGCCACGGGCGATGGGGCTCGTGGTGTGGTCGGCGTCGGTGATGTCGACGCCCGGGAAGCCCGTCGCCGAGCAGGTGGTCGAACCCCGGTTGATCATGGTGATGTTGATCCGGCCGGCCTCCGCGTCGGGCGCCGCGTCCTGGGCGTCGATGGCCAGGTCCGCCGTCTTGCAGAACGTGACCTTTCCGCCGGTCGCCGCCCCGCCGTTGTTCCCGGCGGCTCCCGCCCCGGAGCCCTTCCCGGAGTCGGTCTTCGCGTTGCTGGCCTGCTGGTTGCCCGAACCGGAGCCGCCGCCCGCCTTCGCCCCGTCGTCCGGGGACGAAGAGGACTCCGAGGACGCCGAGGAGGAAGGCGAGGACGCGGACGACGCGGAACCCTTGGACGACGAGTCCTTCCCCGAGCCGTCGCCGCCGCAGGCGGTGAGCGACAGGGTGGCGGCGACGCCGACGGCGGCCAGAGCGGCGATACGGGTGTGCTTCACGGTGTTCCCCCAGAACGAGCGCGGTGCGTGTGGTCGGAAATATTTGTATCTCGCACCGAGTCACAGGCGGTCCTCCGACGCGTCTTCGTTCTGTCACAGGGTTCTGTCACAGGCATCGAAGCGCCTCAGCGAGCCAGAGCCCCGTCGAGCAGATCGAGTACCGGCACCCCGGCCGGCCCCAGCACCACCGATCCGGCAGCCGCGGCGTACGCGACCGTCGCCGCCGGTCTGCGGGCGCTCGGCGGCGGAGCCGTGGTCGCGCCCGTGGTGAGCGTGGGCGCGATCCAGCGCAGGTAGGAGAAGAGCGAGGCGACCGTGTTGAGCGCGGCGACGACGGCGAGCCAGGCGTACCCGCCGTCGAACGCGGCGCTGAACACCTCCAGCTTGCCCAGGAACACGGCGGTGGGCGGGGTTCCGACGAGCCCCAGGAGGCAGATCACGAGCGCGCCCGCCGGCGCCGGGTGACTGCGGGCCGCACCGCGGTAGTCGTCGAGGGTGCGCAGCCCGGGCAGCGCGCAGACGACCGCGAAGGCGCCGAGGTTCGTCAGCGCGTAACCGGCGAGGTAGAACAGCACGGCCGGCTGGGCGAGCGGGGTCCGTCCCGCGACGGCGACGGGCATCAGCAGGTATCCGACCTGGCTGATCGCCGAGTACGCGAGCAGCCGTTTGACGTCCTGCTGGTGGAACGCGGCGAGGTTGCCGAGGGTCATCGACGCGGCGGCGAGCACGGCGACGAGCGGGGCCCACGGCACGTCCGAGCCGGCGACGGCCTCGGCTCCGAAGCGGAACAGTGCGGCGAGCGCGCCGATCTTCGGCAAGGTGGTGAGGACGGCGGTGACCTAACGAGGAGTGGGATCGGCGGCGGGGGCGGTGGGGACCGGCGATGCGCATGAGCACTGGCCGCCCCCACTACTCGGTGATACCGTATAGCGGTACTCGGTACTACGCAGTACCGACAGTGCCGAGGAGGATCCGCAGTGGACGATCTGACGGAGATGCTGAAGGGCACGCTCGAAGGATGCGTGCTCGAGATCATCAGCACCGAGGAAACCTACGGGTACGCCATCACCCGCCAGTTGAACGACCTCGGCTTCGCCGACGTCGTCGAGGGCACGGTGTACACCATCCTGCTGCGCCTTGAGAGGAACGGACTCGTCGAGGTGACGAAGCGGCCGTCCGGGGTCGGCCCGCCGCGCAAGTTCTACGCGCTCAACGACGCCGGCCGCGAGCAGCTCGCAGGCTTCTGGACGAAGTGGCAGTACCTCTCATCGCGCATCAACAAGCTGAAGGAGGGCGGGAGATGAACTTCTGGGAGACCATCACCGGCAGCGATCTCACCAGGGACTGGAAGGCGTTCGAAGTGCGGGCCGCGGCCCTGCCCGACGACCACCGGGCCGCGTGGGAACAGATCAAGGCCAACCTCTTCCCCCACGGGAACTTCACCGGCCGCAACCTCATGCCGATCCTCGATGCCGCCCTGGGGCTGCTGGAGGAGACGTCGGCGGACGGGCAGAGCGTCGACGAGGTGCTCGGCGACGACATCCCGGGCTTCTGCACGGCGCTGGTCGGCGGAGAGGGAGCCCGTACCTATCGCGACCGCTGGCGCGAGCAGTTGAACAGGAACGTCGCCAGGAAACTGAGCCGGCTGGGAGGCTGACATGGGCATCCAGGACATCATCGAGGGCAAGAAGCAGTGGCGAGCGCACACCGCCCGGGTCAAGGCGCTCCCGCCGGACTACCAGATCGTCTACAAGGAGATGCAGAAGTACCTGTTCAAGGTCGGGCCGGTCGACCTCTTCGAAGGGGCCCTGCTCTCCGAGATCGTCGACTTCTTCGAGGAAGGCGTCGCCGCGGGCAAGGGGGTGGTGGAACTCATCGGCACGGACGTCGCCGCGTTCTGCGACGGCCTGATCAAGGACTCCCGCACCTACGCGGACGTCTACCAGGAATCCCTCACCAAGGAATCCGACGCAGCCGAGAAGTAGCACCCTGCTGCAGGACGCCCGAAGCCGCCGCAGATCCTGTTCACGCCGCTCGGCTTACAGGTCTGCGGCGGGCAGGCCATCCACCCGACACGCCTGCAGAGGCTGACGACTGACATGCAGTCACGGACCGTCGCCCTGCCCCCCGGCTCGGGTCAACTCCCTGAATATTCGACCTCCCAAAGGAAGTCGTCATGCCTTCATCTGTCATGCACACATCCACTATGAACAGCGGTCACCCGTCCCGTACGGCCGCGGTCTCAGCCGTCGGACTGCGCAAGTCCTACGGTGACAAGACCGTCCTCGACGGCATCGACCTGCACATCCCGGCCGGCTCCGTGTTCGCCCTGCTCGGACCGAACGGCGCCGGCAAGACCACCGCCGTCAAGATCCTCTCCACCCTCATCAGGGCCGACGGCGGACAGGCCCAGGTCGCCGGACACGACGTCGCCGCCGCACCCGACGGCGTCCGCGCCGCGATCGGTGTCACCGGCCAGTTCTCCGCCGTCGACGGACTGATCACCGGCGAGGAGAACATGCTCCTCATGGCCGACCTCCACCACCTGCCCAAGCAGGAAGGCCGCCGCGTCGCCGCCGAGCTCCTCGAACGCTTCGACCTCACCAAGGCCGCCAAGAAGCCCGCCTCCACCTACTCCGGCGGCATGAAGCGCCGCCTCGACATCGCCATGACCCTGGTCGGCAACCCGCGGATCATCTTCCTCGACGAGCCGACCACCGGGCTCGACCCCCGCTCCCGCCACACCATGTGGGGCATCATCCGCGAGCTCGTCAACGACGGCGTCACCGTCTTCCTCACCACCCAGTACCTCGACGAGGCCGATGAACTCGCCGACCGCATCGCCGTGCTGAACAACGGCAAGATCGCCGCCGAAGGCACCGCCGACGAACTCAAGCGCCTCATCCCCGGCGGCCACATCCGGCTCCGCTTCACCGACCCGGCCGCCTACCACACGGCCGCCGCCACCCTCCGCGAAGTCACCCGCGACGACGACGCCCTCGCCCTGCAGATCCCCAGCGACGGCAGCCAGCGCGAACTCCGCTCCATCCTCGACCGGCTCGACTCCGCCGGCATCGAGGCCGACGAACTCACCGTCCACACCCCCGACCTCGACGACGTGTTCTTCGCCCTCACCGGCGGCACCGACCACACCAAGGAGACCGTCCGATGAGTGCCCAGCTCGCCACCGCCCACCGCCCCTCCCGGTTCTCCCTCGCGGTCCGTGACTCGTCCACGATGCTGCGCCGCAACCTCCTGCACGCCCGGCGCTACCCCTCACTCACCCTGAACCTGCTGCTCACCCCGGTCATGCTGCTCCTGCTCTTCGTCTACATCTTCGGCAGCGCCATGAGCGGCGGCGCGGGCCGCGACGCCTACATCGCGTACGTCGTCCCGGGCATCCTGCTGATGACCGTCGGCTCCACCGTGGTGGGCACGGCCGTGTCGGTCGCGATGGACATGAGCGAGGGCATCATCGCCCGCTTCCGCACGATGGCCATCCACCGCGGCTCGATCCTCATCGGGCACGTGATCGGCAGCGTGCTCCAGTCGGTCGTCAGCGTGGTGTTCGTGGGCGCCGTCGGCGTCGCCATCGGCTTCCGGTCCACCGACGCCACCGTCCTGGAGTGGGTCGCGGCCTTCGGTCTCCTGGTGCTCTTCGCCACCTCGCTGACCTGGATCGCCGTCGGCATGGGACTGACCAGCCCGAACGCGGAGGGCGCCAGCAACAACGCGACCCCGCTGATCCTGCTGCCGCTGATCTCCAGCGCGTTCGTCCCGCTGCACTCGATGCCGGGCTGGTTCCAGCCGATCGCCGAGTACCAGCCCTTCACGCCCGCCATCGAGACCCTGCGCGGCCTGCTCCTCGGCACCGAGATCGGCAACAACGGCTGGATCGCCCTCGTCTGGTGCGTGGCGCTCATCTCGCTCGGCTACTTCTGGTCGAAGTCGGTCTTCGACCGCGACCCGAAGTAGCCGAAGGTCAGAACCGCAGCTCCCCATGGGCGCCCGCCGGCACGGCGGGCGCCTTCGGCGTGACCGGCCTCAACTCCCGGTACGGGGCGCCCTGTTCGGGCCGCGGGTCGCTCTCACCCCGGTTCGGCCAGTACGCCATCGCCCGCTCGGCCTGCGCCGTGATGGTCAGGGAGGGGTTGACGCCGAGGTTCGCGGAGACCGCCGAGCCGTCGACGACCGAGATGCCCGGATGGCCGTAGAGCCGGTGGTAGGGGTCGATGACGCCGCTGCGCTCCGAGTCGCCGATGACGCAGCCGCCGAGGAAGTGCGCGGTGAGCGGTTTGCCCAGCAGCTCGCCGAGGTTCGTCCCGGCGAAGCCGTTGATGGACTCGGCGATCAGGCCCGCCGCCTGCCAGCCTTCGGGAATGTGCACGGGGTTGGGCCGCCCGTGCCCCTGCTCCGCGGTGAGCGCGCCCCTTCTGGTGAGGCCCGTGGTGAGCGAGTTGTCGTGGGTCTGCATGACGAGCCCGATGATGGTCCGCTCGGACCAGTGGCGCAGGGCGACGGTCCGGGCGACGAGCACCGGGTGGGAGAGGAACGCGAGGGCGGCGGCCAGGGGCTTGGGCAGGTTCTGCCGGTACTGCGGCACGCAGATCAGGGCCATGAGGTTGGAGCCCTTGCCGTAGCGGACGTTCTCGATGTGGGTGTTCTCGTTCGGGTGGACGGAGGAGGTGATGGCGACGCCGCGGGTGAAGTCGACGTCCCGCCGCCCGAGCCTCCGCGGCCAGGTCAACGCCCCCACCAGCGCTTCGGAGTTGGTGCGGGTCAGCACGCCGAGGCGGTCGGACAGGCGGGGCAGGGTGCCGTCGGCCTTCATGCGGTGCAGCAGGGTCTGGGTGCCGTACGTGCCCGCGGCCAGGACCACGCGACGGGCGCGCAGGACGGTGCGGCGGCCACGGCGCGGCCTGTTCGTGGGGACGGTCGTGACCTCGTAGGTGCCGTCGTCCCGCTCGCGCACCGAGGTGACGGTCGTCAGGGGCCGCACCTCGGCGCCGGCCCGTTCGGCGAGGTGGAGGTAGTTCTCCGTGAGGATGTTCTTGGCGCCGACGCGGCAGCCGGTCATGCAGGAGCCGCACTCGGTGCAGGCGGCGCGGGCGGGCCCGGCGCCGCCGAAGTAGGGGTCCCTGACCTCCGCGCCCGGCGGAGCAGTTGCGCTGCCGTCGGCGTCCTTGCCGTCGCCGAAGAAGACACCGACGGGGGTGAGCCGGAAGGTGTCCCCCGCGCCCATCCGGCCGGCCGCGTCGCGCAGCAGCTCGTCGGCCTCGGTCGTGGTCGGGTTGGTGCGTACGCCGAGCATGCGGCGGGCCTGGTCGTAGTACGGGGCGAGTTCGGTGCGCCAGTCCGTGATGTCCGCCCACTGCCGGTCCCGGAAGAACGCGGGCGGGGGCACGTACAGCGTGTTGGCGTAGTTGAGCGAGCCGCCGCCGACGCCCGCCCCGGCGAGCACCATCACGTTCTTCATGAGGTGGACGCGCTGGATGCCGTACAGGCCGAGGCGGGGCGCCCACAGGTAGTCGCGCAGCTTCAGGGACGTGCGGGGCAGGGTGTCGCGGGTGTAGCGGCGGCCCGCCTCCAGCACGCCCACCCGGTAGCCCTTCTCGGTCAGCCGGAGCGCGGAGACGGAGCCGCCGAAGCCGGAGCCGACGACGAGGACGTCGAAGACGTCCAAGTCGTCGGCGTTCATGGGGGCCTCGGTGTCCGTGGGCTCAGGCACCGTACAGCTCCTCGATCTCCCGCTCGTACGCCGCCGTGACGGCCCGCCGTTTGATCTTCAGGGAGGGGGTGAGCAGTCCGTTGTCCTCGGTGAACTCCCCTTCCACCAGGGCGAACTTGCGGATCGACTCGGCTCGCGAGACGGCCTCGTTGGCGTAGTCGACGGCCCGCTGCACGGCCGCGACCATGCGCGGGTCCCGGATCACCTCGGACATCGGGGTGTCGGCGGGGAGTTTGCGCACGGTCAGCCAGTGGGCGACGGACTCGGGTTCGAGGGTGATGACGGCGCCGACGTAGGACCGGTTGTCGCCGACGACGATGCACTGGCCGACCGGTGAGCGGCTGCGCAGCCGGTCCTCCAGGACGGCGGGCGAGACGTTCTTGCCGCCGCTGGTGACGAGGATGTCCTTCTTGCGGCCGGTGATCGCGAGGTAGCCGTCGTCGTCGAGCGCGCCGAGGTCGCCGGTCGCGAACCAGCCGTCGGCGTCGAGGACTTCGGCGGTCGCCGTCTCGTTCTGCCAGTACGCGCCGAAGACGATGCCGCCCCTGACGAGGACCTCGCCGTCGTCGGCGATCCGGATCGTGGTGCCGGGCACGGGCAGGCCGACGGTGCCGGGCCGGGGCCGCAGAGGCGGGGTGATGGTGGCGGCGGCGGTCGTCTCGGTCAGGCCGTAGCCCTCGTAGATGACGATTCCGGCGGTGTAGAAGAACAGGTTGAGGCTGCGGTCGAGCGGGGAGCCGCCGCTGATCGCGTACCGGAGGCGGCCGCCCAGCTCCTTGCGGACGCGGCGGTAGACGAGCAGGTCGTAGAGGCCCGTGGCGAGGGTGAGGCCGAGCGAGGGGCCCTTGCCGTTCTTCTCCAGGAAGCGGGCCAGGTGCTCCTCGCCGAACCGCACCGCGATCCGGTCGGCCCGCTCGAAGGAGGCGCCGCGGCCGATCTTCTCGGCGGTGGCCCGGCCGGTCTCGTGGATCTTCTCGAAGAGGTACGGGACGCCGACCACGAACGTCGGCCGGAACGAGCGGAGTTCGGGCCGCAGCTCGTCCGGTTTGATGCTCGGGCAGTGGCCGAGCTCGATCCGGGCGAGCAGGCACGCCACCTGGATGGTCCGGCCCAGGATGTGCGCGAGCGGCAGGAAGAGCAGCGTCGAGGCGGTCTGCCCGGTGATGGCCTTGAAGATGGGGTGGAGCAGCTCGACCGTGTTGGCGGCCTCGGCGTGGAGGTTGCCGTGGGTGAGGACGCAGCCCTTGGGGCGGCCCGTCGTCCCGGAGGTGTAGCAGACGGTGGCGACGCTGTCGGGGGTCAGGGCGGCGCGCCGCTTGGTGACCTCCTCGTCGGGGATCTCCCGTCCCGTGGTGGCGAGTTCGAGGACGGCGCCCGCGTCGAGCTGCCACATGCCCGGCCGGTCGGCGTCGGGCAGGGCGGCGAGTCCGGCAGCGGCTGTGGCGACGTTCTCGGGCGTCTCCACGATGAGGATGCGGGCGCCCGAGTCCCGGACGATCCACTCGATCTGCTCGGCCGACGAGGTGGCGTAGATGGGGACGGTCTGGCCGCCGGCCGCCCAGATCGCGAAGTCGAGGACCTGCCATTCGTAGCGGGTCCTGGACATCAGGGCGACCCGTCCGCCCGGTTCGAGTCCGGCGGCGATCAACCCCTTGGCGGCGGCGGTGACTTCACGGGCGAAGGCGGCCGCGGTGACCGGTTTCCACTCGCCGGCCTCCTTGCGCCGCACCACGACGGCGTCCGGTTCCTCCGCGGCGTTCACGAAGGGGATGTCGGCGGGGGTGGACCCGTCGGCGGGCGGTTCGGCGAGCGGCGCGACGCGCGCCTCGCGGACCACGCCCCGCTCGTCCCTGACGAGTTCGACGGTGGCGCGGTCGGCCAGGTCGCTGCGCTCCCTGGCCCGCTTCAGATCCTTGCGTACGCCCATGACGGCTCCCGGTCGCGCGGCGGCACGTGCTGGTACTTACTCGGGGGTCAACTTACCGACGCGTAAGGAAAATTCAATGGGTCGTACGGGAATTGGTCCGCGGCCGACGCGGCAGGTCACGCCTGCGGCAGCCACGCCTCGCCGTCGAGCACGTCACGCATGCCCACCCACACCATGTTCATCAGGCGCAGGGTGATGCCCTCCGGGGACTGGTCGGGGTTGCGCTCCATCCAGTCGGTGAGCGAGTCGGCCGCGCCCACCAGCGCGTGGGCGACGAAGTCGGCGTCCTGGTCGCCCAGTCGGGAGCCGCGGCCGCTGTCCGAGATGCCGTCCCTGATCAGCCCGGCGACCTCGCCCATCACCGCGCGCCGGGCCTCGGCGACGGCGTCGGCGATGGCCTCGCTCAGCTCGGAGGCCTGCCGGTGCAGCACCACCCAGCTGTCGCGGTGCGCGGCGACGAACGCGAAGAAGGCCGAAAGCCCTGCGTAGAGCCGGAGTTCGGGCGCGGCGCCGGCGCCGCGCGCGGCCTCCTGGAAGGCGCTGACGAGCCGCTCGGCCTCGCGCCGCAGGCACGCGAGGAACAGCCCTTCCTTGGAGTCCAGGTACAGATAGACCATCGGCTTGGAGATCCCGGCGAGTTCGGCGATCTCGTCGACCGCGGCCGCGTGATAGCCGCGCTTGGCGAAGACCCGCACCGCCACGTCGATGATCTGCTGCTCGCGCACTTGCCGCGGCACGCGCTTCCGGCGCCCCGCCGTGCGCCCTTGAGCTGCTCCCGATGTCCCCGTCACCCTTGTCAGCCTACCTACGTCGCCGTAACCTTACCAATCAGTAAGTTTACTAAACAGTAAGGAGCATGGGCATGAGCGGTGCCGACGAGATCGCGGCCCTCGACTTCGCGAGCGTCACGCCCGAGGAGTTCGCGCGGATCGTGAAGGGCCTGTCCGCGAAGGAGATCAGCACGATCGCCCAGGACGGCGCGCTGCGCACGCGCATCCTCAAGGAGGTCTTCGGGCGCATGGAGCGGCAGTTCAAGCCGGATGTCGCCGGATCCCTCGAGGCGGTCGTCCGCTGGAAGATCACCGGCCAGGGCGACAACCCCGAGGTGGTCTACGAGACGCGGATCAGCGGCGGCGCGTGCACGGTCACCGAGGGCCGCTCGGAAGGCGAGCCGCGGGTCACGCTCGTCATGGGCGACGCGGAGTTCCTCAAGCTGGTGTCGGGCAACTCCTCGCCCGTCACGATGTTCATGATGCGCAAGGTGAAGATCGCGGGCGATGTGGCGCTCGCCTCGGGGCTGACCCGCTACTTCGACATTCCCAAGGCGTGAGGGGAGACACCGTCCGTCATGGTTTTCTCCCTTGAACTGAGCGAGGAACAGCGGGACCTGCGCGACTGGGTGCACGGGTTCGCCGTGGACGTGGTGCGGCCGGCGGCCGCCGAGTGGGACGAGCGCGAGGAGACGCCCTGGCCGGTGATCCGGGAGGCCGCGAAGATCGGCCTGTACGGATTCGAGTCGCTCGCCGAGCTGTTCGGCGACCCGAGCGGCATCTCGCTCCAGATCGCCAACGAGGAGCTGTTCTGGGGCGACGCGGGCATCGGCATGGCCCTGTTCGGCACGTCGCTCGCGGTGGCCGGGATCTTCGCCTCCGGCACCCCCGACCAGCTGGCCGAGTGGGTGCCGCAGTGCTTCGGCGACGAGGCGGACCCGAAGGTGGCCGCGTTCTGCGTGTCCGAGCCGCAGGCCGGTTCGGACGTCGCGGCGATGCGGACGCGGGCGCGGTACGACGAGGCCAGGGACGAGTGGGTGCTCGCCGGCCAGAAGGCCTGGATCACCAACGGCGGCATCGCGAACGTGCACGTCGTCGTCGCCTCCGTCGACCCCTCCCTGGGCTCCCGCGGGCAGGCGGCGTTCGTCGTGCCGCCGGGCACCGCGGGCCTCGAAGGCGCCAAGAAGATACGGAAGCTGGGGCTGCGGGCGTCCCACACGGCCGACGTCTTCCTCGACGACGTCCGCGTCCCCGGCCACTGCCTGCTCGGCGGCAAGGAGAAGCTCGACGCGCGGCTCGCCCGCGCCCGGGAGGGCACCGCGGGCGGGCGCGGCCAGGCCGCGATGTCCACCTTCGAGGTGAGCCGGCCGACCGTGGGCGCGCAGGCGCTCGGGATCGCCAGGGCCGCCTACGAGTACGCGCTGGAGTACGCGGGCGACCGGGAGGCGTTCGGCCGCCCCATCATCGAGAACCAGGCGATCGCGTTCGCCCTGGCGGACCTGCGGACCGAGATCGAGGCGTGCCGGCTGCTCATCTGGCAGGCGGCGTGGATGGCCCGCAACGACAAGGTCTTCGACGCGGGGCAGGGCTCCATGTCGAAGCTGCGGGCCGGTGAACTGGCCGTCGCCGCCAGCGAGAAGGCGATCCAGGTGCTGGGCGGCGCCGGGTACAGCCGGGAGCACCCGGTGGAGCGGATGTACCGCGACGCGAAGATCTACACGATCTTCGAGGGCACCAGTGAGATCCAGCGCCTGGTGATCGCGCGGGCCATCTCGGGGCGGCAGATCCGCTGACGGGTGCGGCGGGGGCCGTCGGCGGTCGCGCGCCCGGCGACGGCTACCCTGACGGCCGCATCCGCCGACACCCGCCGCCGGAAGGGGCACGAACGTGACGGGACCAGACCGGACCACCGGCCTCGGCAGCCTGCTGGACGAGCTCGCCGCCGCCGGCGGGGCGCACGTCCGCCACGGACTCCTGTCCGCGCCGCCCGACCCGGCGACGTGGCTGGAGCACCTGGCCCCCGAGATCCGCACGGCCGCCGTCGCGGAGCACGAGACCTGGGCGCGGGTCGACACCCACGTCCAGCCGCCGACCCCGCTCCCCCAGATCCGGGCCGGCCTCGAGCCCGTCGCCGCGCCCGAGGCGACCGCGCATCTGACGCGGTTCGCCTCGACGTCCCTGCTGTGGGACGTGCCGTCGATGGACGCCGGCCGCGCCCGGGACCTGGCGTCCCGGGTGGTCGCCGAGCTCGGCCCGACGGCCCGCTGGTGGTCGAACCACGACGGGTACTCCTCCTCGTACGGCCTGACGGGCTGCACGGTCGACGGCCTGGTCGCGGGCACCGACGGCGCCCGCTTCGCGCTGCTGCTCCGGGCCGAGATCGACTGAGCCGGGGGCGGGCCGCCTACTGCCGCAGCTGGTCCGCCTGCCGCACCGACTTCGCCAGGGCGCGTACGTCCGAGTCCTCGGTCTCGTCCGCCAACGCGCCCACGTAGGCGGAGAGCCGGCCCAGCGACGGCTCGCCGGGGAACGGCTCGTCCGACGCGCCGCCCAGGCGGTGGGCGAAGTAGGCCGCGGCGGCCGAGACGCGCAGGCGCGGCGTCGTGCCGTGCGACCACAGGGAGCCGTTGAGCGCGGAGACCGCGACCGAGCCGGACTGCTCGCGGGGCGCGCGGCTGGACGGGTCGAGCCAGCGCACGGTGGCCGTGGCCACCTCGCCCTCCGCGCCGTCGCGCAGCTTGACCGCGTACAGCGCCGTCACCGTGTGGCCCGGGCCGATCTCGCCGCCGTCGACCCGGTCGTCGCGGAAGTCGTCGTTCGCGACGCGCCGGTCGTCGTAGCCGAGGAGCTTGAACTCGGCGACCGCGTCCCGGTCGAAGACGACCTGCGCCTTGGCGTCCCGCGCCCGCAACTCGACGTTCGTGGGCAGCTGTTGGACGAAGACCTTGCGGGCGTCCGAGGGCGACGAGACGTACGTGGTGTTGCCGTCGCCCTTGTTCGTGAGCTGCTCCATCAGCGCGTCGCCGTAGTCGCTGCCGACGCCCACCCCGAAGAGGGTGATGCCGTGGTCGCGGCGGGCCTTCGCGATGCGTTCGAGGATCGAGTCGGCGTCCGTGTCACCGGTGTTGGCGAGGGCGTCGGAGAGCAGGACGACCCGGTTCGTGGCGCCGGACCTGGCGCCCTCCACGGCGGTCGCGTAGCCGGTGCGGATGCCCGCGCCCAGGTTGGTCGAGTCGGTGGGTTCGAGGGTGTCGACCGCGTTCCTGACGCGCTCGCGGACCTCGCCGCCGGGCCGGCCGATCCGGGTCATCGGAAGGACCGTCCTGGCCTCGTCGCTGAAGGTGACCAGGGCGATCGAGTCGTCGGCCCGGAGCTGCCCGGTGAGCGTCGACAGGGACGTCTTGACCAGGTCGAGGCGGCCCGGCTCGCCCATCGAGCCGGAGATGTCGATGACGAACGTGAGGGCCGCGGGCGGCCGTTCACCGGACGCCGGGGCCTGCGCCGTCGCGAGACCGACCCGCATCAGGCGCCAGCCGTCCTCGCCGGTGCGGGCGCCGTCCACGGTCACCGAGAAGCCGTTGCCCTCGGGGCGCGGGTAGTTCTGCCGGAAGCTGTTGACGAACTCCTCGGGCCGCACCGTCCCCGGCTCCGGCAACCGCCCCTCGTCGAGCGTGCGGCGCGCGTACCCGTACGAGGCGGTGTCGACGTCCAGGGCGAACGTCGACCGGTAGTCGGGCGCGGCCTCCTTCCCCGCGCTCGGGGCGACGGAGGCCGCGGGCTCGTCGGCGGCCCGCGGGCCGCGCGCCTTGCTGTCCGCGCTGTCCGCCGCGCCGCCCGGGCCCCCGCACCCCGTCAGCAGCAGCCCGCCGACGAGCCCCGCGGCGAGCAGCGCCCCGCCGCGGCGGCGCAGCCGCACCCGTATCCGCATCCCCGTGCCGTCCGGACCGTTCCCCATGCCCGCCCCTCCCGCTGCGTCATGCGCCGGTGGTACCGGCGCCTTGTGACTGTGACGCGCGGGGCGGCCCGAGTGTTCGACCCGAGCGATTGCGCCTTGGCCTCAAAGCGGTTACGGGGGACGGCAGTTGTGACCGGTGGGTGATCCTCCGGAGACCGCGCCGTCGCGTTACGACACGATGTCCTTGCGGGCGAAGCCACGGAACGCCAGCGCGAACAGCACCACCGCGTACGCCACCGACACGGCCGTGCCCTGGATCATGCCGCTCCACTCCGGCTGCGGCTGGATCACATCCGCCCAGGCGAACTGCCAGTGCGCGGGCAGGAAGTCCCGCCAGTCGCCGAGGGCGGTCACCGCGTCCAGCACGTTCCCCACGATGGTCAGGAACACCGCGCCGCCGACCGCGCCCAGCGGGTTGTCGGTCTTCGTCGACAGCCAGAACGCGAGGCCCGCCGTGACCAGTTGGGACACGAAGACGTAGGCGATGACGACGACGAGGCGCTGCGCCGCCGTGCCCGCGTCCAGCGACCCGCCGGTCGGGATCTCCAGCGGCCCCCACCCGTACGCGACGGTGCCCACCGCGAGCGCGACCACCGGCAGCAGCACCATCGCGGCGAGGCTGAGCCCGAGCGCGACGGTCAGCTTGGACCAGAGCAGCCGGGCCCTGGGCACGGGCGCCGCGAGCAGATAGCGCAGGCTCGACCAGTTCGCCTCGGAGGCGATGGTGTCGCCGCAGAACAGGGCGACGGGGATGACGAGCAGGAACCCGGCGGACACGAACAGGCACGTCGCCGCGAAGTTCGCGCCGGACGCCGTCGCCGTGTCCATCAGCGTCACCCGGCCGCTGCGTCCGCCCGGGTCGCCGCCGATGGCGAAGGCGACGACGAGCACGAACGGCAGCAGGCCGAGCACGGCGCCCATGACGAGGGTGCGGCGCCGCTTCACCTGCCGGACCAGCTCGACGCGGAGCGGCAGGGTGCGGCCCGGCCGGTAGCCGTGGGCGAGCTCGGGCCCCCCGGTGCCGCTGTGGTGTCCCGTAGTGCCGGTGCTGGTGGTCGTCATGCCGGCTCCCCTCCGATCAGCGTCAGGAACGCGTCCTCCAGGCGGCGGTGCGGGCCGACGGCCGTCACCGGTACGTCGAGCCGGACCAGGTCGGCCACCAGGACGGCGGCCGATCCGGTGGCGGTGAGCCTGACCAGCAGTCCTTCGTCGACGCGCACCGCCGACTCCACTCCGCCGAGCGCGCCGACCTTCTCGACCAGCGGGTCGGCGATGTCGGCGGCGAGACCGATGAGCAGGGTGCCGCCGGAGCCGACGATGTCCGCGACCGGGCCCGCCTGCACCAGCCGGCCGCGGTCCATGACGACGAGGTGCGTGCAGGACTGCTCGACCTCGGCGAGGAGATGGCTGGAGACGATGACGGTGCGGCCGGCCCGCGCGTACCGGATCATCACCTCGCGCATCTCGCGGATCTGCGGCGGGTCGAGCCCGTTCGTCGGCTCGTCGAGGATCAGCAGGTCCGGCAGGCCGAGCATGGCCTGCGCGATGGCCAGGCGCTGCCGCATGCCCTGCGAGTACGTGCGCACGGCGCGGGCCAGGGCGTCGCCGAGGCCGGCGATCTCCAGGGCCTCGTCCAGGTGCGCGTCCTCGGGCGGCCGGCCGGTGGCCTTCCAGTACAGCTCCAGGTTCTCCCGGCCCGACAGGTGCGGCAGGAAGCCCGCGCCCTCGACGAACGCGCCGACCCGGGAGAGGACGGGCGCGCCCGGCCGGATCGCGTGCCCGAAGACGCGGATCTCGCCCTCGTCGGGCCGGATGAGGCCCATCAGCATGCGCAGGGTCGTCGTCTTGCCCGCGCCGTTCGGCCCGAGCAGGCCGAGGACCTGGCCCTTCTCGACGCGGAAGGACAGGTCACGGACCGCGTACCGGTCGGCCGACTTCGCGTACCGCTTGCTCAGGTCCGTGATCTGCAGCGGGACCTCGGCGAGCGCCGGGTCGGGGGCGGGCGCGCTCGTCCGGCGGCGCGCGGTCAGCAGCAGGCCCGCCGCGACGGCGACCGCCGCGACCGGCAGCCACCACACCCAGGCGGGCAGCGGCGCGGCCGCGGTCTCCACGCTCGGCGCGGTGGGCAGGCTCAGCCCGCCGCTCACCGACACCTCGTACGTGGCGGGCTTCACCGGGGACGCGTAGCCGAGGTCGGTCGAGGAGACGACGAGCCGCAGCCGGTGCCCCTTCTGCACCTGGTGGTCGATCGCCGGGAGCGTGATCCGCACGTCCTTGCCCGCGCCGCCCGCGCCCGTCACCTTCACCGGCGACACCAGCTGCGACGGCAGCACCTCGCGGGCCCCGCCGGGCCCGGCGTCGTACACCTTCGCGAACAGGACGGCGGTGCCGGTCGAGGACTTCACGTGCGCGGTGACGGTCGGCGAACCGGTGATGCGCACGGACCTGCCCAGCGGCGCCGAGTCGAACCGGGCGAACTGGCCCGGGAAGTCGAGCGCGACGCTCAGGCCCAGCGACGAGGAGAGCGATGACACGCTGCCGAGCCCGGGCACCGCAGAGATCGACGGCGGGCCGCCGCCCGGCGGGTTCTGGAACGTCTCCGTCGCCGACTTCAGCGGCACGGACACCCGCTTCTCGCCGCGCAGCCCCGGGTACGTGTCGCTGCTCGCGCCGCGCAGGGTGGCCGCGCCGTCCGTGGAGTCGACGCCGCCGGTGCGGGTGACCCGGAACGCGGGCCCGGTGCCGGCGCCCTCGTCGTCCTTCAGGTACCGGTCGAACCAGGACGCCACCCGGCCGCCGACCCGGTCGATCTCCATGTCGCCGCCGTCGTGCCCGCCCGCCAGCCAGTCCACGTGGACGGGCGCGCCATTGGCCTTGATCTGCCGGGCCATCGCGTCGGCCTGGCCCAGTGGGAACAGCGAGTCGCTCTGGCCCTGCGCGATCAGCGTGGGCACCTTGATCCGGTCGCCCACGGCCGACGGGCTGCGCTCCTCCAGGAGCTTGCGGGCCGCGGCGTCCGGCTCACCGGCGACCGCCACCCGCTGGTACATCGCGCACAGCTCCTGCTGGAACCGGCCGCATTCGAGGCCCGCCTCGCTGGTGCGGGCGCCCAGGTCCGCGGACCCGGAGGTGAAGAAGATGCCCGTCCACAGCTTCTTGAAGACGTCGTCGGGGAACAGGGCGTCCGCGAGGTTCCAGTACGTGATCTGCGGGGCGATCGCGTCGACCCGGTCGTCGTGCGCGGCCGCGAGGAGGGAGACCGCTCCGCCGTACGAGGCGCCGGAGACGCCCACGCGCGGGTCGCCCGCCTTGTCGAGCCGTACCTCCGGGCGGTCCGCGAGCCAGTCGATGAGCCGGGAGACGTCGGCGACCTCGCCGTCCGCGTCGTTCAGGCCGATCTTCCCGGTGGACTTCCCGAAGCCGCGGGCGGACCAGGTCAGCACGGCGTACCCGTGCCGGGCGAGCTTCTCGGCCTCGCCGCGCACGTCGTTCTTGCTGCCGCCGAAGCCGTGCGCGAGCAGGACGGCGGGGCGCCTGTCGTGGCTGTCGCCCGTCGTGAAGTACGAGGTGTCGATGCGGACGCCGCCGGGCATCGGCATCATCCGGTCCTGGCGGTGCACGGGCGGGGCGTCGTCGGATGCCGCCGCGGCGGTCCAGGTTCCCGCGCCGGCGAGCACCACGACGGCCGCTGCCGCGGCGATCCAGCGCCTCGGGCCGCCCCGTACTCGCTCGCGCCATGCGCGCACTCGTAGATCCATGCGTCAACCGTAGGCGCCGCCGCCTCCGCCCACGGCAGCCCCCGGGCGGAACCGGGCCCCCTCCACCAGTAGTACGGTTCCGCCCCGGTCTACCGCGGCTGGTGTACCCCGGTGGGCCACGCTCTCGTCACGGGCCGCGGCCCGCCGGGGCCTCTCGCGCGCGTCGCGGGCTGCGGGTGAGTGGGGCTTCTCGCACCCGGCAACGCACCCGAGCCCGGCAGATGCGGGACGCTGGTGGGATGCGGATCGTACGAGCCACCACCACGCCCCAACTCCTCACCGCCTCCGCCCTCTTCGACGCCCCACCCCACCCGCACCACGCGGCAGCGTTCCTCGCGGCGCCCGGTCACCACCTCTTCCTCGCCCACGAGGACGACCTCACCCCGGACCCCGTCGGCTTCATCAGCGGCGTGGAGACGCTGCACCCCGACAAGGGCCGCGAGATGTTCCTGTACGAACTCGCCGTCGCCGAACCGTTCCGACGCCGCCGCATCGGCCACGCCCTGATCCGCACGCTCGCGGACCTGGCCGCGGAACTCGGCTGCTACGACATGTGGGTCGGCGTGGACACGGACAACGACGCGGCGCTCGCCGCGTACCGCGCCGCGGGCGGCACCGACGAAGGGCCCTGCCGGATCGTCACATGGGACCTCGGGCAGAGCTGACGTCGTCGATCCTGCAAGCGCTCGCAGAAACCGTCAAGAGGGCCGAGCACACCGGAACCCCACCCCCGTAACTCCTCACAGAAAGCGCTTGCGAGATCCATTGACGGCGCTGC
Organism: Streptomyces longispororuber; assembly: GCF_024448165.1. GTDB lineage: Bacteria > Actinomycetota > Actinomycetes > Streptomycetales > Streptomycetaceae > Streptomyces > Streptomyces longispororuber_A. Next base: position 22,079 of record NZ_JAMOLN010000101.1, read on the forward strand.
GAGCGCGTGCAAAGGTCCCACCTCGACACCGCCGTCGAGCCGCACGTGGAGGCCCCCCATGGGCAAGGAAGCCCCCTCCCGCCGCACCGCCCTGTCCGCCCTGCTGGCCGCCGGCCTCGGCACCGCGCTCACCGCCTGCGGCGGACCGTCCCGGTCCGTCGGCGCCGGGGGCACCGTGACCCTGCGCTACTTCTTCTGGGGCGACAGCGGCCGCGCCGAACTGATCAACAAGTGCATCGCCGTCTTCGAGAAGGCCAACCCCAAGATCAGGGTCAAGTCGAGCTTCGCGGCCTTCGACTCGTTCTGGCCGAAGCTGAGCACCGCCGCCGCGGGCGGCAACCCGCCCGACGTCATGCACATCGACTACGCCTGGATCCGCACGCTCGGCGAACACGGTGTGCTCGCCGACCTCGGCGACCACACCGGTCCCGGCAAGGAGATCGACGCCTCCACCCTCGTGTCGTCGCTGCGCACGGCGGGCATGGTGGAGGACCGCCGGGTCGCGCTGCCGCTGTCGCACAACAGCGTCTCGCTGCAGTACGACGCGAAGGTGTGGGCCGACGCCGGGGCCAGGCCGCCGAGCGCTGCGGACGCGCCGATGGGCTGGGACACGTTCATGGAGCAGGCCCTGAAGGTGACCCGGCACACCGGCCGGAAGCAGTTCGGCATGGACAACCCGGGCCAGAACTACCTCGGCGTCGAGCTGTGGATGCGCCAGCAGGGCAAGCAGATGTGGACCGAGAAGGGCGAACTCGGCTTCAGCCGCGACGACATGAGCCGCTACTTCGGCCAGGTCGACGGCTGGCGCAGGGAGGGCGCGCTCGCGGGCCCCGACGTGGTCCTGGAGTCGCTGCCCGGCTTCCCCATCTCCACCCGCCGCGTCGCCTCCAACCTGGAGTGGGACAACCAGGCGGGCGGCCGCAGCGCGATGCGCGGCAGCAAGCTCTCGCTCGGCTTCGTCCCCACCGACACCGCCCGGTCGGGCATCTACGCCAAGCCCGGCATGCTGCTCAGCGCCGCCGCGAAGAGCCCGTACATCAGCGAGGCCGCCCGGTTCATCGACTTCATGATCAACGACCGGCGGGTCGCGAAGATCCTCGGCACGAACATCGGGATGCCGCCCACCACCAGCCAGGAGGGTGCCGCGGAGGTGACCGATCCGGCGGTGCGCCAGGTCCAGGCGTACGAGAAGGCGGTCGCGGCGACCCTCGCGCCGACGCCGCCACCACCGGCCGACGGCGGCGCCTCGCTCAACGTCTACCTGCAGCGCGTCGCCGAGAAGCTCTTCTACGAGCGCGTCTCCGTGGACCACGCCGTGGACCTCTTCTTCGACCAGGCGAAGGTCGTCCTCGCCTGACGGCGGGACCGGCACCGGCCCTTCTCCCCCCTCAACGTACGGAGCCCTCATGGCCTCTACGACGACGACCGACGCCGCGATCCCCCGCGCCCGCCGCGGCGACGCCCCCTCCGCCGAGCCCGCGAAGCGGCGCGGGCGCGCGGGCGACCGGTCCGCGTACGTCTTCCTCACCCCGTGGATGATCGGCGCGGCGCTGCTGACGATCGCGCCGATGCTGTTCTCGCTCTACATGTCGTTCACGGACTACAACCTGTTCGACGCGCCGCGCTGGATCGGCCTCGACAACTACAGGCGGCTCCTCTTCGACGACCCGGAGGTCCGCGACACCGTCGGCGTCACCCTGCTGTACGTCGTGGTGGCGACGCCGCTCAAGCTCGCCGCCGCGCTCGGGGTGGCGCTGCTCCTGAACACCCGGCGCAAGGGCCGCAACTTCTACCGGGCCGCGTTCTACATGCCGTCCCTGATCGGCGCGAGCGTCGGCGCGGCCATCGTGTGGCGGCTGCTGTTCTCCACCGGCAGCGTCGTGGACGGCTTCCTCGGCGCGTTCGGCGTGCACACCGGCGGCTGGATCTCCGACCCCGACTGGTCGTTGATGTCGCTCGTGGCGCTGTCCGTGTGGCAGTTCGGCGCCCCGATGGTGATCTTCCTGGCGGCGCTGCAGCAGATCCCGCGCGATCTGTACGAGGCCGCGGAGATCGACGGGGCGGGCCCGTGGCGCCGCTTCGTCTCGGTGACCGTCCCCATGCTGTCCCCGGTGATCTTCTTCAACCTGGTCCTGGAGATGGTGCACGCCTTCCAGATGTTCAACTCGGCGTTCGTGCTCTCCAACGGCACCGGCGGCCCGGCGGGCTCCACCCACGTCTACTCGATGTACCTCTACGAACTCGGCTTCAACGACTTCCGGATGGGCTACGCGGCCGCCCTGACCTGGGTGCTGCTGCTGGTCGTCGGCGTGATCACCGCGGTGCTGTTCAAGACGTCGGGCCGCTGGGTCCACTACGCGGGCGAGGAGAAGTGACCGTGACGACCACCCCTGTACAGATCCCCGCCCCTGCCGCGGCGCCCCGCGCCCGGTCCCGTTCGCTGGCCTGGCACGTGGGTGCGGTGGCCCTGCTCCTCGTCCTGCTCTATCCGGTCCTATGGGTGTTCACCGCGTCGGTGAAGCCGGCCGACGAGATCATCTCCAGCTTCGACCTGCTGCCGTCGAAGGTCAGCTGGAGCGGCTTCGGCACGGCCCTGGACGGCATCGCCGAGGTCCCCGCCTGGCGGTTCTTCACCAACTCGCTGATCCTGTCGCTCGGCTCGGTGGTCGGCAACGTCCTGTCGTGCTCGATCGCCGCGTACGCCTTCGCCCGGCTGCGGTTCCGCGGCCGCGGCCCGATGTTCGCGATCATGATCGGCACGATCCTGCTGCCGACCCATCTGCTGCTCATCCCGCAGTACACGATGTTCCAGAAGGCCGGCCTGGTCGACACGTACGTGCCGCTGCTCCTGGGCAAGTTCCTCGCCACGGACGCGTTCTTCGTGTTCCTGATGGTGCAGTTCGTGCGCAACCTGCCGCGCAGCCTCGACGAGGCGGCGCTCATCGACGGCTGCGGCCACTTCCGCATCTTCGGCCACATCGTCCTGCCGCTGCTGCGCCCGGCGCTGATCACGACGGCGATCTTCACCTTCATCTGGTCGTGGAACGACTTCTTCGCGCCGCTGATCTACCTCCAGTCACCGGAGAAGTACCCGCTGCCGCTGGCCCTGCGGCTGTTCGTCGACTCGACGAGCAGCCAGGACTACGGGGCGATGCTCGGCATGTCGGTGCTGTCGCTGCTGCCCGTGATCGCGTTCTTCGTGGCCTTCCAGCGGCTGCTGATCGAGGGCGCGGCGACGTCCGGCCTGAAGGGATGACGCGGCCCATGACCGGTCGACGTGACACCCCGTACGGCGAGCGCTTCACGCTCTTCGCCGAAGTGCTGTGGATCGGCGTGCTCGTGGCGGCCGGCTCGCTGCTCGTGGTCACCTGGCCGGCCGCGACGGCGGCGGGCTGCGCCGCGGTCCGGCGCTGTCTGCCGGACGGCCCCTCGCCCGGTACGGCACGGCGGTTCGCGGCGGACTGGCGGGCCGCGCTGCCCGGCGGGACGAAGGTCGGCGCCGCCGGTCTGCTCGCCCTAGGCTTCCTCGCCGCCGATCTGCGGCTGGCCGCCGTCGCGGGCGACCTGCCGTTCTTCTGGCTCCTCGCGCTCGTGATCGCGGGGGCGGCCGGGGCGGTGGTCGTGTACCAGGTCCGGATGGCGGCGACCTGGTCCGCGACGTCCCGCTGGTCCCGGCCGGCCCGCGATCCGTCGGGCACGGCGATGCTGGCGGGAGCGGTGCTGGTGTCGGCGGTCTGCGTGTGGCAACTCCTGCTGCTCGCTCCGCTGGTGGCGGGGGTGTTGTCCCTGGCCGCCGTCGCCGTCGACCGGCGCCGCACGGGGCTCCGCCCCGGACCCCGCTCCTCAATCGCCGGAGAGGCTTGATCAGCGAACTGCGCGACCAGCCACGGCGAGAGTCGCGGCTGCCGGACGAACAGCAATCAGCTACGGCGCGAACGCACCACCCAGGAGGGGGACCACATGAACGAGGCCGACCCGAGACGCGGCAGCGCAAGCGCCGAGGACGTAGCGGCCGGCGCAGGCGTGTCCCCGTCCACCGTGAGCCGCTGCTTCGCCTCCCCGGACCAGGTCCGCCCCGAGACCCGCCGAAAGGTCCTCGCGGCAGCGGAGCGCCTCGGCTACCGCCCCAACCGGATCGCCCGCTCCCTGGCCCTCGGCCGCACCGGCACGCTCGGCCTGATCGTCCCCGACATCGCCAACCCGTTCTTCGCCGTGATCGTCAAGGCGGTCCAGGCCCGCGCCCGCCGCAAGGACTACGCGGTGTTCCTCGCGGACACCGACGAACACCCCGACGACGAGTACGAGTTGGCGCTGACGCTGGCCCGCCAGGTCGACGGGCTGCTGCTCGTCGCCCCGAGGATGACCGGCGACCGGCTCGGCGAGGTCGTCCGGCAGGTGCCGAGCGTCGCCGTGAACCGGAGCGTGGCCGGGGTGCCGTCCGTCGTCGCCCCCAGCGAGGACGGCCTGCGCCAGGCGGTGGCCCATCTGCACGCGCTCGGCCACCGCCACCTGGCCCTGGTCCTGGGGGCCCGCAACTCCTGGTCGAGCGAGCAGCGCGGCCACGCCGTACGGTTCGCGGCCGAGCAACTCCGCGTGAAGGTGACCGAGTTCGGGCCGCACGAACCCAAGTTCCACACCGGTGCGCAGGTCGCCGACCTGGCCCTCGCGGCGGGCGCGACCGCGATCGTCGCGCACAACGACCTGATGGCGCTCGGCGTGCTGTCCCGGCTCGCCGACCGGGGCGTACGCGTCCCGGACGACGTGAGCGTGGTCGGCGCCGACGACACCCTGCTCGCCACCACGGCGACGCCCGCGCTCACCACGGTCCGCATCCCGCTCGACGCGCTCGGCGAACGGGCCGTCGACCTGATGCTGCACCGCCTGGACGACCCCGGCCATCCGCCCCAGGAGGTCGCCCTGGACAGCGAGTTGATAGTCCGCCGCTCGACCGGACCCGCCCCTCGAAAGGACGCCTGACCATGAAGCGCGCCGCGATCATCGGCACCGGCCACCGTGCCCAGATGTACACGAGGGCCCTGGCCGCCCGGGCCCACTACGACGTGGCCCTGCTCGCCGACCCGAGCCCGGCCCGGGTCGCCCACCACAACCGGCTGCTCACCTCGCTCGGCGCACCGGAGGCGGCGGTCTGCGAGCCGGCCGGCTTCGCCGCGGCGCTGCGCGACCACCGCATCGACGAGGTCGTGGTCACCACGGTCGACGCGACGCACCACACGTACATCACGACGGCCCTCGAAGCGGGCTGCCGGGTGGTGACGGAGAAGCCCCTCACCACGGACGCGGCCCGGTGCCGCACCATCCTCGACGCCGTGGACCGCACCGGCGGCGAGCTCTCCGTCGGCTTCAACTACCGCTACAACCCGGCCCACGAGAAGGTCTGGCAGCTGCTGCACGACGGCGCGATCGGCGAGATCCGCTCGGTGCACTTCGAGTGGCTGCTCGACGTGCGGCACGGCGCGGACTACTTCCGCCGCTGGCACCGCGAGAAGCGGCACAGCGGCGGGCTCCTGGTGCACAAGTCGGGCCACCACTTCGACCTGGTCAACTGGTGGCTCGGCGCGGCCCCCGTACGGGTGCACGCGGAGGGCGGGCTGGTCTTCTACGGCCGCGACAACGGCGAACGCACCGGCCTGCGCCGCGACTACGTCCGCGCCCACGGCTCGGCCGCGGCGGCCGACGACCCGTACGCGATCCACCTCGCCGACGACCCGGACCTCGACTCGCTCTACGTCCGGGCGGAGGCCGAGGGCGACCCGTACGTCCGCGACCGGAACGTCTTCGGTGACGACATCGACATCGAGGACGACCTGGCGGTCCTGGTCCGTTACGACTCCGGGGCCACGATGACGTACCACCTCACGGCGTACTCGCCCTGGGAGGGCTACCGGGTGATGTTCAACGGCACCGGCGGGCGGCTGGAGCTGGAGGTCGAGGAGAACACCTGGCAGCAGCCGCGCCCGCCGCGCGGTGCGGCGGGTGCGCACGGCGGGGTGGTGATGGCCAACCCGGGCCGCACCTCGATCCTGCTGCGCCCGCTGTGGGAGGCGCCGCGCGAGGTGCCGTACGAGACGTCGGCGGGGTCGCACGGCGGGGGTGACCTGCGGATGCTGAAGGAACTCTTCGGGCCGCTCGGGGACGGTTCCGACGAGGGGGCCGTGCCGGCCGCGGGGAAGGGGGCGACGGCCCGCGACGGTGCGCTGGCGCTGGCCGTCGGGGTGGCGGGCAACGCCTCCCTGATCTCCGGCGGCCCCGTGGAGACGGCTGACCTCTGGTGACCGGGTGAGTGCGGGTGCGTGGGGGCTGGCCGCGCAGTTCCCCGCGCCCCTGAGAGGCACGCCCTTCGGGCGGCCTCTCCCCGGCGGGGGAAGGCTGCGCGCAGCGCATGCCTTCCAGGGGCGCGGGGCTGTGTCGATCAGCGGCTCCGCCGCGGAGCGCGACCAGCCCCCACCGGGCCGCAGACGCCGACGAAGCAGCGTGAGCGCTACTGCTGGGCGTCCTCCGGGAGGGTGACCAGCCAGCGGGTCTCCCGGCGCGGCCGCAGGTACAGCGCCCAGTACAGGGTCGCCACCGCGGCGATCCCCCCGGTCCACAGCAGGTAGGACGCCTCCTGCTGGCTGAGGATGTACGCCATGACGGCGATCAGCAGCAGCGGGATGCCCGGCCACAGCGGCATGCGCCACGCCGACTGCCCCCGGTGCGCCCCGCGGCGAGCGAACAGCGCGGCGACCGCGACCAGGAGGTACATGCCGGTGACGGAGACGCCGGTGACGCCGTAGAGGGTGTCCAGGTTGACGAAGCACAGGGCGGCGCCGGGGACGCCCACGACGAGCGTGGCGACCCACGGGGAGCCGAACCGGCCGAGCTTGGCCAGGCCCCGGTTGACCGGCTCGAGCCACGCCTTGTCGCGGGCCGACGCGAAGAGCACGCGCGAGTTCTGGATCACCATGACGATGCCCGCGTTGATGATGGCGAGCGCGACACAGAGCGAGACGAAGGTGCCGACGGCCGAGTTCGACCAGGCCTCGACCATGCCGCCGATGTCACCGGAGGTGAGGGCCGCGAGGTCGGGCGCGCCCATGGTGATCGCGACGACCGGGACGAGGATGATCACCGTGGAGATGGCGAGCGTGGCGAGGACCGTGCGGGACACGGACGTGCGGGGGTTCTCCAGCTCCTCGGAGAGGTAGACGGCGGTGGAGAAGCCCTGGGTGATGAAGAGGGCGATGGCCAGGCCGGAGACGACGAGCATGGCGGTGACGGTGTCCGCGTGGCCGTTGCCGCCCGCGACCTCCATCGACACCAGCGAGCCCGCGCCGCGCTCGCTGTGCGCGAAGCCGAGCACGGCGACGACGGCCGCCGCGATGACCTCCAGGACGAGGAAGACTCCGGTGATCCAGGCGTTGGCCCGCAGGTCGAGCAGTCCGGCGAGGGTGGCGAGGAGCATCACGCCCGCGCCCGCGAGCGCCGGGTCGAGGTGCACGATCGGGGCGAGGTAGTCCGCGGTGCCCATCGCGATCACCGGCGGCACGATCATCACGACCAGCAGGGACAGCACGAAGACGAGCCAGCCGGCGAGGCGGCCCGCGAGCGTCGACACCATGGCGTACTCGCCGCCGGCGCTGGGGATGAGCGTGCCCAGCTCCGAGTAGCAGAACGCCACGCCGATGCAGAGCAGGGAGCCGATCGCGATGGTCAGGGCGGTGGCGGTGCCGAGCGAGCCGAACAGGTCGGGGACGACGACGAAGAGCGTGGAGGCGGGCGTCACGCACGACAGCGTGAGCAGGGTGCCGCCGACGACGCCGATGGAACGCTTGAGCTTCTGGGGAGAGCCTTGGGGTGCCGAGTTCGGCAAGGGCTCCACCGATGGGGATACGGCGGGGCGAAGCGTGTCGGTCATGGAGCGGTTCCGATCGACTCGTGCGGCAGGTGGTTCGGGCGGGAGCGCTATCGCCTCCGAAGGCTGTCCTGGTGGTTCCGTGTCCGCTCCCGGCGCGTCATGGAACCCCGCGCGTATCCGGAACGTCAACGGCCGTTTCCCTGCGGATTCCGCACCCTTCACGGCGTCCAACCGCCCGCGCTTCTTTAGCTGTTCGCAAAGTCGGCCGAGTTCCATGCAGTGATTGCGATGTATGACCTTGCTATCCAAGGCGTACCGGCCAGATGGCTTGCGGAGCCCGTTTCATCCCCTACGTACGGGAACCGCAGCCCGGGCTCCGAACTTCGCCGGAATTTGTCCGCAGTCCGGACACCGGCAGGTCCCATTTGTCCCTCGGCTCGGCCGAGGTGAGGATGACGACGACGCTGCCCGGCGGCCAGGCCGTCGCGATGGACGGCACGTACAGCTGGAGCGACGGCTTCGCCTTCGACGTCGACCCGCAGCCCTCCGGCCCGCTCCGGGGCAAGGAGTGGATGAAGGTCGACACCTCCGCCGTGTTCGGCGAGCAGGGCGCGGCCGCGATGCAGAACGGCGCCGACCAGAGCCCCACGCAGGCGCTGAAGCAGCTCAGGTACGCGAGCAACGTGAAGGAACTGGGCGCGACGACGGTCGACGGGCGGTCCGCCACGCGCTACCGCGCGACCCTCGACAAGAAGGCGATGGGCAGAATCGGCGACGCCTGCAACGGCGACGGCCTGGCGAACCGGATGACCGGTGGCGTGGACGAGCTCGTCATCGACGTCTGGCTGGACGGCAAGGACCTACCGGTCCGGATGACGCAGGACATGGGCGCCATGAAGGTGTCGATGGACTTCGAGAAGTTCGGCGGGGCGAAGCGGATCACCCCGCCGCCGGCCGCGCAGACCGGCGACGTCACCGACGAGCTCAAGAACGCCCAGCAGCAACAGGGCTGAGCGCACGCGCGGGGCCCCGGCCGTACCGACGGCCGGGGCCCCGCTCACGTACCGGTGCCTCAGTGGTTGCGCGGGAAGCCCAGGTCCACGCCCGAGGGGGCCTCGGACGGGTCGGGCCAGCGCGTGGTGACGACCTTGCCGCGGGTGTAGAAGTGCGTGCCGTCGTTGCCGTAGATGTGGTGGTCGCCGAAGAGGCTGTCCTTCCAGCCACCGAAGGAGTGGTAGCCCACCGGCACCGGGATCGGCACGTTCACGCCGACCATGCCGGCCTCGACCTCCAGCTGGAAGCGGCGGGCGGCGCCGCCGTCCCGGGTGAAGATCGCCGTGCCGTTGCCGAACGGCGAGGCGTTGATCAGCGCCAGGCCCTCCTCGTACGTGTCGACGCGCAGCACGCAGAGCACCGGGCCGAAGATCTCGTCCTGGTACGCCTTGGCGGAGGTCGGGACGTTGTCGAGGAGCGAGAGGCCGATCCAGTGGCCGTTCTCGTGGCCCTCGACCGTGTAGCCGGTGCCGTCGAGGACGACGTCGCAGCCCTCGGCCGCGGCGCCCTCGACGTACGAGGCGACCTTGTCGCGGTGGACGGCCGTGATGAGCGGGCCCATCTCGGACGCCGGGTCGTTGCCGGGGCCGATCTTGATCTTCTCGGCGCGGTCCTTGATCTTCGCGACGAGCTCGTCGGCGACCGAGCCGACGGCGACGACGGCGGAGATGGCCATGCAGCGCTCACCGGCCGAGCCGTACGCGGCGGAGACGGCGGCGTCCGCGGCCGCGTCCAGGTCGGCGTCGGGCAGCACCAGCATGTGGTTCTTGGCGCCGCCGAGCGCCTGGACGCGCTTGCCGTTGGCGGAGGCGGTGGTGTGGATGTAGCGGGCGATCGGGGTCGAGCCGACGAAGGAGACGGCGGAGACGTCCGGGTGCTCCAGGAGGCGGTCGACGGCGACCTTGTCGCCGTGGACGACGTTGAAGACGCCGTCGGGCAGGCCCGCCTCGGACAGCAGCTCCGCGATCTTCAGCGACGCCGAGGGGTCCTTCTCCGACGGCTTCAGGACGAAGGTGTTGCCGCACGCGATGGCGATCGGGAACATCCACATCGGCACCATGGCCGGGAAGTTGAACGGCGTGATGCCGGCCACGACGCCCAGCGGCTGCCGGATCGAGGACACGTCCACGCGGCTGGCGACCTGCGTCGACAGCTCACCCTTGAGCTGGACGTTGATGCCGCAGGCCAGGTCGACGATCTCCAGGCCGCGGGCCACCTCGCCGAGCGCGTCCGAGTGCACCTTGCCGTGCTCGGCGGTGATCAGCTCGGCGATCGCGTCCCGGTTGGCGTCGAGCAGCGCGCGGAAGCGGAAGAGGATCTCGGTGCGCTTGGCGAGGGACGACTGGCCCCACGTCGCGTACGCCTCCTTGGCGGCGGCGACGGCCGCGTCCACCTCCTCGACCGAGGCGAAGTCGACCTGGGTGGTCACGGCGCCGGTCGCCGGGTCGGTCACCGGGCCGTGGTTGCCCGATGCGCCCTCGACGGTCTTGCCGCCGATCCAGTGGTGGACCAACTTCGTGTCAGACATATGGGGCAACTCCTGTTACGTCTCAGAGGTGGCGGCGTCGGGCGGTGACGTGCCGGTCGTACTCCTCGCGGGCCTTGACGGCGGACGGTCGGTCGGCTGTCTCGGCCACGGGCACATCCCACCACGCCTGCGCCGGAGGCGGGCCCGACACTGTGTCTGCCGTTTCGGTCTCGACGTAGACACATGTGGGGCGGGTGGCGGCGCGCGCCGCGGCCAGCGCCTCGCGCAGCTCCCTGACCGTCTTCGCCCGGTGCACGTCCATGCCGAGGCTGGCCGCGTTGGCGGCGAGGTCGACGGGGAGCGGGGCGCCCGTGTACCCCGCGCCCTCGCGGTACCGGTAGCCCGTCGCGAACCCCTCCGCGCCCACGGACGCGGAGAGCCCGCCGATCGAGGCGTACCCGTGGTTCTGCAGGACGACGACCTTGACCGGGACGTTCTCCTGCACGGCGGTGACGATCTCGGTCGGCATCATCAGGTACGTGCCGTCGCCGACCAGCGCCCACACCGGCCGGCCGGGCGCGGCGAGGGCGACCCCGATCGAGGCGGGGATCTCGTAGCCCATGCAGGAGTAGCCGTACTCGACGTGGTACTGGTCGCGGGAGCGGGTCCGCCACAGCTTGTGCAGGTCGCCGGGGAGCGAGCCGGCCGCGTTGATCAGGATGTCGTCGCCGGTCACCAGCGCGTCGAGGACGCCGAGGACCTGGGCCTGGGTGGGGCGGACGAGGTCGTCGTCGGCGGCGTAGCAGGCGTCGACGCGGTGTTCCCAGCGTTCCTTGTCGTCGGTGTACTCGGTGATGTGGGCGGGCTCGGCCCGGTACCCGGCGACGGCCTCGCGCAGGGCGGTCAGGCCCGTGCGGGCGTCGGCGACCAGCGGCAGCGCGGCCAGTTTGTGCGCGTCGAACGCGGCGACGTTCAGGTTCAGGAACCGGACCCCGGGGTCCTCGAAGAGCGTGCCGGAGGCCGTCGTGAAGTCGGAGTAGCGGGTGCCGACGCCGATCACCAGGTCGGCGGTGCGGGCCAGTTCGTCGGCGGTGGCGGTGCCGGTGTGGCCGATGCCGCCGACGTCGGCCGGGTGGTCGTGGCGCAGGGAGCCCTTGCCGGCCTGCGTGGACGCGACGGGGATGCCGGTGGCGTCCGCGAACGCCGCGAGGGCGGCCTCCGCGCCGCTGTGGTGCACGCCGCCGCCGGCGATCACCAGGGGCCGCCGCGCCGACCTCAACGCCTGTGCGGCGGCGGCGAGTTCGGCCGGATCGGGGGCGGGGCGGCGGATCGCCCAGACGCGCTCGGCGAAGAACTCCTCCGGCCAGTCGTACGCCTCCGCCTGCACGTCCTGCGGCAGCGCGAGGGTGACGGCGCCGGTGTCGACCGGGTCGGTGAGCACCCGCATCGCGGCGAGCGCGGCCGGGACCAGCTGCTCGGGCCGGGTGATCCGGTCGAAGTACTTCGACACGGGCCGCAGGCAGTCGTTGACCGACACGTCGCCCGCGTAGGGGACTTCGAGCTGCTGGAGGACGGGGTCGGCGGGCCGCGCCGCGAACACGTCGCCGGGCAGCAGCAGGACGGGCAGGTGGTTGATGGTGGCGAGGGCGGCGCCGGTGACGAGGTTGGTGGCGCCCGGCCCGATGGAGGTGGTCACCGCGTGGGTGGCGAGACGGCCGCTCTGGCGGGCGTACCCGACGGCCGCGTGCACCATCGCCTGCTCGTTGCGCCCCTGGTGGAACGGCATCTCGTCGGCGTACTGGACGAGCGCCTGGCCGAGCCCCGCGACGTTGCCGTGGCCGAAGATGCCCCAGGTCGCGCCGATCAGCCGCCGCCGGTCGCCGTCGCGCTCGGTGTACTGGCGGGCGAGGAAGCGGACGAGGGCCTGGGCCGTGGTGAGCCGTACGGTTCCGGTCATCGGTATCCCTCCGTCACGTGGTCGGGGTGGAAGCAGATCCGCCACTCCCGCTCCTCGCCCGGCCCCGCCATCACGTTCAGGTAGTACATGGCGTGTCCCGGCTGGGCGATCGACGGGCCGTGCCAGCCGTCCGGGACGAGGACCGCGTCACCGCCGCGGACCTCGGCGAGCAGATCCGTACCACCGGGCCGGGAGGGCGACACCCGCTGGTAGCCGTAGCCACCCTCGCCGTCGATCTCGAAGTAGTAGATCTCCTCGAGCAGCGACTCGACGCCGGGCCGGTGCTCGTCGTGCTTGTGCGGCGGGTACGAGGACCAGTTCCCGCCGGGGGTGATCACCTCCACGGCGATCAGCTGGTCGCAGTCGAAGGTGCCGGCGGCGGCGAAGTTGCGCACCTGCCGGGCGCTGGTGCCGCTGCCGCGGGCCTCGACGGGTACCTCCGGCGCGGGGCCGTAGCGGACGGGGAGTCGTCGCCCGCACTTCGCTCCTGCCAGGGCGAAGCGGCCTCCCGCACCGGAGGCGATCTCTGCGCGAGTGTCGCGCGGGACGTAAGCGAAGTCGCTCGCGCCGCTGAACACGCTGTCCCTGCCCAGGAGTTCGATGATCCGCCCTTCCACACCGACGGAGCAACCACCTGACAGGGGCAGCACGATCCATTCACTCTCGCCGGTGTCGAGGACGTGCCGCTGCCCGGCGTCCAGTTCGAGCACGCGCAGGCCCGCGCGGGACCAGCCGGTCTTGTCCGGATCGACGAGCAGGGCGTACGGACCGTCGGCCGCGGCCCCCTTCGGGAGGTACGTCATGACTCCACTGTCCTCCTCTGTCCTTCGTGTAGCTCTGTCCCTCGCGGGGATGAACGCGGCCGGAACGCCGGGTGGGTCACAGCAGCCCGACGGCGGTGTCGACCGCCCCGGCGACGTCGCCGTCCACCGGGTACAGCAGCGAGCGCCCGACCACCAGGCCCTGGACGGTGGGCAGTTGGAGCGCGCCGCGCCACTTCTCGTACGTGGCGTCCTGGTCGCCGTCCTTGATGTCGCCGCCGAGCAGCACGGCGGGCAGCGTCGAGGTCTCCATGACGCGGGCCATGGCGTCCGGGTCGTCGGTGACCGGGACCTTCAGCCAGGTGTACGCGGAGGTGCCGCCGAGGCCGGAGGCGATGGCGATGGACCGGACGACGGCCTCCGGGCTCAGGTCGTTGCGCAGCAGGCCCGTTGCGGGCTCGCGGCGGGACAGGAACGGTTCGACGAAGACCGGCAGCCGGCGCCGGGCCATCGCGTCGACGGCACGGGCGGCGGCCTCCATCGTGCGCAGCGAGCCCGCGTCCTCGTGGTCGATCCGCAGCAGCAGCTTCCCGGCGTCGAAGCCGAGCCGGTCCAGGTCCTCCGCCCGGTACCCGGTGAACCGGTCGTCCATCTCGAACGAGGCGCCCGCGAGTCCGCCCCGGTTCATCGACCCGATGACGATCTTGCCGTCCAGCGCGCCGAGCAGCAGCAGGTCGTCCAGTACGTCGGCGGAGGCGAGCACGCCGTCGACCCCGGGCCGCGACAGCGCGAGGCACAGCCGCCCGAGGAGGTCCCCCCGGTCGGCCATGGCGAACGCCCGCTCCCCGGCACCGAGGGCGCCGCGGGCCGGGTGATCGGCGGCGATGATCATCAGCCGGGCCCCGGCCCCGGGCAG
>NZ_JAMOLN010000102.1 GCF_024448165.1 Streptomyces longispororuber
TGGCCGGTGTTCCGCGCCGAGCTGGCGGCCGGTCCGCCCGCGCTCGTCGTCGACGACTCCCGGGGCGCCGCGTACGGGCCCGGCCGGGTCGCCTCGCTGCGCCGGCTGCTCGGCGGCTACCGGGAAGTGGCGCGCGTCGACGGCGCCGTGGTGTACGCGCCGGAGGGGCCGGGAGCGCGGGCCAGGCCCCTCGGCGGCGGGGTGTCAGCCGCCGGTCGCGGGTGACTTCTTCGCGGACTCGGGGATCGTGGAGTCGGAGCGGATGGCCTTCCACAGGGTGCTCGCCTGCGGCTCGGCCGCCACGACCCGGTTCGGGTCGATCTTGTCGTAGGCCACCGGGAGCATGATCGTCTCCATGGTCGCCGGGTCCACGCCGTTCATGCTGCGCGCGAACTTGCCGAGCGAGGTCAGCGAGGCGAGCCCGGAGTCCGTGGTGAGCGACGTGGTGAGGCTGTCCGCGATCTTGTAGGTCTTGGTGGGGCTGCCCAGCAGGTCCTGCTTCTTGATCTCGCCGAGCAGAGCGATCATGAACTGCTGCTGCAGGCCGATCCGCCCGAGGTCGCTGCCGTCCCCGATGCCGTGCCGGGTGCGGACGAAGGCGAGGGACTGGGTGCCGTCGAGCTTGTGGGTGCCGGCGGTCAGGTCGAGGCCGCTGGACTTGTCGTGGATCGGCTTGTCGACGGTCACGTCCACGCCGCCGATCGCGTCCACCAGGTCCTTGAACCCGGAGAAGTCGATCTCCATGAAGTGGTCCATGCGGACGCCCGACATGGCCTCGACGGTCTTGACCACACAGGCCGGACCGGCGACGGAGTAGACGGAGTTGAACATGACGCGCTTGGCCGACGGCAGCGTGCCGCCGTCCTTCTTGGTGCACTCGGGGCGGGTGACCAGGGTGTCGCGCGGGATGCTGATCGCCGTGGCCCGCGTGCGTCCCTCGGGTATGTGCATCACGAGGGCCGTGTCGGAACGGGCGCCCGCCACCTTGCCCGTGCCCAGGCCGGCATTGGCGCCGGACCGCGAGTCGGAGCCGAGCACCAGGACGTTCTGACCGGAGGTCGGCAGCTTCTCGGGGCGGTCGGTGCCGATCGCCTTGTCGAGGTCGACGCCCTTGATGTTGCCGTTGAGGTTGCTGTAGAGCCAGTAGCCGGTGCCGCCCGCGGCGAGGACGAGGACGACCAGGGTCCACAGGATGATCCGGCGGATCCGCTTCCCGCGGCTTCGCTCCGGTTTGCGACGCCGGCTGGGCGATGCGTCGTCCGCGTGACGGCGCGGCGGAGTGGAGACGTGGCTCATGACGGCTGAGTCCTCACAGATCTTGCCCGAGGGGCGAATGTACGGCGTGGGGACTCGGGTGGGGGGAGAGCCGGTCCTTGGTGTGCCTGGACTGAGCCAGCACTATAGACGCGAATTCGACCGGAAGTGCGAAGCATGTGATCCCATCGTGCACAGGATCGAAAGATTCGGTGAACGAAATACTATGTGTGCATGACCTGGTTGATCACCGGCGGTGCCGGTTTCATTGGTGCGCACGTCGTCCGCGAGATGGTGGGCGCGGGGGAGGCGGTCGTCGTCTACGACGACCTGTCCACCGGTGACGCACTGCGTGTCCCCGCCGGTGTCCCGTTCGTCAAGGGCTCCACGCTGGACGGCGATTCGCTCCGCGCCACCCTCACCGAGCACCGCATCACCGGCATCGTCCACCTCGCCGCCAAGAAGCAGGTCGCCGAGTCCGTGGCGCAGCCGCTGCACTACTACCAGGAGAACGTGCACGGGCTGCAGACCCTGCTGGCGGCGGCGGCCGACCGGGGCGTGCGCCACTTCCTGTTCTCGTCCTCGGCCGCCGTCTACGGCATGCCCGACGTGACGCTTGTCACCGAGGACACCCCGTGCGCGCCCATCAACCCGTACGGCGAGACCAAGTTGGTCGGCGAGTGGATGGTGCGCGCCGCCGCACGGGCCCACGGGATGACGACCGCCTCGCTGCGCTACTTCAACGTCGCCGGGGCGGCCGACGAGAACCTGGCCGACACCGGGGTCTTCAACCTGATCCCGATGGTCTTCGAGAAGCTCACCCGGGGCGAGGCACCGGTGGTCTTCGGTACCGACTACGACACCGAGGACGGCACCTGCGTACGGGACTTCATCCACGTCGAGGACATCGCCTCGGCGCACCTGGCCGCCGCCCGCGCACTGGCCGACCGCGCGCCCGGCAGTGACCTGACCGTCAACATCGGCCGGGGCGAGGGAGTCTCCGTCCGGCAGATGATCGAGCTGATCGGCGAGGTGACCGGCTACGGTGCCGACGCCACCCCGGTCAGCGCGCCGCGTCGCGCCGGGGACCCGGCACGCGTCGTGGCCGCCGCCGACCGCATCCGGGCGGAACTGGGCTGGAGCGCCCGGTACGACGCCAGGTCCATGGTCGCCTCGGCGTGGGCCGGCTGGTGCCTGCGCCATCCGGAAGCCCGCCGCTGAGGCAGCCGGATTCGTACATATGATGCAGCGTCCATGCCGGGGGCCGGCATGGACGCCGCATGACGACCACCCGAGGGAGAGGACGAGGAGATGCGGGGCACCCCCGTGCGCGAGGCCGCGCCGCGACCCGGCGACGACGCGCACACCCTCGTCGGACCGGCCGGGTTCCTGTCCGGACCCTGGCTGCTGACCGGACACGACGGCCGCCTGATCGTCTTCGCGCACGTCGAGGGAGCGGTGCTGCGCTGGACGGAGCGCCGGCCCGGCGGCCCGGAGTGGGACGGGCCCGACGTCCTGCCGGTGAAGCACCTGACCCATCTGACCGTGGTGCAGGGGCGCAACCGGTACGCGCACCTCGTGGGCCGCCGGGCGCGCCGGACGGGCCAGTCGCTCGCGGTGGACCTGGTCTACGCGATCCAGTACCAGGCGGGCCGCCCGCTCAGCGAATGGCGTTCCCTGGGCAACCCCCATGCCAAGCCGGAGCGCACGGCCCAGCTCGGTGAGCCGACCGGGGTCGTCGACAGCTCGGGCACACTGCACGTCCTCGCCCCGACCGCCGAGGGGCACCTGGCCCTGCGCCGGGAGGACAAGCAGGGGCGCTGGGAGCCGTGGAAGGACCTGGGCGTCGCCGCCTGCACCGGGGTGCCCGCCGCGGCCGCGACCTCGGACGGGCTCGTCGAGATCCTCGCCCCCGGCCGGGGTTCGGCCCTGATCTGGGGGCAGCAGGAGCCGGCCGGCACGTTCCGGCGGGGCACGGACCTGCCGGTGGTGCCGCTGCCCGGTACGGGGGTCGCCGTCGAGACCTCGTCCGGCCGTGCGACCCACTACGTCACCGATGCCCGCACCGGAGGCATCGTCGCCGTGCGCGCGGGGGAGTGGCCCGTACCGCTGGAGGGCGTGGTGCCGGGTGACGGCCGCCATGCCGCACTCGGCGCCACGGTCGACGGCTACGCCTGCACCGTGCTCGCCCATCGCGCGCTGGACGGCACGGTCGTGCTCGGGGTCTGCGTGGCGGAGCAGGAACGTTCCGGCGTGTGGTGGACGGACACCGGCATGCCGTCGACCGCCGACCCCACCCTGGCCCTGGACGGCCACGGACGGGTCGTGGTGCTCGCCGTGACCCGGGACGGCGCGCCGGTCGTCGCACGCCAGGAGGCCGGGCAGGGGCTCACCCTCGGCGGATGGAACCGGATATGACCATGGTGGGCCTGGCCCCCGCGAGGAGGATCGGCTCAGCATGACGCGAAGGTCCGGACAGGCGGCCGACCACGGCACCCGGCCCCGGCGGTCCGCGCCGGACGGCCGCGGCGAGATCGTGGCCCTGGTGGCCGCCGAACCCGCGGACGCGGTGCCGCTCGTGGCCCTTCAGGAAGCCGGCGCGCGCCTCACGGTGATCTGTCTGGCGCCCGGCGACCGGGCCGGTCGGGCCCGGCTCGACCGTGCGCTGAGCGAGGCCGAGGGCCGGGGCTGCGCCGTCGCCGAGCCGCCCCGGGTGCTCGGCGTCGCGGGGGCCGACGCGGTCCCGGCCCTGGTGGACGCGCTGGAAGGCGTGCGGCCCGACCGGGTGCACACGCTCGATCCGGATCCGGCCCGCACCGACTTCGACGAGGCGAGCGGGCGGCCCGTGCACCGCGAACCGCCCCGGCACGCGGAAGCCGCCGGGGCCGTGCTCGCCGCCGCGCGAGACCTGCAGGAACGGACCGGCGTCCCCGTGGCCGTCGACTGTCTCCGGGCGGACGCCGACCTACGGCTCGGTGCCGCCGCGTGCCGCCGTTACCCCGCCGCGGTCCGTTGGCTGACGGCCGGCGTCGACAACAGGCTGACCGCCTTCGCGGCGACTGCGGCCGGCGTGGTGCGCTGGTACCAGGACCTGCCCGGCAGCAGCACCTGGCACGGCCCCGAACTCGTCGAGGGGATCGGCCTGGTGCCCGGCCTGTGCATCACCACGGACGGTCTCGGCTTTCCGCACCTGTTCGGCCTGCGCCGCACCCAGCGCACCGACGGCCAGGCCGACGTCGAGGTGGTGCACGCCACGCAGCACCGCACCGGACACAGCCTCACCCCGTGGGAGTCGCTGGGAGGGCCCAACGCGGCGCAGCCCGCGAAGGGCAGGGAGGCCGGGTTCCCCACGGCCGCCCACGACAAGGCGGGCAACCTCTACGTCTTCGTACGCAACTTCGGACACAGCGTCAGTTACCGCTGCCAGGGCGCCGACGGCATCTGGACTCCCTGGCAGCACCTGGGCGGCACCCGGGTCGCGGACGACCTCGTCGCCGTGCCGTCCCCGCACGGTGGCGTCGAGGTCTACGCGCGCGCCAGGGACACGACGGCCGTCGTCCGCTGGTACCAGGGGCAGGCGGGTGCGTGGACGGAGGACCGGAACGTCCCCTTCGCCGCGGTGCCCGGCACGCTGACGGCGGCCCCCGAGCCCGGCAGCGTCCTCTTCCGCGACCTGCACACCGGTACCGCCGGGACCTGGCGTCCGGGGGCGCAGGCTCCGTGTCCGCTCGGTGAGGCGGACGGAGCGGGCCCGATGGCGCCTGCGGGCGGTGTGGCGATGGGCGGCTGGCGCTACTCCTTGCTGGCGACGGCGGGCGAGGCAGGCAGTTGTGGAGTCGGCGTGTACCCGGAGGGCCGGCCGGGCGCCGGAGTGTGGTGGCAGGACCTCGGTCCGGTGGGGGCCGCGGTGCCCGCCGCGATCGTGGACCGGGCCGGGCGTCTGACGGTCGCCGCCCGCACCGCGGGCGGGGAACTGCTGGTCACCCACCGCGTGGAGCGGGAAGACAGTTTGATCTTCGACTCGTGGTACAGCCCAAAGGTTGTACACAGAATCCTGTGAGCTATGTCGCCATAAGGTGAAGAAGAAGTGGCGTTGAGGTGAACGAGAATCTTGTTAAAGTTCTGGCCGCTCTTGTTAAAGATTCCATCAGTTTCGGAACTTTGTGAGCCCCCCCTGGGTCGCGACGTTGCCTCCGCAGGGCACACCATCGCAACGCTGCACGACTGAGGGGTTATGGCCAAGCTGTCCCTGCGGGCTGTCCAGAAGCTCACCTGCAAGAAGCGGGACGCTTGGTGGACCGTCTTCCTCGTCGACCCCGTGGCCACCAGGATGCTGCTGGTCCTGGCCCGCTTCCGCTTCGTCACCCCGAACGGTGTCACCTGGGCGGCGCTCTTCATCGGGCTCGGCTCCGCCGGGTTCTTCCTCAAGGGCGACCGCGAGTCGCTCGTCATCGGCGCCGCGCTCTACCACCTGAGCTTCATCCTGGACTGCATCGACGGGAAGCTGGCCCGCCTGAAGGGGAACGGGTCGGTCTTCGGCGGCTGGCTCGACTACGTCTTCGACCGCATCCGCGTGCTGTTCTGCTCCCTCGCACTGATGGGCGGTCAGTACCTGCACGGGCACGACGAGCGCTACCTGCTCGCCGCCCTGGCCGTGGTCTTCCTCGACATGCTCCGCTACGTCGACGCCCTGCAGATCTACAAGATGCGCATGTCCATGCGCACGAAGATCGAGAAGGTCACCCAGGAGCGGGCCGCGGCCGAGGCCGAACGGGCCGCGGCACAGGCCGCGAGCGCACCGGCCGGGGGCGGCGCCCAGGTCGTCTTCATGGAGGACCTGCTGCGCGACAACCCAGGCGCGGAGGCCGAGAGGCTGCGCCAGGAGGCCGGCTCGGAGAACGTCGTGGACCTGCACGAGCAGTTCCGCGGTCAGTTCCCCTGGTACATACGCGTCCGCCGGGCCATGCTCCGCACCCGGATCCGCCCGCACCTGTTCAGCGGCATCGAGTTCCAGATGTTCGTCTTCATCGTCGGCCCGCTGATCGGCAAGATCCTGTGGACCACGGCAGCCTCCGCGATCATGCTCGGACTGTTCGAGCTCGTCATCATGTACAAGTTCTGGCTCTCCACCCGCGACTTCACCCGCATCATGGACGAGCTCGCCCCGCCCGCCGACACCGTCGGCACCATCGCCCCCCACCTGCACCGAGGCCGTCACCGCCGCGCCGCGTCGGAGGCCCAGGCCGCCCTGCTGACCGACGACCGGTTCCGGGCCCCCGAGCCCGACGAGGACCCCGGCTTCCAGCCCTACCCGCACCCCTACCCGGCAGCCCGGCTGCCGTACGGGGAACCGCAGCACGGGCTCGCGCACATTCCGGACCAGCAGCAGGGCCGGCACCGTCCGCATGATTCGTGGGAGGGCGCCCGATGAAGCCCGGGGCCGAGAGCGACAACTACTGGGTGACCGTGGTCATCCCCGCGTACAACGCGGCGACGACCATCGGCAAGGCCCTCCAGTCCGCCGTGAACCAGACCTACGAGCTGGTCGAGGTCATCGTCGTCGACGACGCGTCGACCGACTCCACCCTGGAGGTCGTCACCAACTTCGCGGGCAACAACCCGCGCGTGCGCGTGCTGCGTTCCCCGCACAACAGCGGCGGCGTCGGCGCGCCCCGCAACTGGGGCATCGCACAGGCCGCGGGCCGCTGGGTGACGTTCCTCGACGCGGACGACGAACTGCCCCCTCGCGCCTGCGAGATGCTGGTCGGCGCCGCCCTGGAGAGCGGCTCCGACATCGTCGCGGGCAAGGCGCTGCGCATCAACCGGACATCCGGCGACTCGGAGCCGTGGGCGCCCGAGGTGTACGCCATGGGGCGCACCGTCGCCGGCCTGGAGGAGTTCCCGCTCCTGCTGTCCGACCCGATCGCCGCGGCGAAGCTCTACAGCGTCGAGTTCCTGCGCTCGCGCGGCGTCTGGTTCCCCACCGGCGTCTTCTACGAGGACACGCTCTTCTCGACCGTCGCGGGCTGCCTCGCCGACGGCATCACGATCATCACCGACCCCGTGTACCGCTGGATGTGGGAGACGGAGGGCACGTCCATCACCGGGCGCACCGGTGAACTGCGCAGCATCCGCGACCGCATCGCCGTGCACCGCGCCACCGACCAGTTCCTCCTGGACCGCGGACTGTGGTCGCTGAAGGTCCGCAAGGACTCCAAGTTCCTCGCCCACGACCTGCGCCTGTACATGCGAGCCCTCTCGGAGGGCGACGACGCCTTCCAGCAGGCCTTCACCGAGATCGTCAGCGCCTACCTGTTCTCCCTCGGGGAAGAGGCGTTCACCCTGTGCGGCCCGGTGGACCGCGTACGGGCCTACTTCCTGATGTACCAGGACGTCGAGGCCGCCCTGACCACCCTGGACTACACCCAGCGCAAGAGCGTCTTCTCCTCCCACCTGGTGGAGGAGGACGGCCGCGTGTACTGGTCCGCCGACCACCTGCACCTGCCCGACGCCCGCCGCATGCTCGACGTCACCGAACTCGGGCTGGCCGCGGCGCCGGTCTCCCAGGTGCCGTTGTTCGCCCAGCTCAACGGCTGGCGGGTCGATCACGACAAGCTCGCCTTCGACGGCGAACTGGTCAACCGCTTCGGCCGCATCGCCCCCGACGACACCGTCCGCATCTCCCTCGCCGTGCGCAACCGGCAGGCCAAGCGGGACGTCCTCGTGCCGGTCCCCTCCGTGTCGGTCGACGAACGGCTGGTGACGTTCGAGGGCGTCGCCGACCTGCCCGCACTTCTCGGCGACGAACACGACGACACCACGGTCTGGAACGTGTCGCTGGTCGTCGAGTGGAACCGGAGCCGCTCGCGCTCGGCCCTCAACGTGCGTGACATCACCCTGGACGGCCTCGTCTTCACCACCGACGGCGAGGAGTACGAGGGGTACCGGACCGTCAGCGGCAACCTCGCGCTGCGGTCCGCCGTCGCCGCCCGCCGCACCTTCGAGTCGGACCAGAACGACCCCGACGCCCCCTGGATGTGGTGGCAGGGCCGCCTGCACCCGCCGATCCGGCAGGTGCAGCACCGCTTCGAACTCGCCGTGGTCGTGCCCTGCTACAACGTCGCCCAGTACCTCGACGCCTGCCTGGGCTCCATCGCCGCGCAGCGCGGCTTCGCGGCCACGCAGGTGATCCTCGTCGACGACGGGGCCACCGACGAGACCCCGCACATCCTGGACCGCTTCGCGCACTACTACGCCAACGTCACCGTGGTCCACCAGCAGAACGGCGGCCTCGGCAACGCCCGCAACAACGGCCTCGACCAGGTCGCCGCCCCGTACGTCACCTTCCTCGACTCCGACGACATCCTCGGCCCCGACGCCCTCTCCCTGATGCTCCAGGCGGCCCGGCGCGACAACACCGAGATCGTCATCGGCGACCTGGTCAACTTCCCCGACCGGCCCTACGGCCCGTGGAAGCAGTACTTCGGCAACGGCGACCAGGTCGTCAGGGACTTCGCCGAGACCCCCGACCTGATCTTCAGCGGCTCCGCCTGCAACAAGCTGTTCCGTACGGACCTGCTGCGCCGCCTCGGCGTGCGGTTCGGCGAGGGCGTCCACTTCGAGGACTCCTGGGTGACGCTCCCCGCGATGCTGCGCGCCCAGGGCATCACCGTCCTCGACGCCCCCGTCTACTACTACCGGGGTCGCCCCGACGGCTCGTCCATCATGGACTCGCTCTGGAGCAAGCCGGCCAACTACCGGGACCACCTGCGGCTCAACCACTTCCTGCTCAACTACACCGCGGCCGAGCGGGACGACATCCGGCACATGTTCCACCGGTACGTGGCCCGCACGTACAAGGGCTTCCTGTGCAACGCCCGCAACGTCATGAGCCGCACCCAGCTGAGCGAGATGTTCGCGGACATCCACCGGCACTACGCGCAGATCCCCGACGAGGTTCTGAACGAGTTCGCCACCAACCCGGCCCAGCAGCTCGACCACTACGCGGCCAAGAGCGGCAACTTCGAGCTGTTCTGCGATCCCAAGCCGACCCTGGAAGCGGCGCCGCTGCGCCTGGAGATCGACGACGAGGGCTTCTACCGCACCTTCTCCGGAGGAGTCCTGGAGACGGCGACGGCCCGGGTCGCCGACCCGAACATCGTCGTCGAGTCGGTGCGCGCCCGCGACGACGTGCTCGTCGTGGAGGGCTGCATGGCCTTCCCGGGCATGGACATCAGCGGTCCGATGCACAACCGCCTGGAGTTCGTGCACCAGACGAAGCACCACAAGATCGCCGTGCCCGTGCAGCAGGTCTACCGCCGTGACCTGTGGAACGCCCGCAACAAGAAGGACCTGTACGCGGGCTTCTACGCGGAGATCCCGGCCGCGCGCCTCGCCGAGGGCGGATTCCGGGTCGGCGACTTCCGGCTGCGCGTGCACCGCATCGACGGCAGCCGTGAGCGCAACGTCGTCATGAAGGCGCGGCTTCCGCTGCACCGGCTCAAGGGGCACGGCAGGCTCGGCACGTACCGCTACATGCTCACCATCGGGGCTCAGGACGCGCTGCACCTGCGGCTGGTCGACCGCGGCGTCGGCGCCCGCGTCCGGCACACCCTGTGGCGCACGGCCCGTGAGCTGCGCATTCTCAAGATGCGCAACCCCGGCTGGCGCATGCGACTCGCCTACTGGCTGATGTTCCCGCTGCTCAACAGCCGGGAGATCTGGCTGATCGGCGAGCGCTCCGACACGGCGCAGGACAACTCGTACCACTTCTTCAAGTGGATGCGGACGCATCGCAAGCGGCGCAAGATCTACTACGTCATCGACGGGAACTCCGCCGACTACGCCAAGGTCGCCGAGTACGGCCGTGTGATCAAGCTCGGTTCGTTCAAGCACCGGATGTACCTGCTGCACGCGACCAAGCTGATCGGCAGCTACGACTCCGAGTCCTACCTGCTGCCCGAGGGCTACCGAAAGGTGCTCTTCCTGCACCGCTTCGGCGAGCTCCTCAAGTACCAGCGGGTCTTCCTGCAGCACGGCATCATCTACAACGACGTCACCACCGGTGTCGACCAGCGCATCACCAGCTACGACATGATCGTCACCACCGGCCGCCAGGAGCGCGAGTTCCTGGGGCACGAGGCCGGGTACGGCAACCGTGCCGTGCTGGCCGGGCTGCCGCGCTTCGACGCGCTCCAGCGGGAGCGGCCGGCCCGTCCGCGCATTCTGCTGATGCCGACCTGGCGGCAGTGGATCGTCACCGCCTCGTACAAGAAGTCCGCGGGCCCCGCCAAGACGGCGTTCACGCAGTCCGAGTACTTCCGCTTCTACCGCGCCCTGCTCGCCGACCCGCGCCTCGCGGCCGCGCTCGAACGGCACGGCGTGGACCTGGAGTTCTTTCCGCACTACGAGATCCGGCCGCACCTGCACCACTTCCGCACCGATTCGCCCGCCATCCACGTCGCCGACCCGACGAGCCGCAACGTCCAGCAGGCCATGAAGGAGTGCTCCCTCATGGTCACCGACTACTCGTCGGTCTTCTTCGACGTGGCGTACATGGGCATCCCGCTGGTCTACGTGCCCTTCGACGAAGAGGACTTCTACGGGCGCCACTACAAGCGCGGCTACTTCAACCTGGCCGACGACGGCTTCGGTCCGGTGTGCCGCACGGTCGACGACGCCGTGGACGAGATCATCCGGGCGATCGGCCGCGGGTTCACCGTGGAGAGCCCCTACCGCGAGCGCGTCGCCGAATTCTTCGGCCACCGGGACAGCGACAACTGCCGCCGGGTGTACGAGGAGATCGACGCGCTCGGTGATCTGCCCGCCGCCGAGCTCGCCCCCTGCGAACCGCCCGTGCCGCTCGAACCCCAGTCGGCCAGGATCGTCCGGGAGATGCCCGGTCAGTCGTCGGCCCCGGAGAGGTGGACCGGTGCTGCCTGAGAACGGCGGGCGCCCCGTGCAGCACCCGCGCATCTTCCTGGCGGGAGACTCCAGCGTCTGCACCCGCGAGATCAGCCGGGCGCCGATGGCGGGCTGGGGGCAGATGTTCCCGCTCTTCTTCACGCAGGACGTGGAGATCGTCAACTGTGCGCGGGCCGGAGCGAGTTCGCGCACCTTCGCCGAACGCGGCCGGCTGGCCTGGATCCTCGACCAGCTGCGGCCCGGCGATCATCTCGTCGTGTCCTTCGGCCTGATCGACCACAAACCGGAGAAGGAGCTGCGGACCGAACCGTTCCACGACTACCAGCGCAATCTGCGGCTGTTCGTGGACGGCGCCCGGGACCGTGGCGCCCACCCCGTCCTGGTCAGCCCGCACGAACGCTGCACCTGGGACGACCACGGCAACCTGCGCCAGGTCGTCCAGCCGTATCCGATGGCGATGCGCGAGCTGGCGGCGCAGACGGCGACACCGTACATCGACCTCTACACGCAGAGCCTCGAATGGTGGACCCAGCTGGGCCCTTCGGGCACCCGCTCCCTCTTCATGTTCCTGGCGCCGGGGCAGCATCCGAACTATCCCGAGGGCATCGACGACACCACGCACTTCCTGCCCGAGGGCGCCATCGCGTGCGCCCGGTTCGTCGCCCACTCCCTCGCGCAGCGCGGGATCGTGCCGCCGCACTGGGTGACCCGTCTGGACCAGGAACGCTTTCCGGAGCAGGCGTACGGCTGGCTCGACGACGCCACCCATGCCGCCCTCACGCAGGCCCGCACCCGAGGCACGGGAGACACCCTGTGAGCCAGCAGCCCGTCACGACCCCGTTGCAGCCGGAGCGTCACCTCCTCTCGCGGGTCCACGTGGTCCAGCCGGACGCCCCGCAGATCCGGCTGACGGTCGAGCTGACCGCGAGTGCCGACCCGGCCCTGCCGGTCCGCCCGGGACAGGAGGTCGACTTCGCGCTGACCCTGCTCCCCGAGGGAGCGGGACACCGCTACTACGGCTACGTCATGGCGGCTCCCTTCGAGCGGGTGGCCACGGTGGAGCGTCTCGGCGGCATGAGCCTGCTGCCTTCCAAGGACCGGTACGCCAGTTCGGTGGAGGCGGGCGCCTCCCGGGTCGCCCGCCTCACCGCCGTCGTCCGCCACGACGTGGGCGGGGGAGCGTTCCTGCTGCCGGAGGTGCGCGCGGGCATCATCGCGCACGGTGGCTCCAGTCTCACGAGCAGCACCCACTCCGTGCGCCAGTACGGCTACCGGATCGCGCCCTTCCCGCCGCAGGGTCGCGTCCTCCACCTGGCGCCCGGTTACCGGGGCGTCGTCAAGGACCTGCTCGACGGGCTCGGCGACGCCGCGCACCTGGTGGGCGTCGGCCCGGCCCGGCACGGTGTCACCAGCGTCGAACCGGACGGTGTCGTGACGTACACGCCCTTCTCCGGGCAGCTGGGGTACGACCGCTTCTCCTACGCCGTCGACGACGGCACGGGCCACTTGATGAGCGGTCAGGTCACGGTGCACATAGGTGAACTGCAGGCCCCGGGTGTCCTCGGCGGCTGATCGTCACGGACGGCCCGCGGTCCTGGCCGCCTCCCTCGCCCTGTCGCTGGTCGCCGCCTGCGCGGCATCCGGCGGTGACGACGCGCGACCCGCCCGCACCGTGCCCGGTTCGCACTCCGCTGTCCCCGACGCGGGGCTGCCACGCGGGGTGACCCTGCGCCACTCCACGCAGACCTGGGGCGACGGCCGCACGGCGCGCGTCCACGTGCTCGCCGTCGCACCGGACGCCGCTGCCCACGTCACCGGTGTCCACGGCGCCCACCTCGCCACCGCCGAGACGGTACGGGAGATGGCGGACCGCGCCGGTGCCGTGGCCGCCGTGAACGGCGGCTACTTCGACATTTCGACCGGTGCCGGCTTCGGCGGCTACCCCGGCGACCCGCTGGGGGTCTACGCCGCGGACGGCACCCTGCTCAGCGAGGCCGCGGCCGGCCGCACGGCACTCGTCGTGGGCCCGCGCGGCACCCCGCCTCGCATCACCCGGGTGTGGACCGAGCTGTCCCTGACCGCCGACGACGGTGCCCGGCGCGAACTCGACGGCATCGACCGGGTGCCCGGCCGGGTCCTCGGCTGCGGCGGCACCGGCGGTGACGTGCTGTCCTCGACCGGGCGCGCACATCCCGCGCCCCTGCACAACCGACTCTGTGTCGACAGCAGTGAGATCGTGCGGTTCACCCCGGAGTGGGGCGCCGCCTCCCGCCCCGGCACCACCGGCACCGCGGAAGCCGTGCTCGACGCGGAGGGCCGGGTGACCGCCGTGCGCTCACCCGCGGGAGGTCCGATACCGCGGGGCGGCAGCACCATGTACGGCATCGGCGAAGGCGCGCGCTGGCTCACCGAGCACGCCCGGCCCGGTGGCTCGGTCACCGTCGAGACCCGGGCGCAGGACGCGGCCGGCCGCTCGCTGCTGGCACCCGGGGTGTCGTTGTTCGGCGCGGGCCCCGGACTGGTCGAGAACGGCGCCGTCTCCATCGACCCGGCCCGTGAGGGCATGTCCCAGAGGTCTCTCGACGAGCGGGCCCCGCGCACTCTCGCCGGCATCCGTGCCGACGGCACCCTGCTGCTCGTGGTCGTCGACGGCCGCACGCCGTCCAGCGCCGGAGCCACGGCGCGCGAGGCCGCCACGCTCGCCGCGGGCATCGGAGCGCGCTCCGCCCTGAACCTCGACGGCGGTGGCTCCAGCACCCTCGTGGTGCGCGGGCGGCTGGAGAACCGGCCGATGGACGAGGGAGCGAAGCGGACCGTCGAACGCCGGGTCGCCACGGCCATCGCCGTCGTCGGCTGACGCCCGCCCCGCCCGCACAACAGGCGTCAGCCGTCCCCGCGAACCGACCGTGGACCCACTGTCGACGCCCCCAACTCCATGACCCTGCCACGGAGTTCACGATCAGCAGTGACGACGGTGCACGGCCGCCCGAGCCGTGCCACCAGCTCCACGATGTGATCGTCACCGCTCCCCGCGGCCGACTCCACCCGTACCCCGGGCACCGACTCGACCCCCCGCGCCGCGCCCTCGACGACCAGGACCACCTCGGCCCCGGTCCGCTCCGCGTACGCCACCAGCCGGTCCCGCAGCCGCTCGGCCGCGCCCCGCCGGTCCCGCCACCAGCCGTCCGGCACGGAGCCCACGACATTGGCACCGTCGACCACCAGCAGTTCACCCATGGCTCCAGGGTCCCACGAGGGGCGCCACGTCCTCCGCTTAGAGTGGAGTACGTGAACGGCGACTGGCTGATACGCGGACGCGACGGCAGACTCTGTGCCTACGCGTACGCCCCCGGCGACGACGCGATCGTCTGCCGTACGGAACTCGCCCCCGGCGGCCCCTGGTCACCCCCGCGCACGGTCGGCGGCGACCAGCGCCTGCACCCGGCCCTCGCGCTGGACCAGGGCGGTGACACCTACGTCCACCTCGTCTCCTGGCGCCCCACGGTCCCCGGCGAGGCGGGCCTGGTCCACTCGACGCACTTCCAGTCGCACCTCGCGGCGCTCGACTGGACGCCCATCGGCCACCCGAACAAGAAGGGCGACCGCACGGGCCCGCCCGCCGTGGCCGTCGACGCGCAGGGCCGCGCCCACGTCTTCGTCCGCAACAAGGGCGGCGGCGTCAGCATGCGTGCCCAGCTGGAGAAGGGCGGCTGGGGCCCGTGGCGCGACCTCAAGGGCAAGGGCGTCCGGGGTGAACTCGCCGCGGTGGCAGGGGAGTCGGGTCTGATCACGCTGTTCGCGGCGACCGCGGACGGCCTGCTGCGCTGGCGCCAGGAGAAGCCCGGCGAGACCCCGGTCGTGGACGAGAAGCCGCGGCCGGCGACGGTGCGTCCCGACACCTTGTCCGCGCTGGCCACATCGGCCGAGCGCACCACGCTCTTCTTCACCGACGACGACGGCGCCCTGTGCGCCTGGCGTGGCGACGAGGACCCCGTGCGGTTCCTGGACGCGGCGGGCCCGGGCCCGGTGGCGGCGGTCCGCTGCCGACTCGACGACGTGGACTGCACGTTGCTCGCGCAGCGCGCCCACGGCGGACGGGTGGCGTTCGCCGCGTACCCCACGGAGCTGGAGTCGGCGGGCGCGTGGTGGGCGGAATCCGGCCCGGCGCTCCCGCCGGGCGCCCGCGTCGCCCTCGCGGAGGACGCCAACGGCCGCGTGGTGGCGGCCAGTTGCGTCCCCGGCGACCCGGACCGCATGCACCTCACCCGGCGCAAGGACGAAGCCGGCCTGGCTCTGGAGGCCTGGCGCCAGGTGATCTAGCGCGAAGGGGCGCGGGGAACCGCGCGACCAGCCTGAGCCGGTCCGCAGTCGCCCCACGCCCCTCGGCATTCCAGGACGGAGTGCTACCCGTTACGCGGGCACGCTCGCGACACCGGCCTCCAGGAACCGCTTGCCGTTCACGCGCTCCGAGACACCCTCACGGTCCAGGTACGGCGTGATGCCGCCCAGGTGGAAGGGCCAGCCGGCGCCCGTGATCAGGCACAGGTCGATGTCCTGGGCCTCGGCGACGACGCCCTCGTCGAGCATGAGCCCGATCTCCTGGGCCACGGCGTCGAGCACGCGGTCGCGGACCTGCTCCTCGGTCAGGACGATGTCGCCCTGCTTGAGGAGCGCGGCGACCTCGGGGTCCAGCTCCGGCTTGAAGCCGTTCTCCGCGGAGTAGACGTAGAAGCCGCGCTTGCCCGCCTTGACGACGGCCGCCAGGTTCGGGGACACCGTGAAGCGCTCCGGGAAGGCGCGGTTCAGGGTCTCCGAGACGTGCAGGCCGATGGCCGGGCCGACCAGTTCGAGCAGGACCAGCGGCGACATCGGCAGGCCCAGCGGCTCGACCGCCTTCTCGGCGACCTCGACCGGCGTGCCCTCGTCGATGACGTTCTGGATCTCGCCCATGAAGCGGGTCAGGATGCGGTTCACGACGAACGCCGGGGCGTCCTTCACCAGCACCGCGGTCTTCTTCAGCTTCTTGGCGACACCGAACGCCGTGGCCAGGGCCGCGTCGTCGGTCTGCTCGCCGCGCACGATCTCCAGGAGCGGGAGGATCGCGACCGGGTTGAAGAAGTGGAAGCCGACGACCCGCTCGGGGTGCTTCAGCTTCGACGCCATCTCGGACACCGAGAGGGACGAGGTGTTCGTCGCCAGGATCGCGTGCGCCGGGGCGACGGCCTCGACCTCGGCGAACACCTGCTGCTTGACGCCGATCTCCTCGAAGACGGCCTCGATGATGAAGTCGGCGTCGGCGAAGCCCTCGGCCTTGTCCAGCACACCGGAGACCAGGCCCTTGAGGCGGTTGGCCTTGTCCTGGTTGATGCGGCTCTTGCCGAGCAGCTTGTCGATCTCGGCGTGGACGTAGCCCACGCCCTTGTCGACGCGCTCCTGGTCGATGTCCGTGAGGACGACCGGGACCTCGAGGCGGCGCAGGAAGAGGAGGGCGAGCTGGCTGGCCATCAGGCCCGCGCCGACGACGCCGACCTTGGTGACCGGGCGCGCGAGCGACTTGTCGGGCGCACCCGCCGGCCGCTTGCCGCGCTTCTGCACCAGGTTGAACGAGTAGATGCCGGCGCGCAGTTCGCCGCCCATGATGAGGTCGGCGAGCGCCTCGTCCTCGGCGTCGAACCCGGCCTGCAGGTCACCGCTCTTCGCGGCCGCGATGATGTCGAGCGCGCGGTACGCGGCCGGGGCCGCGCCGTGCACCTTGCCGTCGGCGATGGCCTTGCCGCGCGCGACGGCCTGGTCCCACGCCTCGCCGCGGTCGACGTCGGGGCGCTCGACCTTGACGTCGCCCTTCAGCAGCTGGGCCGTCCAGATCAGCGACTGCTCCAGGAAGTCCGCGCCCTCGAACAGCGCGTCCGCGATGCCGAGTTCGAAGACCTGCTTGCCCTTGAGCTGCTTGTTCTGGTTGAGCGAGTTCTCGATGATCACCGAGACCGCGCGGTCCGCGCCGATCAGGTTCGGCAGCAGCGCGCAGCCGCCCCAGCCGGGGACCAGGCCGAGGAAGACCTCGGGCAGCGAGAAGGCGGGGAGGGCCTTGGACACCGTGCGGTAGGTGCAGTGCAGACCGACCTCGACGCCGCCGCCCATGGCCGCGCCGTTGTAGTACGCGAACGTCGGCACGGCCAGAGCCGAGAGGCGCTTGAAGACCTCGTGGCCGCCCTTGCCGATGGCGAGCGCGTCGTCGTGCTTCTTCAGCAGCTCGACGCCCTTGAGGTCGGCGCCGACCGCGAAGATGAACGGCTTGCCGGTGATGCCGACGCCGACGATGTCACCGTCGGCCGCCTCCTTCTCGACCTGGTCGATGGCGGCGTTCAGGTTCGCCAGCGAGCCGGGGCCGAAGGTGGTCGGCTTGGTGTGGTCGAAGCCGTTGTCCAGCGTGATGAGCGCGAACCGGCCCGCGCCGTACGGCAGTTCCAGGTGGCGTACGTGCGCGGACGTCACGACCTCGCCCGGGAACAGCTCTGCGGCGCCCTTGAGGAGCTCAGTGGTGGTGGTGCTCACTTGTCGCCTCCGGCGTCCTTGTGGTGCGGGTTCTCCCAGATCACCGTGGCGCCCATGCCGAAGCCGACGCACATGGTGGTGAGGCCGTAACGGACCTCCGGCTGCTCCTCGAACTGACGGGCCAGCTGCGTCATCAGACGCACGCCCGAGGAGGCGAGGGGGTGACCGAACGCGATGGCGCCGCCGTACTGGTTGACGCGCGCGTCGTCGTCGGCGATGCCGTAGTGGTCCAGGAACGCGAGGACCTGGACGGCGAACGCCTCGTTGACCTCGAAGAGGTTGATGTCCTCGATGGACAGGCCCGCCTTGGCGAGCGCCTTCTCCGTGGCCGGGATCGGGCCGTAGCCCATGACCTCCGGCTCCACGCCCGCGAAGGCGTAGGAGACGAGGCGCATCTTGACCGGGAGGTTGTTCTCGCGGGCGAAGTCCTCGCTCGCGATGATCGACGCGGTGGCGCCGTCGTTCAGGCCCGCGGCGTTGCCGGCGGTGACGCGGCCGTGCGTGCGGAACGGCGTCTTGAGACCCGCGAGGTTCTCCAGCGTCGTGCCCGGGCGCATCGGCTCGTCGGCGGTGACCAGGCCCCAGCCGGTCTCGCCGACCTCGGCGTTGGTGTTGCGCACCGAGATCGGGACGAGGTCCTGCTGGATCTTCCCGTTCGCGTACGCCTTCGCCGCCTTCTCCTGCGAGCGCACGGCGTACTCGTCGGCGCGCTGCTTGGTGATGTGCGGGTAGCGGTCGTGCAGGTTCTCGGCGGTCATGCCCATGAACAGGGCGGACTCGTCGACGAGCTTCTCCGAGACGAACCGCGGGTTCGGGTCGACGCCCTCGCCCATGGGGTGGCGGCCCATGTGCTCGACACCACCGGCGATGACGGCGTCGTACGCGCCGAACGCGACGGAACCGGCGGCGGTGGTGACGGCCGTGAGCGCACCGGCGCACATGCGGTCGATCGAGTAACCCGGGACCGACTGCGGCAGGCCCGCGAGGATGCCCGCGGTGCGGCCGAGGGTCAGGCCCTGGTCGCCGATCTGCGTGGTCGCGGCGATGGCGACCTCGTCGATCTGCTTCGGGTCCAGGTTCGGGTTCCGGCGCAGCAGCTCCCGGATGGCCTTCACGACGAGGTCGTCGGCGCGGGTCTCGTGGTAGATGCCCTTCGGGCCCGCCTTGCCGAACGGGGTGCGGACGCCGTCGACGAAGACGACGTCCCTGACGGTACGAGGCACGATGGCTCTCCTCCAAGATGCGGGACGGCACTGCCACGGCACGCGACTGAGCGCGCGCTCATGCCCTCATGCTACTTGCGGGTAACCATGCTGCCCAGTCCCCCCGGCCGGAGCGGCGAACGTCACATCCCCACCGGCGATCATCTCGGCCATCGGGGCGGACGAGGAGACGACGTCCCGGACGAAGGCCCACCGGCGCACCCCGCACCGTCGCAGGGCGCTCCCGTGGTCGGCGACCGCCACGACGGCCGCCCCCGCGAGCAGCGCCCGCCAGGCCGTGGTGACCAGGTGCCGGGCCGGTCGCGGCAGCCGGCCGAAGCCCTCGCGCAGCCGCCGGCAGTGGAACGGCACGTGGCGTTCCTCGTCGGCCAGGATCCGCCCGGCCACCTCGGCGAGCAGCGGATCGGGGGAGCCGTCCCGCAGCGCTCGGTAGTAGCGCAGGGCGATGACCTCGGCCACCATCAGGACGAGCAGTTCGAGCCGCAGCCCGAGCAGCCGCCGCAGCCGGACGAACGCGGCGTCGGTCCAGTGCGAGCCGAGGGTGCCCGCCCCGGCGGCGGCGAGCACCGCCGCGAGCAGCCGGGCGTGGTTCTGCTCCTCGGCGACGAACAGCCGGGCCGCCGCCGTGTACCCGGGATCCCCGGCCCGCGCGGCCTTGGCGAGCAGCTCCGCGCCGTCCCCGTCCTCACCGACCTGGAACCGCTGGACGCTGCGCACCAGCGCGGCGGGCAGCCGCGCGCCCCGCGCCCACTCCGGATCCCCGACCGCGGCCCGGTCCTCCCGGGCGGCCTCGAAGACCGCCACCCAGTCGCCGTAGCCCGGCTGTCCCGCCTCGTCCCGCTTCTTTTTGAACATGCTCAGAAACTAGTGAGTTTTGAGCGCGTTCAAAATGCTGGGCACGTCCGGGTTCTGCAACAACGGCAGAGTCCCGTGTCCCGTACGCGGACGTACGGGACACGGGACTCTGCCGAACGGCGAAGAGGGGGTCGCTCAGGCGCGCGCCGTCGCGGCCAGCGCCGCCACCAGCACCGGGGTGACCTGCTCCACCTGCCAGCGCCGCGCGCCGTGCGAGGCCAGCGCCGCCGCCACGGAGTCGGCGTCCACGGCCGACGGCGGCTCCCAGCACACCCGGCGCACCGTGTCCGGCGTGATCAGGTTCTCCTGCGGCATGTGCAGCGTCTCGGCGAGCGCCGACACCGCGGTCCGCGACGCCGAGAGGCGGGCCGCGGCGGCCGGGTCCTTGTCGGCCCAGGCCCGCGGCGGCGGCGGACCGGCGACCGGCTGCCCCGGCTGCGGCAGCTCGGCGTCGGGCAGCGCCCTGGCCCGGTCGACCGCGGCCTGCCACTGCTCCAGCTGACGGCGTCCCATCCGGTGCCCGAAACCGGGCAGGGCGGACAGGGCGTTCACGCTCACCGGCAGGGCGAGGGCGGCCTCGACGATCGCCGTGTCGCTGAGGACCTTGCCCGGCGACACGTCGCGCCGCTGGGCGACCTTGTCGCGAGCGGTCCACAGCTCCCGCACGACGGCCATCTGGCGACGGCGCCGCACCTTGTGCATGCCGGACGTCCGGCGCCAGGGGTCCTTGCGGGGCGGCGCGGGCGGCGCCGTGGCGATCGCCTCGAACTCCTGGTGGGCCCACTCCAGCTTGCCCTGCCGGTCGAGCTCCTTCTCCAGGGCGTCGCGCAGGTCGACGAGCAGCTCCACGTCGAGCGCGGCGTAGCGCAGCCAGGGCTCGGGCAGCGGCCGGGTCGACCAGTCGACCGCGGAGTGCCCCTTCTCCAGCGAGTAGCCCAGCACGTTCTCGACCATCGCGCCGAGCCCCACCCGCGGGAAGCCCGCGAGGCGTCCGGCCAGCTCGGTGTCGAAGAGCCGCGAGGGCACCATGCCTATTTCGCGCAGGCACGGCAGGTCCTGGGTGGCGGCGTGCAGGTCCCACTCGGCGTCGCCGATGGCGGCGCCGAGCTCGGACAGGTCGGGGCAGGCGACGGGGTCGATCAGCGCGGACCCGGCCCCCTCGCGGCGCAGCTGGACCAGATAGGCCCGCTGTCCGTAGCGGTAACCGGAGGCGCGCTCGGCGTCGACCGCGACCGGCCCCGTGCCGGAGGCGAACGCCGCGACGACATGCGCGAGCGAGGTCGCGTCGGCGATCACCGGGGGGATCCCCTCGCGCGGTTCGAGCAGTGGAGTCGGCGCCCCTTCCGCAGATCCGCCGTCGTCCGGAGGAGCGCCTCCGGTGGTGCGCAGTGAACTGTCTGCTGCGGTCTCTTGGGCGTCGGTCACCTGTCAAGGGTATCTGTGAACGGACGACGCCCGTCGACGGAACGTTCCGTCGACGGGCGCTGAAGGTGCGTAAACCGGAAGGATCCGGCCACTCTCCGATCAGTGGATGATTCCGGTGCGCAGGGCGACCGCCACCATCCCGGCCCGGTCACCCGTGCCGAGCTTGCGTGCGATCCGGGCGAGGTGGCTCTTGACGGTCAGTGCGGACAGGCCCATCGAGACGCCGATGGCCTTGTTCGACTGGCCCTCGGCGACGAGCCGGAGCACCTCCACTTCTCGGCCCGACAGCTCCCGGTAGCCGCCCGGGTGGCTCGGGGCACCCGGGGGGCGGCGGTGCATGCGGGCGGCGGCGCCGATCGGGGCGGCGCCGGGGCGGGTGGGCAGACCGACATTGGTACGGGTGCCGGTGACGACGTAGCCCTTGACGCCGCCCGCGAGGGCGTTGCGCACGGCACCGATGTCGTCGGCGGCGGAGAGGGCCAGGCCGTTGGGCCAGCCCGCGGCTCGGGTTTCGGAAAGGAGCGTCAGGCCGGATCCGTCAGGGAGGTGGACGTCGGCGACGCAGATGTCGCGGGGGTTGCCGATGCGGGGACGAGCCTCCGCGACGGACGAGGCCTCGATGACGTCGCGTACACCGAGCGCCCACAGGTGGCGGGTCACGGTGGAACGGACGCGGGGGTCGGCCACGACCACCATCGCGGTCGGCTTGTTCGGGCGGTAGGCGACCAGGCTTGCGGGCTGCTCGAGGAGAACGGACACCAGGCCTCCTGGGGTGCGGGACGGGGGACCGGCTCTGGGGATGAAGCCGGGGCGAACCGTGCTTTCAAGGTCACAGAGGTCTTCGGCAGCAAACCCGCCCGCCTTTAGAGAAAGATCACGATTTGGTGAGTAACAATTCACGCAATTCGGACACATTATCGATCATCCGAAGATCGAACCGAATCGAAACGAGTAACGGCCGCGTCGGGTGTGCACCCGACGCGGCCGAAAACAGTCCCTGACAGTCACCGATATCCGCCCGAATTCAGGACGGATGCGGCCCCCTGCGCTGCGGCAGCGTCACCACCGCGCTGTCGCCGCCCGCCACCACCGGCGGCAGACCGGCGACCTGGCACAGCAGTTCGCACCAGGCCGCGAGGTGCGCCGCGGTGTCCGGCACCCCGCCCAGGCCCTCGCGCGGGGTCCACGACGCCCGGATCTCGATCTGCGAGGCGGCGGGCCGGTCGCCGATGCCGCCGAAGTAGTGCGAACTGGCCCGGGTGACCGTGCCCGACGGCTCTCCGTAGCCGAGACCACGGGCCTGGAGCGCGCCGGTCAGCCAGGACCAGCACACGTCGGGCAGCAGCGGATCGGCGGCCATCTCGGCCTCCAGCTCCGCCCGCACCAGGGTCACCAGACGGAACGTGCCGTGCCATGCCTCGTGTCCGGCCGGATCGTGCAGCAGGACCAGGCGGCCGTCGGCCAGATCCTCGTCGCCGTCGACCACCGCGGCCTCGAGCGCGTACGAATAAGGGGCCAGGCGCTGGGGCGGGCGCGTGGGGTCGACCTCGATCTCCGGACGCAGGCGTGCGGAGCGCAGGGCGTCGACCGCCGTGCGGAAGGCCAAGGGGGTGGGGTCGTCCTTTTGTGCAGCGTTCATGTCCCGAGCGTTCTGCCCCTCCCGCACCGATTCACTCATCCCGACGGAGCCCACAGAGTAAGGGGAAGGAACGCCGTGCGCGGGTAAGGACACCGCGCGGGGGGAGGGAGAGCCTCCGCAGGTGCCGTTCCCGGCGGACTTCGGGGGCGTGCGAGACTTTCCGACGTGAGTGCCAACAGCAAGGCCACGGGCCAGCAGCCGTCAGCGACGTACGAATCCGCCTTCCTCAAGGCGTGCCGGCGCGAGCCGGTGCCGCACACGCCGGTGTGGTTCATGCGCCAGGCGGGGCGTTCACTGCCCGAGTACCGCAAGGTCCGCGAGGGCATCCCGATGCTGGAGTCGTGCATGCGGCCCGAGCTCGTCGCCGAGATCACGCTGCAGCCGGTGCGCCGCCACAAGGTCGACGCGGCCATCTACTTCAGCGACATCGTCGTGCCGCTCAAGGCCATCGGCATCGACCTCGACATCAAGCCCGGCGTCGGGCCCGTCGTCGCAGAGCCGATCCGCACCCGCGCCGACCTCGCGCGGCTGCGGGACCTGACCCCGGAGGACGTCTCGTACGTCACGGAGGCCATCGGGCTGCTCACCGCCGAGCTCGGCGAGACGCCGCTCATCGGGTTCGCGGGCGCCCCGTTCACCCTCGCCAGCTACCTCGTGGAGGGCGGCCCGTCGCGCAACCACGAGAACACCAAGGCCCTCATGTACGGCGACCCGCAGCTCTGGGCCGACCTGCTGGACCGGCTCGCCGAGATCACCTCCACCTTCCTCAAGGTGCAGATCGAGGCGGGCGCCAGCGCCGTGCAGCTCTTCGACTCGTGGGTGGGCGCGCTGTCGCCCGCCGACTACCGACGCTCCGTCATGCCCGCGTCGACGAAGGTCTTCCAGGCCGTCGAGGGCTACGGCGTGCCGCGCATCCACTTCGGCGTCGGCACCGGTGAGCTGCTCGGACTGATGGGCGAGGCGGGCGCGGACGTCGTCGGCGTCGACTGGCGGGTGCCGCTCGACGAGGCCGCGCGCCGCGTCGGCCCCGGCAAGGCGCTGCAGGGCAACATCGACCCGGCGATCCTCTTCTCCACCCCCGAGGCCGTCGAGGCCAAGGCGCGCGAGGTGCTCGACGCCGCCGCGGGCCTGGAGGGCCACGTCTTCAACCTCGGGCACGGCGTCCTGCCGAGCACCGACCCGGACGCGCTCACCCGTCTCGTCGACCACGTCCACACGCAGACGGCCCGCTGACACCGGCGCACGGCCGCGGTGCTCAGCCGGCCCGCACCGCGGCCACCGCCTTCCGCGCCGCCACCAGCACCGGGTCCCACACCGGTGAGAACGGCGGCGCGTAGCCGAGGTCGAGCGCCGTCATCTGCTCCACCGTCATCCCCGCGGTCAGCGCGACCGCGGCGACGTCGACCCGCTTCGCGGCGCCCTCGCGGCCCACGATCTGCACGCCGAGCAGCCGCCCGGTGCGCCGCTCGGCGAGCATCTTCACCGTCATCGGCGCGGCGCCCGGGTAGTAACCCGCCCTGCTTGTCGACTCGATGGTCACCGTCACGTACTGCAGCCCGGCCCGCCGCGCGTCCTTCTCGCGCAGCCCCGTGCGGGCGATCTCCAGCTCGCACACCTTGGAGACGGCCGTCCCGACGACGCCGGGGAACGTCGCGTAGCCGCCGCCCACGTTCGACCCGATGATCTGCCCGTGCTTGTTCGCGTGCGTGCCGAGCGCGATGTGCCGCTCGCTCCCCGACACCAGGTCGAGCACCTCGACGCAGTCGCCGCCCGCCCAGACGTCCTCGTGCCCGCGCACCCGCATGCCCAGGTCCGTGAGCAGACCGCCGTGGGCGCCCAGCGGCAGCCCGGCGGCCTTCGCCAGCGACGTCTCCGGACGCACCCCGATCCCCAGCACCACGACGTCCGCCGGGTATTCGGCGTCCTCGGTCGCCACGGCCCGCACCCGCCCGTCGTCCCCGGTGAGGACCTTCGTCACCTCGGCGTCGTCGACCATGGTGATGCCCAGACCGGCCATCGCCTCGTGCACCAGGCACCCCATGTCCGGGTCGAGCGTCGACATCGGCTCGGCACCGCGGTTGACCACGGTCACCTCGTAGCCGCGGTTGATGAGCGCCTCGGCCATCTCCACCCCGATGTACCCGGCGCCCACGACCACCGCCCGCCGCCCGTCCGTCGCCCGCAGCGTGTCGAGCAGCGCCTGACCGTCGTCGAGGGTCTGCACCCCGTGCACCCCGGGCGCGTCGATGCCGGGCAGCGCGGGCCGCACCGGCCGCGCCCCCGTCGCGATCACGAGCTTGTCGTACGAGGTCCAGGACTCGGCGCCGCCGTCCAGCTCCCGGGCGCGCACCCGCCGCCCCGCGACGTCGATCTCCACCACCTCGGTCCGCATCCGCAGATCGATGCCGCGCGCCCGGTGCTCCTCGGGGGTGCGCGCGATCAACTCGTCCCGCTCGCCGACCTGGCCGCCCACCCAGTACGGGATGCCGCACGCCGAGTACGACGTGAAGTGGCCGCGTTCGAAGGCCACGATCTCCAGCTCGTCCGGGCCGCGCAGCCGGCGCGCCTGCGACGCGGCGGACATGCCCGCCGCGTCGCCCCCGATGACCACGAGCCGTTCACGCACAGGGTTGTCAGCACTCATGCGCCCACGCTACGTGGCGCGCCCGCGTCAGTCGCGCTCGCCGGGTTCCTCCGCCTTCGGGTGCGCGGGCAGCGGGCCGAGCGCCGTCGGGACCGGCGCCGGCTCGCGGTGGCGCGGCAGCCGGGGCCGGACGAGCCGCAGCCACAGGAACACCAGGAGCGCCGTCACCGCCGCGAACGGCAGCACCGCCGCGAGCACCATCGCGATCCACTTCAGGACGTTCACGAACGCGTTCCAGCCACCGGACAGGGCGTCCAGGAATCCCGGATAGTCGTCGTCCCGCGCGGCCGCGGCGCCGGACGTCTCGCTCAGCCGCACCGTGATCGTCGCCAGCGACGTACGGTCCTTGAGGGACGCCTGCTGCGCGAGCAGTGCCTCCAATTCGGCCTGGCGCCCGCTCAGTTCGCCCTCCAGGGTCACGACGTCGCTCAACTTCGTCGCCCGGTCCATCAGTTCCCTGACCCGGGCGACGCTCGCCCGCTGCGACCTGATGCGGCTCTCCACGTCGACGACCTGGTCGGTGACGTCCTTCGCGGACTCGTTGCGCGCCAACAGCTTGCCCGCACCGGAGAGTTCGTCGAGCACCTCCTCGTACGACTCCTGCGGCACCCGGAGCGTGACGCGGGTGCGCTGGTGGCCCTTGCCGTCGCGGTCGGTCGTCTCGTTGCCGACGTAGCCGCCCGCCGTCTCGGTCGCCGTGCGCGCCTTGTCCAGCGCGTCCGGCACGTCCTTGACGCGCACGGACAGCTGCGCCGTGCGGATGATGTGGACGCCGGTCAGCTTCGGCGGCTTCTTGGCGTTCGTACCGCCGGAGCCGCCGCGGCTGTTGCCCGGACCGCTCGCGCCGTTCCTGTCCTGCTGTTCGGCCGGCGCCGCCGCCTTGGCGCCGTCGGCGTCGCCGCTGTCGGAGCCGCCGGTCGAGCTGCCGGAGCAGCCCGCCACGGCGAGCGCGGCGGCGAGCAGGACGGTGGCCAGGGCGTGAACGGGCCGCAGGCGCCGTGGTGTACCGGAAACGTGCATCGACATACCCCCGAGGGACGTGACGGTCAGCGGACGAATCCTTCGACGCGCGAGCGGCCCGCGCGGTGGTTGCCGAGTGGTCCCGAACCGGTCACGTTCAGGACTCGTCCGAGACAGCCCGGGCGTTCTGAGAGAGTGGGGGCATGCGCGAAGCGGACACACGTACGGGAACAGGACAGGGCCGTGACGTCCTCGTCATCGGCGGCGGCATCGCGGGACTCGCGGCCGCCCATCGACTGCTCGACGGCGACGAGCCGGTGAACGTGACGGTCCTGGAGGCGTCCGACCGGCTCGGCGGCAAGCTGCTCGCGGGCGAGATCGCCGGGGCCCGCGTCGACCTCGGCGCCGAGTCGATGCTGGCGCGCCGCCCCGAGGCGGTCGGCCTGGCGAAGGCCGTCGGCCTCACCGACCGGCTGCAGCCGCCGTCCACCGCGACCGCCTCGATCTGGACCCGCGGCGCCCTGCGCCCCATGCCCAAGGGCCACGTCATGGGCGTTCCGGGCACGGCCGACGCGCTCACCGGCGTGCTCTCCGGCGAGGGCATCGCCCGGATCGAGCAGGACGCGGACCTGCCGCCCACCGAGACCGGCGACGACGTCGCGGTCGGCGAGTACGTCGCGGCCCGGCTCGGCCGCGAGGTCGTCGACCGGCTCGTCGAACCGCTCCTCGGCGGCGTCTACGCGGGCGACGCCTACCGCATCTCGATGCGCAGCGCCGTCCCCCAGCTCTTCGAGGAGGCCGCCCGGCACCGGTCCCTGACGGAGGCGGTCCGCGCGATCCAGGCCCGCGCGGCGGCCAACCAGCAGACGGGCCCGGTCTTCACCGGCATCGAGGGCGGCATCGGCACGCTGCCGGCCGCGGTGGCCGAGTCGGTGCGCGCGAAGGGCGGCGAGATCCTGCTGGGCGCCCGGGCGTCCACCCTGGGAGCGCTGGGCACCGCCCGGGCGGCCACGGACGACGCGCAGTGGCGCGTCGGGACGGCGGACGGCCGCACCTTCTTCGCCGACCAGGTGGTCATCGCCCTCCCGGCCCCCGCGGCGGCCAGCCTGCTGCGTACCGCGTCCCCCAAGGCGTCCCAGGAGCTGCGCAGCATCGAGTACGCCTCGATGGCCCTGATCACCCTCGCCTACCGCACCGACGACGCCCGCCTCCCCGAGGGCAGCGGATTCCTCGTCCCGCCGGTCGACGGACACACGATCAAGGCCGCCACCTTCGCCTCCCACAAGTGGGGCTGGATCGCCGCCGAGAACCCCGGCCTCCGTGTCGTCCGCACCTCCGTCGGCCGGCACGGCGACGAGCGGGACCTCGGCCGCGACGACCAGGACCTCGTCGGCATCGCCCGGCACGACCTGCGCGAGGCCACCGGACTGACCGCCGCCCCGGTCGCCTCCCACGTCACGCGCTGGCAGGACGGCCTGCCCCAGTACCCCGTCGGCCACACCGCCCGGGTCGCCCGGGTCCGCGAGCACATCGGACAGTTGCCCGGCATCGCGGTCTGCGGAGCCGCGTACGACGGCGTGGGCATCCCGGCGTGCATCGCGAGCGCGCACGCGGCGGTCGACGAACTGCGCGGGGACACCGGCACCCGCGAGGACCTGAAGGCGAACCCGGTGCAGAGCCTGCACGGCGGAGCGGGAGAATGAGGGACATGAGCGACGAGAACACCACCACCGACCCGGCGGCAGACCGCATCCCGAACAAGGGCAAGCTGGCGAAGGACCTGAACGAGGTCATCCGCTACACGCTCTGGTCGGTCTTCAAGCTGAAGGACGTCCTGCCCGAGGACCGGACCGGTTACGCGGACGAGGTCCAGGAGCTGTTCGACCAGCTCGCCGCGAAGGACGTCACGATCCGCGGCACGTACGACGTGTCCGGGCTG
Organism: Streptomyces longispororuber; assembly: GCF_024448165.1. Classification (GTDB taxonomy): domain Bacteria; phylum Actinomycetota; class Actinomycetes; order Streptomycetales; family Streptomycetaceae; genus Streptomyces; species Streptomyces longispororuber_A. The sequence goes on from NZ_JAMOLN010000102.1 coordinate 28,416, forward strand.
CGCGCCGACGCCGACCTGATGATCTGGTGGCACGCGGAGACCGCGGACCAGCTGCAGGAGGCGTACAACCTCTTCCGCCGCACGAAGCTCGGCCGCGCCCTGGAGCCGGTCTGGTCGAACATGGCGCTGCACCGCCCCGCCGAGTTCAACCGCTCGCACATCCCGGCGTTCCTGGCCGACGAGAACGCCCGCGACTACGTCTCGGTCTACCCGTTCGTGCGCTCCTACGACTGGTACCTGCTGCCCGACGACGAGCGCCGCAAGATGCTCGCCGACCACGGCAAGATGGCGCGCGGCTACCCGGACGTGCGGGCCAACACGGTCGCCTCGTTCTCGCTCGGCGACTACGAGTGGATCCTCGCCTTCGAGGCCGACGAGCTGTACCGCATCGTCGACCTCATGCGGCACCTGCGCGCCTCCGAGGCCCGCCGCCACGTGCGCGAAGAGGTCCCGTTCTACACCGGCCGCCGCAAGTCGGTCGCGGAGCTCGTCGAGGGCCTCGCGTAATTCGGTTGCCGCACCGTCCTGGCTCGGGCTTTCATCGGGAAGTCCGAGCCTTTGACGTAGAGGTGGTGTTGTATGCCCACGGCCCTCGGGACCGTTCTCGCATCCGCTGCGTGAACTCCCGGATGCGAGGCGGGAATCCAGCCGACCGCTGTTCCTACCGCATCGCTCAGGAGTCGTTTCCACGATGTCCCGCAACACCTCTCGACGGGCCCGTACCGAGGCCCGTGCCGAGTCCTTCCGCTGTCTGAACTGCGGCCTCGACGTGTCGATGTCCGCCGTCGGCACGGGCCATCGCAATCACTGCCCGACCTGCCTGTGGAGCCGTCATCTCGACGACACCCCGGGGGACCGGGCGGCCGACTGCGGTGCCCGTATGGAGCCGCTCGCCATCTCCGTGCGCGGGGACGGCGAGTGGATCATCGTTCACCGGTGCACCGGCTGCGGTGTGCTGCACGCCAATCGCACGGCGGGCGACGACAATGCGCTGCCGCTGACCCGGTTGGCGGTTCGGCCGCTCGTCCAGTCGCCGTTCCCGTTCGAGCGGCTGGGGGCCTTGTAGCCCGTTGCGCTGTGCCGGGGCGGGGTCTCGGGGCGCTGCCCCGGACCCCGCTCCTCCATCGCGGGAGGGGCTTGGACGGGCTCAGCTGCCCAGTGGCGTGGGCTCGGGGTGCGGGGCGCATGCCGCGGACCGGTGCTCCGGCACCTGACCCTCCAGCAGGTACGCGTCCAGGTACCCGTTGACGCACTTGTTGGGGCCGCCCGCGATGCCGTGCGTGCCCGCTCCCTTCTCCGTCACCAGGGCCGAACCGGCGAGCCGCCGGTGCAGTGCGCGGGCACCCGCGTAGGGCGTCGCCGCATCCCGTTCCGCCGCGAGGATCAGGGTGGGCGGCAGCTCGCCCGGCAGGGTGCGCACGTCGGCCGGGCGCTGCCGCGGCGCCGGCCAGTAGGCGCACGGCAGGTTCATCCACGCGTTGTCCCACGTCTCGAACGGCGCGACGCGCGCGAGCCGCGAGTTGTCCCGGTCCCAGGTGCGGAAGTCCGTCGGCCAGGGCGCGTCGTTGCACTCCACCGCCGTGTAGACGGCGTTGCCGTTCTCGTTCTCGACGGCCGCCGCCGGGGTCGGCGCGGCCTGGTCGATCAGCGGCTTCGGGTTGCCGTCGAGGTACTCGGACAGGGCCACGGCCCGCATCGGCCAGTAGTCGTCGTAGTACCCGGCCTGGAGGAAGGCCGACTGGAGCTGCCCGGGACCCACCTTCTTGCCCGCCGGCCGGTGGGCCAGTTCCGCGCGCACCTTCTCGTACGAGAGCAGCACCTCCTCGGGCGTCGTGCCCAGGTGGTACGTGTCGTCGTGCCGGGCGACCCAGGCGCGGAAGTCGGCCCAGCGGCCCTCGAACGCCCGCGACTGCACCAGGTTGTTCTCGTACCAGATCCGGTCGGGACGCGGGTCGACCGCCGAGTCGAAGACCAGGCGGCGCACGTGCGAGGGGAAGAGCTCCGCGTACACGGACCCGATGTACGTGCCGTACGAGGCGCCCAGGTACGTGAGCCTCGGCTCGCCGAGGGCGGCCCGCAGCACGTCCAGGTCACGGGCGTTGTTGAGGGTCGTGTAGTGCCGCAGGCCCGGGTTCTTGGCGCAGCCCGCCGCGTACGACCTGGCCTGCGCGATCCGCTCCAGCTTGTACGAGGCGGAGGGGTGCGTCGGCGCCTGCGTCGGGGCCTGCGCGAACCGTTCGGGGTCCTGGCAGGACAGCGGCGCCGACCGGCCGACCCCGCGCGGCGCGTAGCCGACCAGGTCGTAGGCGGCGCCGATCCGCTTCCACTCCGGCATCAGGCCGGCCAGCGGGAAGTACATGCCGTTGCCGCCGGGACCGCCCGGGTTGAAGACGAGCGCGCCCTGGCGGGCGACCTTCTCGTCGCCCCGCTTGCCGGTCGCCCGCACCCGGCTGACGGTCAGCTTGATCTGCTTGCCGTCGGGGTGGGCGTAGTCGAGCGGGACGGTGACGGTGCCGCAGGTGACGGGTTCGGGCAGGTTCTCCACGGCCGGGCAGGCGCCGAAGCGGACGCCGGCGGCCGCGGCGCGCTGCGCGGCGGCCGCGGTGCCCAGGGTCTCGGGGGAGTCGCCGGCGGTCGCGCTGCCCGCGGGTGCGGCCACGAGGGCCGACAGGATCAACGATGCCGCGGTGGCGCAGAGGGCGGATGCTGCTCTCATCGCTTGGGTGCATCCCTTTCGTCGAGCTCTCGAACCCTTGCGGCTCGCGAATTAAAGGGATCCTTGGGGCGGCAGTTGGTGAAGTAAAGCACCAGGTCGCGGGTGTCGGATCAAATGACCCCGATGCGTCGTCCGGGCGTTCTCAGGTCACTCGGCCGTGGTCCCGCGGCCGCCGCCGAGTGCCGCGCGCACCTGCGGATCGTCCACCGCGCGCACCCCGCGCACCGCCACCGCGAGCAGGCTGCCCGTGCCCTTCGGCAGCGCGGCGAGCAGCCGCTGACCGGTGGGGGAGGCCCAGCGGGTGTACGGGTGGATCTCGATCCTGGCGATCGCCAGACAGCTCAGGGTGAGCAGCAGCGGCAGCGCGAACCACGCCGCCACCGGGGTCCCGGGCGCCGTGTCCTGACCGGGCATCAGGGTGGCGAGCGCGCCGAGGGCCAGCACGGCGACCACCGCGGCCTGCACCTGCCGCACCGCCCCGGCGATCGTCGACCGGGAGGCGTCCGGCACCGCGAGTCCGGCCGCGACGAGGCGCTCGGCCAGCGTGCGCACGGCCTCGCCGGCGGCCGCGGTCGCCCGCAGCGGCGCTATGCGCGACTGCCCGTCGGGGCCGATCGCGCCGAGCACCGAACGCTCCATGGCGTCCCGGCCCTCGGGGTCGACGACCGTCGCCCACCCGGTGTGCGCGAGCAGCAGCCGGCGGCCGCGGGCCAGCGACACCAGCGTCACGTCCGCGACCCGGCCGGGCCCGCCCGACAGGAACGCCGTCTCGTACAGGGACAGTTCGTGCCCCCGGTGCGCGTCGCCGGCGAGGCGCTCGCTGTCGGCGGCGCGCACGGCCGCGAGGCAGAGGCGGCCGCAGGACACGAGCGCGGCGGCACAGGCCATGAGGAGGAACAGGACCCAGAACATGCGGAGTTTCTACGGCAGACGTTCGGGTAACCGCTATGGCCTGTTCACTATGCGGACGGAGGGTTAGCGGGACGTGACGTTCCGCTTGTTCGTCCTGCCCGGGTTCGGTGACTTCTTCCCCTTGCCCGCAGCGGGGCTGCCCCGGGGCGGTTCCGGCTTGGGGCGCGACGCGGCCGGGGGCAGCGGGAACGACGCGGTGGGCGTCGGCGACACCGGTGTCGGGGTGCCGGGCGACGGCGTCGGGCCGGGCGGGGCGGCGGACCGGGTCGCCGGGGGCGGGCTCGCGGTGGCCGCGTCCCTGGCCAGCGCGTCGAAGTCGACGAGGCCGGTCGCCTCCAGCACCTTGATGTGGTCAAGGACCGTGGTGTTCGCGTCGTCCGCGAGGTCCCGCACCAGCGAGTTGCGCGTCGAGGCACGGACCTGGGCCACGAGCGAGAACACCTGTCCGTGCGCACGGCGCAGCACGTTGGCGAACCTCCGCTCGTAGTCGTCGCCCCTGGCCGCCGTCAACTCCCGCAGCCAGCCCTGCTGCTGGTCGTTCGGCTGGTTGGGCAGTTCGAGCCCGAGCTGCGCCGCGACCTCCCGCACCCGGGCGTCCAGGAACGTGTGGCCCGCCACCAGATGCTCGCCCGCCGTCTCGATCGCCTTGCTCGGTGCCCGCTCCTCGGCCTGCTGCCCCGCGGGCAGCTCCCACAGCCCGGCGAGCCGCACCTTGGTGATGAAGAGGCGGTCGGTGGCCGACAGCGGGCCGAATCTGGTCGACACCGTCTGCGCGTTCAGGGTGTCGAGGCCGGTGCCCGAGCGGTCCGCGTACGACCAGATCGGGAAGACGAGCGCGGCCAGCGTCGCCACGAGAGCCGTGACGATGAGTCCGGTGCCGCTGACGCGGTGGGGTAAGTGCAGTCGCATGGTGCCTCCTGGTGCGGCACCGCACGCTAGTGCGCCCCCGGCACGGGGTGCCGGGCATCAGTCGGGACTACGTCAACTGCGGTACGGGGCGCGGGGGTTGTGCGGTTCGCGCGCCCCGCGCCGGTCAGTAGGTGCTCGGTGGTGCGGGCGGCGGGGGCGGCGTGTACACCGTCGGCGGGGTCGACGAGGGTGCCCTCGGCCGGGGCGCCAGCATCGCCGCGAGCACCGGGTCGGGGATGCGGGAGGCGCCGTGCAGCGCCACGGCCAGGGCCGGGCCGGCCGTGGGGAGGGCGTCGGCGCGGTGGGCTTCGGCACGGTAGGCGGCGATGGCGGCGCGGCCGGCCGAGGTGAGACCGGCGCCGCCCGCCCGGCCTCCGACGAGACCGGCCACCAGCAGCCCGCAGAGGAATCCCGGCAACAGCCACAGCGGCAGCAGCTCGCGCCCGTCGGCGTCCGCCATGTCCGTGATCACCAGCATCAGCGGGACCGAGCCGATCTGCACGACCACGCAGAGGACGGCGTAAGCAGCCGCCGAGCCGCGCAACCAGCGGCCGCCGCGCCGCGAGAGCAACAGGCCGCGCCCCGCGAGGCGCTCGTCGAGACGCCGAACGGCGCCGCCGCGCGCCACCTTCAGGAACAGCGGACGCAGTTCGCCGTGCGGCACCGTGGCACAGGCGTCGAGCACGGCCCGCTCCACCCGGTTGCGGCCCACCGCGCCGGGCTTCGCCACCAACGCGCCGGACGCGTCGACCCCGACCAGACCGGCCGCGTGCAGCGCCGCGAGCGCGGTGAGCGTGACCTGATCGGGGCCGCCGACGAGGCGCGCGGCCTCCAGCACGTCCTCCACCGGCGGTGCCGGCTCGTCCGGATCGGCGTTCCCGTACAGCCACGCGAACACGACCAGCAGCACCAGCGCCCCCACGCCCAGCACGGCGTACAGGAGCACCCCCGCGGTGCTCACGGCCGGTCACCCCCGGCCGAGCGCGAGCCGTGCCGCCCGCAGGGCCCGGGCCACCGGCCGTCCCGACGGGGGCTTCGGTCCCGACCGGTCCAGCCACCACTGTGTCAACTCCCGCCGGGCGACGGCGTCGTGGACCCGCTGCCCGATGAGCTGGTCCTCGGCGAAGTCGAGCGCGTCGCGCCGGTAGCCGGCGGTCATCGGCCGCCGCGCGGCGTACCCGAGGAACGCCGTGCGGTACGTCGACGCGCCCAGGATCACCGGCAGTTCGGGCGCCACCTTCGCCACGACGTCGGCCCGCTTGCCCGCCAGGGCCCGGCTCTGCACGGCCAGCCGCGCGCGGTCGAAGCCCTCGGGCGCGGGGGTGCCCGCGACGAGGGAGGAGAGCAGCGCGGCCTGCGCCAGCCCGACCCGGCCCCGCACGACGTCCTCGACGGGCGCGTCCGGCACCCGGGCCGAGGGCACGTCGGCCCGGCGGGCGGGGGGTGCGGCGGCCGCCACCGTCTCCCGGATCGTGGCCACCTCGCGCCCCAGCTCGCCCGCGTCATCGGGGAAGTTCTCGTCCCGCTCCAGCAGGACGCCGGGCGGCGTCACCCGGGACGCGAGGTCGGCCAGGACGTCGAGGACCGGCTGCGGCACCGGGTGCGCGTGGCTGTCGTGCCAGACGCCGTCCCGCTCGAATCCGCCCGCCACGTGCACGTAGGCGATGGCCTCGACCGGCAGCTCGTCCAGCGCCTTCGCCGGGTCCTCGCCCCGGTTGACGTGGTTGGTGTGCAGGTTCGCCACGTCGATCAGCAGCCGTACGCCGGTGCGCTCCACCAGCTCGTACAGGAACTGTCCCTCGGACATCTCCTCGCCGGGCCAGCCGAACAGTGCCGCGATGTTCTCCACCGCGAGCGGCACCGGCAGCGCGTCCTGGGCGATCCGGACGTTCTCGCAGAGCACGTCGAGCGCGTCGCGGGTGCGCGGCACCGGCAGCAGGTGACCGGCCTCCAGGAGCTGCGACGCGGTGCGCTCGCCGCCCGCGCGGACGAAGGCGATGTGCTCGGTGACCAGCGGTGAGCCGAGCGCCTCGGCGCGCGCGGCCAGCTCGGCGAGCCGCTGCTCGTCGGGCCGGTCCGCGCCGCCCAGGCCCAGGGAGACGCCGTGCGGCACGACGGTCACGCCGCGCTCGCGCAGCCGCAGCAGGGAGTCGGGCAGATGGCCGGGGCACACGTTCTCGGCGACGGCCTCGACCCAGTCGATGCCCGGCATGGCCTCGACGACGTCGGCGATCTCCGGTCGCCAGCCGATCCCGGTGCCCAGGTGTGGCAGGTGCTGCATGTGCGTCCCCCTCCTCTGCCGTGACCGTGCGCTGCGGCGTGCTGATGTCATGGCCCCGGCGTGCCGTGCCGAACCCAGGAGGGGGGACGTTCAGAGCTAGATCTGAGGTTTCACCGCCGGCCACCGCAGCGGGTCGCGGCCCAGGAGCCGCAGCATCCGGTCCAGGTCGGAGCCGTCCCCGGCCGGGTCGACCGGCGGTCCGAACGCGGCGCCCGGCGCACGGGACAGCGGGTCGGCCGGCACCCGCAGCGCGACCTTGAGGGCGGCCGCGACGACCGGTCCCGGCAGCTCGGCCGGGACGCCGAGGGCGGCGGCGACGTCCCAGGCGTGCACGGCGTAGTCCACGAGGTGGAAGCCGACCGCGATCCGCCCCGGCCAGCCGCCGCCCGGCCCCGGCCCGTCCCGCCCCAGCTCCGGGAGCGCGAACTCCCGCTCCAGGACGCCCGGTTCGCCGAACGCGGCGATCACGTCGAGCGCGCCGGCCCGGTGCGCCGCCGCGAGATCCGCACCGCCCTCCGCCGGCTCCCGCCAGTGGGCGAGATCGTCCCCGGCGCCCCGCGCGCCCGCCGCGAAACCGCGGTGCTGGGCCGTCATGTGCGCGACGAGCCGGCCCACGGTCCACCCCGCGCAGGGGGTGTCGCGCCGCCAGTCGCCGTCGCGGACCAGGCCGACGAGGCGTACGGACTCCTGGACGGCGAGCCGGTCGAGAGCGATCAGGTCG
>NZ_JAMOLN010000103.1 GCF_024448165.1 Streptomyces longispororuber
GTTCGTGGATGAGGCCGCGGGCGAGGGCGATGCCGACCGGCGCGTCGAGGGCGACGGCGTCCGCGAGGACCCGGTGCGCCCGGCGCCACGCCTTGGACTTGCGGCCCTGCACGTGGTCCAGGAACGCCAGGGCGTACCCGGTCGTGCAGCGCACCCAGAGGTCGTCGCGCGCCGACGGGTGGCTCAGGGCCCTGCGCAGGCCGGCCCGGGCGCGGCCGGGTGAGGTGCGGGCCTCGTTGCAGGCGAGAACGGCCTGGCTGACGGCGGCCGGCGGTCCGTACACCGGCCGCTCGGGGGAGAGCAGGACGGCTTCCTGGAGGTGGTTGACGGCCCGGTCCCGGTCGCCGCAGAACGCCGCGTGGACGGCGAGGGCGTCCGAGATCTGGCCGAGCAGGCCCAGGTCGTTCCCGGCCAGCGCCGCGTCGGCGGCGTCGCCCAGCAGCAGCGGCGCCTCGGGGCGGCCCAGCCGCGCGGCGAGCCATCCGGCCAGCCACAGGGCGACCGCGGGTACCGGCACCTCTTCCCGGCGTGCGGCCCGCAGCAGGCTCCGTACGGTGGTGTAGCCCTCGGCGGCGCGGCCGCAGACGCCCCACCAGAACCACAGGTCGACCATCAGGCCCAGCGCGTCGGCGGTGCGCCCCGGGTGGGCGGTGCTGCGGGCGAGCGCGGCCGCGATGTCCGGGGCGGCGGCGCGCAGTTGGTCGAGGGCCAGGGGCTGGTGGCCGTGCCGCCACAGGTCGGCGGCCTCGTCGGCGGCCAGGCACTGCCAGGTGAAGTGGCGGTCCGCGGCGGCCGGCCACTCGGCGGCCGCGCGCAGGACGGCGTTGCCGACGCTGCGGGAGGCGGCGGGCATGCGGTAGCGGGCGGGGACGACGCCGCCCGGGTCGTCGACGACGTCGAGGACGGTCGCGGCCGCCAGCCGGGACAACGCGGCGGGCACCAGGTCCGCCGGCAGGTCGGGGCCCTGGCACACGAACGTGGCGGCTGCCTCGTCGAAATCCCCGGTGAACAGGCTCGCCCTGGCCCACACGACGCGCTCGCGGCGGTCCAGCAGCGGGTAGGTGGCACCGGCCGCCGCGTGCAGAGAGCGGTGCCGGTGGGGGCCGGTGTGCCGGTCGTCGCTGAGCCAGCCGTCGCCGCCCGCCAGCAGGTCGCTCAGTTCCCCGAGCGACCGTCCCCGCGCCTGGCGGGCGGCGAGTTCGAGTGCCAGGGGCGTGCGTCCGGTGCGCCGGCACACGTCGACGACGAGCTCCGCGTCGCCGGGATCGAGGGCGGTGGCGGTGCGTCGGTCGAGGCGGCTGCGGAACAGGCGTACGGCGGGACCGGGGGAGCGCCCGTCGGCCGCGTGCAGGGCCAACGGGCCCAGGCGCACGACGCGTTCGGCCCCGAGGCCCAACGGCTGCCGGGACGTCACCAGCACGCGCAGGCCGGGGCACTGTGCGACGAGGCGCTGCACCATGTCGATGCACTCCTCGCGCACCGGATCGGCGTCGTCGAGCAGCAACAACATGCGCTCCGCGTGGTCCGGCGCGTCGGTGCCGACGGGGGCGTGGTGGGCGAGCACCGCCTGCGCGATGGCGCGGACGCCGTGCGCCGTCGGTGCGGCGGAGTCCCACCAGCGGACCCGGACGACCTCGGCGTCGAAGCGTTCGGCCGCTTCGGCGGCCAGTGCGCTCTTGCCCGCTCCGGCCGGCCCGGCGAGCGTCACCAGACTGTGCGAGCGCAGCAGTCGGCGGACCCGGCGCAGCTCCTCGTCCCGTCCCACCAGCCTGCTGGGCGCCTCGTCCTGCGCCGCCCGGGGGCCGGGGAGCCTGCCCATCAGCCGATCCGTCACTGTCCTGCTCGCCTCGCATCACCGTCGCCGCCGGGTCCCGCTGTGGGAGCCGGCCCGGCCATGGTCGGTGCCGGAACGTTCCTGCAGAGGGAAGAACCACGAAATCAAACGGCAGAGGCGCCGCCGTGGTAACGGTTCGCGGGCGACCGGCAGGGCGGCCGCTGCGGCGGCGGGCCGGGCCGCGGCCACCGTCAGCCGTCAACTCCCGCTCGCCGACAGGGTGGTTCGGCGACCGGGGCGATGACGGCCGACAGGACGGTGAACGCGTGCCGTCAGCTCTTCGGCATGAGGACGGTGTCGATGATGTAGACGTTGGCGTTGGCGGTCCTCACGTTGCCGCAGACCACCTTGGCCGTGTCGTTGACCTTGTAGGACTCACCCGAGCCCGAGGTGGTGAGCTTCGACTTCTCCAGGGTCTCGAAGGAGCCGTTCCCCAGGTCCGCGGGCGCCAGCTTCTGACCCACGACGTGGTAGGTCAGGATCTTGGTGAGCTGGGCCTTGTCGTTGAGGACCTTGTCCAGGTCCGCCTTCGGGATCTTGGCGAACGCGTCGTTGGTGGGCGCGAACACCGTGATGTTCTCGGCGTTGTTGAGGGTGTCGACGAGCCCGGCCTTCTTGACGGCCGTCACCAGCGTGGACAGCGCGGGATTGTTCGAGGCGGCCGTGGCCACGGGGTCCTTGGCCATGCCGTCGAAGGAACCCGCGCCGTCCTTGGGCACGGACGAACAGGCCGGGCCGAAGGGCTCGTTCATGCCGCCGGACGGACTGCCCGTGTCCGACGGCTCGGCGGAGGCGGCGGTCGCGGTGCCGGACGCCTTGTCCTTGGAGTCGCTGTCCGAGCAGGCCGTCAGGGTCAGCGGCAGCACGGCGCTGACGGTGACGGCGATGGCGTAGCGACGGATTCGGGTCTGCATGACAACTCCTCGACGAGGGCGTTGACGAAGGCGTCTGCCTTGCGTCACGGGGAATCCGGAACTGATCCCTACGCGGATTGGTGCGTCGCCCGGACGAGTGACGTCCGGCCCGGGAAGGCGGCACGGTCAGTCGACGGTGACGACGACGGAGTGCCATCCGGAGGCGCCGTCGGGGATGGTGGGGGCGCGCTCCTCGGTCTGCGTCTCACCGGTCCCGTCGGTGGCCCGTACGGTCAGCGTGTGTCCGCCCTTGCGGGCCTGCCAGGCGTACGACCACTGGCGCCAGGTGTCCGCCGTGTCCTCGGCGGCGAGGCGCGCCTCCTGCCACGGTCCGTCGTCGACGCGGACCTCGACCTTGTCGATGCCGCGGTGCTGCGCCCAGGCGACCCCGGCGACCATGACGGTGCCGGCCCCGGGGCGGGCGAACGGCTTCGGGGTGTCGATCCGCGACGCCGTCTTGACCGGCGCGCGCCGCGCCCAGTCGCGCTTGACCCAGTACGGGTCGTAGGCGTCGTACGTGGTCAGTTCGATGTCCTCGATCCACTTGCAGGCGGACACGTACCCGTACAGGCCGGGCACCACCATCCGGACGGGAAAGCCGTGCTCGAACGGCAGCGGCTGCCCGTTCATCCCGACGGCGAGCAGCGCGTCGCGGCCGTCCATCACGTCCTCGACGGGGCTGCCGAGGGTCATGCCGTCCACGGACCGCGCGACCAACTGGTCGGCCGGGCCGCCGCGCGACGGCGGCCGCACCCCGCACCGCTCCAGCAGGTCGGCCAGGCGGACGCCGGTCCAGCGCGCGTTGCCCGCGTACGGGCCGCCCACCTCGTTCGAGACGCAGGTCAGCGTGATGTCACGCTCGACGAGCGGCATCCGCAGCAGCGCGTCGAAGGACAGGGTCAACTCGTCGGTGACGCCCGTGCCGTGGATCCGCAGCCGCCACGAGCCGGCGTCGACCTTCGGCACGGTCAGGGCGGTGTCGACCCGGTAGAAGTCGTCGTTCGGGGTGATGAACGGGCTGATGCCGCCGATCCGCAGCGCGGCGCCGCGCGGCACGGGCGCCGCCTTCGACGCGGCCGCGGGCAGCACGACGCCCCGGCGCGAGGCGACCGCGCGCTGCCCACGGGAGCCGGCGAGCGCCCGGCCGGCGAACGCCGCTCCGGTCGACGCGGCGGCGGCCGCCCCGGCGACGACGAGGAAACCCCGCCGGTCCCAGCCCGTGCCGCCCTCCTCGGCGCCGTCCGCGAGCGCCCCGTCGGCCCGGCCGACGCGCCCCGTCAGCCCGTACAGCAGCCCGGCACCGGCCAGGGCGCCGACGACGGACGGCAGCGCGTCGGTGAAGCCCGTCGAATCGGGCCGGCCCAGCGCCGCCAGCGCGCCGACGGCACCGAAGCACAGGACCCCGAGGGAGCCGGCCCGCAGCCATCGGGTCGCCGCCACGCCCAGCGCCATGGCCAGCACGGCCAGGACCGCGAGGATGCCGAGCTGCAGCACGAGCTTGTCGTGCGTGCCGAACTGGCGGATCGCCCAGTCCTTGACCGCGGCCGGGGTCCGGTCGATCGTCGCGCCGCCGACCGCGACGAGCGGACCTGCCTCGGGCCTGACCGCGGCGGAGACCAGTTCGGCGACGGCCAGCGCCGCGTACCCGGCCAGCACGCCGCTCAGCGCGCCCACCGTCCGCCGTTCGATGCCGCGCAGCGGCCGTTGCGTTGCGTCGTCCATGGTCAGGAATCCGTCGTCGGGACCCGCTCGGATTGGTCGGTTCACACCCACGGACCAACGGGCCGGACCGGTTGACGGCCAACCGGAGCAATCCGTGCCGCCGTCCGCTCCGGATCACAGGTGAGAGGCCCGAACGGGGCCGGGCGGAAGGAGCACGATGCCCGACGGCACGGGGCGGCGCATCGCCGTCGTCGGCAGCGGCGTGGCAGGGCTGACGGCGGCGCACGTGCTCGGCCGGCCCCACCGGGTGAGCCTGTACGAGGCCGACGACCGGCTGGGCGGACACGCGCACACCCACGACGTGGTCGCGGCCGACGACCGGCTGCACCGCGTCGACACCGGGTTCATCGTGCACAACCGCCGGACGTACCCGAACCTGCTGCGCCTCTTCTCCGAACTCGACGTCGCCACACAGGAGTCGGAGATGAGCATGTCCGTGCGCTGCGAGGGCTGCGGCCTGGAGTACGCGGGGGCCAAGGGACCGCGCGGCCTGTTCGCCCGGCCGCGCTCCGCGCTGCGGCCCCGGTACCTGCGGATGCTCGCCGAGGTCCCGCGCTTCCACCGGGCGGCCCGCAGGGTCCTGCGGTCACCGGACGCGCAGACCGGAGCCGACGGCCGACTCCCCGTCACCCTGGGGGAGTTCCTCGCCCGGGAGCGGTTCTCGCCCTACTTCGCCGCCCACTTCGTGACGCCGCTCGTCTCCGCGGTCTGGTCCTGCGACGCCCGGACGGCGCACCGGTATCCGGCCGCCCACCTGTTCCGGTTCCTCGACCACCACGGGATGCTCGCGGTGACCGGGTCCCCGGCGTGGCGCACCGTGACGGGCGGCTCCCGCACCTATGTGGACCGGGTCGCCAAGAACCTCGACGCCGTGCACACCGCCGACCCCGTCCGCACGGTGCGCCGGCACGCGACGGGCGCGGACGTCACCACCGACCGGCTGGGGACCCTGACCTACGACGCCGTGGTCATCGCGGTCCACCCCGACCAGGCACTGCGCCTGCTCGCCGACGCGGACGCCCGCGAACGCGCGGTCCTGGGGGCGTTCCGCTACTCCCGCAACGCGACCCTCCTGCACACCGACTCCGGTGTGCTGCCGCGCAGTCCGGGCGCACGGGCCTCCTGGAACTACCTGATGCCGTCGTGCGACACCGACGCCGCGGCCGTGCGGGTCAGCTACGACATGACCCGGCTGCAACGCCTCCCCGGCCCGCAACGGTTCCTCGTCACCCTCAACGGCGAGGACCGCGTCGACCCGTCGCGCGTGCTGGCCCGCATGGAGTACGAGCATCCCGTCTTCACGCCCGAGTCCGTCGTCGCGCAGCGCCGGCTGCCCGAACTCAGCGGCCCCGTCACGGCGTTCGCCGGCGCCTACCACGGGTGGGGCTTCCACGAGGACGGCTGCCGCTCCGGCGCCGCGGCGGCCGCCGCGCTGGGGGTGCCCTGGTGAACCCCATCCCCACGACCCCCGCGCTCTACCCCTGCACCGTCGCCCACGTCCGCACCGGCCCGGTCCGCCACACGCTGCGCCACCGCACCTACCTGTGGCTCATCGACATCGACCGGCCGCCCCGCGTCCCGTACCCGCTGCGTGGGTTCGCCCGCTTCGACGCCCGCGACCACCTCGGCGGCGACGGCACCACACTGCGCGCCCGGCTCACCGCGTTCCTGACCGCGCAGGGCATCGGCCTCGACCCGGCGGAGCGCGTGGTGATGCTTGCCCACGCGCGCGTGCTGGGCCACGTCTTCAACCCGCTGACCGTCTACTGGTGCCTCGCCCCCGACGGCACCCCGCGCTGCGCGGTCGCCGAGGTCCACAACACCCACGGCGAGCGCCACTGCTACGTCCTGCACCCGGACCGCACGGGCGCGGCGCGGGCGGACAAGGAGTTCTACGTCTCGCCGTTCTTCCCGATGGCGGGCCACTACCGGATGCGCCTGCCCGTGCCGGACGGGACGCTGCGCCTGACGGTGCGTCTGGAGGCCGCCGGCACCCCGCCCTTCACCGCGACCGTACGGGGAGTGCGGCGGCCCGCGACCCCGTTCGGTGTCGCCCGCACCGTGCTGCGTCGGCCGCTGTCCACGTACGCCGTGTCCGCGGGCATCCGGCTGCACGGCATCCGTCTCCTGCTCCGGGGCCTGCGCCCGCTGCCGCGCCCCGGCCACCACCCCCAGAAAGGCATGCGATGAGACTCACCTCGACCGCGGAGCGGCCCCTGCCCCGCGCCGACGTGGACCCGGAGCGATGGCCCGACGTGGCGGCGCTGCCCGGAGCCTCTGGTGTCCGTACGGCCGTGGCGCGTCGGGTCGTCGACTCCGCCCTCGACCGGCTGCCGCTGCGCGTGCGGCTCGGCGGCCGGGGAACGCTGGGCCTGGGCGGCCCCGAGCTCGTCGTGCACGACCCGGACGCCTTCCATCGCCGCATCGGAGCCCAGGGCCTCATCGGGTTCGGCGAGTCGTACCAGGCCGGGGAGTGGGACGCCGACGACCTGGTCGGCGTGCTCACCGTCCTCGCCGCGCACGCGGCCACCCTCGTCCCCGCGCCCCTGCAACGGCTGCGGGACCTGTGGGCCCAGCGCCGGCCCCCGGCCCAGCGCAACACCGTGGCCGGGGCGCGGGCGAACATCAGCCGCCACTACGACCTGTCCAACGACCTGTTCGCGCTCTTCCTCGACGACACGCTGACGTACTCCGCGGCCCTCTTCCAGGGCTTTCCCGCCTCGTGGTCCGGGCTGGCCGAGGCCCAGCGGCGCAAGGTCGACCGGCTGCTCGACCTGGCCGCCGTCGGACCGGGCACCCGGGTCCTGGAGATCGGCACCGGGTGGGGCGAACTGGCCCTGCGCGCCGCGGCCCGCGGCGCCCACGTCACCTCCCTGACGCTCTCCGCCGCCCAGCGGGACCTCGCCCTCGCCCGGGTCAGGGAAGCCGGGCACGAGGACCGCGTCGACATCCGGCTGTGCGACTACCGGGAGAGCGAGGGCACCTACGACGCCGTGCTCAGCGTCGAGATGGTCGAGGCGGTCGGCGAGGAGTACTGGATCGGCTACTTCCGCACCCTCGACGACCGGCTCGCCCGCGGCGGCCGCGCGGCCGTGCAGGCCATCACCATGCCGCACGACCGGATGCTGGCCTCGCGGCACACGTACACCTGGATCCAGAAGTACGTCTTTCCCGGCGGGCAGCTGCCCTCCGTCGACGTCATCGAGCGCGTCACCGGCGAGCACACAAGGCTGCGCACGGCCCGCAGGGACGGCTTTGCGCCGCACTACGCGGAGACGCTGCGGCTCTGGCGCGAGCGCTTCACCGAGCGGGCGGACGAGGTGGCCGCGCTCGGCTTCGACGCGACGTTCCGCCGCATGTGGACGCTCTACCTCGCGTACTCCGAGGCCGGGTTCCGCTCCGGCTACCTGGACGTCCAGCAGTACCTGTTCACGAAGGAGCCCGCCGGGCCGGGGACCGCGTCATGAACGGCTTCCCGTGGGCGGCCCTCGCCCTGAACGCCGCCGTGTCGGCCGGCGCCGTCCTGGTCGTGGTCCTGGCCGCGTTCGCCGTCGGGGTCCGCACGGGCCGACACCGCGGCGTCGACGTGGCCTGGGGGATCGGGTTCGCCGCCGTGGCCGGCGCGACGTACGGCATGTCCGCCGGGCACGGCGACGCCGCGCGCAGGGTCCTCGTCCTGGTGCTCACCGCGGTCTGGGGGCTGCGGCTCGCCCTGCACATCGCGTGGCGCTCCCGCGGCCACGGAGAGGACCCCCGCTACGAACGGATGCTGGCCAAGGCACCGGGCCGCCGGGACCTCTACGCGCTGCGGATGGTGTACCTCCTCCAGGGCGCGCTGATCCTGCTGGTGTCCCTGCCGGTCCAGATCGCCTCGTACGCGCCCTCGGAACCGTCCCTCCTCGCAGTCATCGGGACGGTCGTGTGGGGCGTCGGTCTCTGCTTCGAGGCCGTCGGGGACCACCAGCTCGCCCGCTTCAGGGCTGACCCCGCGCACCGCGGGCAGATCATGGACCGGGGCCTGTGGAGCTGGACCCGGCACCCGAACTACTTCGGGGACTTCTGCGTGTGGTGGGGTCTGTTCCTCGTCGCCTGCGAGGCCGGACCGTGGCCGGCTCTCCTGGCCGCGCTCTCCCCGCTGACCATGAGCTTCCTGCTGTTGAACGGGAGCGGGAAGCCGCTGCTGGAGCGGCACATGGCGGACCGGCCCGGATACGCCGCGTACGCCGCCCGCACCAGCGGCTTCTTCCCGCGCCCGCCCCGACGCGACCGCCCGCCCCGCTGAGAGCGGGGCGGGGACCGGTCAGGCGGGCAGCCGCATCAGCGCCACCGGCGCCGACGTCGGGTGCGCCGACCCGCCCGCCGGCTCGACCGTGATGCCCATGCCGGACGCGTCGCCCACCGCGCCCTCCAGGAGAACGGTCTGCGCCGTGCGGTGCGGGTCCATCAGCCCGGCGGGACGCATCGTGCCGTCCTCGTCGAACCACAGCTGGTAGACCTTGCCGCTCGGCGGCTCCGCCATCGAAGCGGCCACGAACACGGCCCGGTCCCGGCTCTCGGAGACGACGACGGTGCCGCTCGCCCCGCCCGCGAGCCGGGCGGTGCGCGCCTTGGCGTCCGGGGCCGCGAGGACATCGGCCACCTGGTCCGTGGCCTCCTGCGCCCGGCGGGCCTCCTGCCGGGCGTCCCGCGCCTCCACGTACTGCCACACCGTGGTCGCGCCGAGCCCGGCCACCGCCGCGACACAAGCGGCCAGCACCCACCGCTGCACCCGCCGCGCGCGCCGGGGCGCTCCGGCCCCTGCCGCGTCCGACGACGTGCTCGGCGGCGCCTGGCGCACGCTGTCGATCCGGCGCAGCACCGACTCCTTGAAGCCGTCCGGCGGCACCACCGTCAGGGCGAGCCCGAGCCGGGCCGCCGTGGCGGACAGCTCGCGCACCTCCTGCGCACAGGCCTCGCACGCGGCGAGGTGGCGCTCGAACTCGGCCTGCTCGGCGGGCCCGAGCGCGTGCAGGGCGTACGCCCCGGTCAGGGTGTGCAGATCCACGGCGGTCATGCGCCGACCCCCAGACAGTCCCGGAGCCGGATCAGACCGTCACGCAGCCGCGTCTTGATCGTGCCCAGCGGCACCGACAGCAGCTCGGCGACCTCGCTGTAGGTCAGACCGCGGTAGTAGGCCAACGAGACGGACTGCCGCTGCAGTTCGGTGAGCGTACGCAGACAGCGGCGCAGCTGTTCGCGTTCGAGACGGGTCTCCACTTCCTCGGTCACCTCGTCGAACTCCGGGGTCCGGGCCAGGAGCGCGGCCCGGTGGTCCCGTGCCGCGGCGGCCTCCACCGAGCGGACCCGGTCGATCGCGCGCCGGTGGGCGAGCGTGAGCACCCAGTTGATGGCCGTGCCGCGGTCGGTGCGGTACCGGGCCGCGTTGCCCCACACCTCGACGAGCACCTCCTGCGCCACCTCCTCCGACTGCGCCCGGTCCCGCAGGACCCCGCGCACCACGCCCAGGACGGAGCCCGCCACGGCGTCGTACACCGAGGCGAACGCCTCCTTGTCCCCCTTCGCCACATCGGCCATGAGCTCTTCCAGGCTGGGCCCGGCTCCCGGTGCGGGACCGATGCGGACGGCTTCCTTCACGTTCGTGACCTCCAGGCTCTGCGGGCACACCCGGACGGACGGGGGTGCGCGGGTAATACGGAGCCGCGGGCTCCACGGATGGGTCGATCGGCGGATCCGGCCCGCGCGGCAGGGCGGAGGTGCGCGTCACGCGGTCCCGGCGCCGGGGCGAGGGCGCTCGGCGGTGGCCGCGATGTTGCGCGCCATCCCGCCGAACACGACGGTGTGGAACGGCGCCACGCTCCACCAGTACGCCTGTCCCGCCAGGCCCCGTGGATGGAACAGCGCCCGCTGCCGGTAGCGGGACCGGCCCGCGCCGACGGGCTCCACCGACAGTTCGAGCCAGGCGAGTCCGGGCAGCCGCATCTCGGCGCGCAGCCGCAGCAGCCGCCCCGGTTCGATCGCCTCGACGCGCCAGAAGTCGAGCGAGTCGCCCGCCCGGAGGTGGGCAGCGTCGCGCCGGCCGCGGCGCAGCCCCACGCCGCCCATCAGCCGGTCGAGCCCGCCGCGGACGGCCCAGGCGAGCGGGAAGGAGTACCAGCCGTGTTCACCGCCGATCCCCTCCACCACCTCCCACAGCCGCTGCGGCGACGCGTCGACCAGGCGCTCCCGCTCGTCCGTGTACAGGCTGCCGCCCGCCCAGTCGGGGTCCGTGGGCAGCGGATCGCTGGGCGCGCCCGGCACCGCCGCCGACGACCAGCGGGTGGCGACCTGCGCCTCCTGGACGCGGCGCAGGGCGAGGGTGACGGCCTCGTCGAAGCCGATCGGCGTCCCGGGCGGATCGGGCACCCAGTCGGCGATGTCGTGTTCGTGGCAGACCACTTCGTGGCGCAGCGACTCGCACAGCGGGCGGGCGATGGACGCGGGGACGGGGGTGACCAGGCCGACCCAGTGGCTGGACAGCCGGGGGCTGAGCATGGGCACCGTGAGCACCAGCCGCCGGGGGAGCCGGGCGGCGGCCGCGTAGCGGACCATCATGTCCTGGTACGTCAGGACGTCGGGGCCGCCGATGTCGAAGGCGCGGGACACATCGGTCGGCATCGTCGCGCTGCCGACCAGGACGCGGAGCACGTCGCGCACGGCGACCGGCTGGATCCGGGTGCGCACCCAGCTCGGCGTCACCATCACCGGCAGCCGCTCGGTGAGATAGCGCAGCATCTCGAACGACGCGGAACCGGACCCGATGATGACCGCGGCCCGCAGCACCGTCGTCGGGACTCCCGAGGCGAGCAGGATGTGGCCGACCTCCGCGCGGGACCGCAGATGCGGCGAGAGCTCGCGCTCCGGTACGCCCTTGGGGGTGAGGCCGCCGAGGTAGACGATGCGGCGCACGCCGGCCCGCCGGGCCTGCTCGCCGAAGATCGTCGCGGCCTCGCGGTCGGTCCGCTCGAAGCCGTCGCCGGTGCCCAGGGCGTGCACGAGGTAGTACGCGACGTCCACCCCGGCCAGCGCGTCGGCGACCGAGTCGGCATCGGTGACGTCACCGCGGACGATCTCGGTGTCGGCGGCCCAGGGGTGGTCGCGGAGCTTGTCGGGGGAGCGGGCGAGACAGCGCACCCGGTGCCCGGCGGCGAGCAGCTCCGGCACCAGCCGGCCACCGATGTAGCCGGTGGCCCCGGTCACCAGACAGCGCATCCCGTCGTCGACCGCGTCCACGTCCGCTCCCGTGTGTCCGTGTGTTCATGTGCCCGTGAGGGCGTGTGCTTCCACCTTCTGACCTCACTGTTCCTTCCGCACGAGCGGGACGGGCGGATGCAGTGATCACGGATCACACGGGTCGGCCCGCGCACGCGTGGCGTGGCGGGCCGACGGCGGGACGGGGCCTGCCGTCCCGGGGCGAGCGGGTCAGTCCCGTGCGGCACCCACCTCCGCGAGCCGCTCGCCGGTGTCCAGTCGTGCCGTCACCCGCACGGTGCCCTTCTCGGGAGCGGGCACGGCCAGGACGCGGCCCGGCTTCGAGGCGTCGACGGCGCCGTCCGCGGTGATGCGGGTGACCTTCCGGCTGCCGGCGGCGACGAGGTAGTCGTGGCCGTCCGGGGCCCGCCACCGGGTGGCGGCCACGACGTGCTGGCCGAACCGGCTGCAAGCGGCCGTGTTCTCGGCCCGGCCGACGACCCGGGCGGGTGTGGTCGTCGACGCCGCCGGCGTACGCAGCAGCAGCGTCACGTCGCCCGGACCCCGCCAGGAGTCGGCCCGCGCGCACGCCCACACGGCCCGGCCACCGTTCTGTGGCAGGTCCTGCTCGGCGAAGTCCCAGACGTTGACCGCGCGGACCCCGCCGCCGCCCCACGACGGCACCCGGCACGCGGTGCGCGCCCAGGCCAGCAGTGCCTGTGTGCTCGTCGCCTCGCGCGGCTGGCGGGGCGGACGGCCCGCGCCGGGCAGCGGTGTGTACGTGAGGTGGACGGGCGAGAGTCCGCCGAGGTCGGCGACGACGAACGCGTGGTGCTCCACGATGCGCGACGACGACCGCAGCTGGAGGACGGGACGCTTGTCGCAGCCGCCAGGAGGGGCGACGGGCACCGCGTCCGTGACCCCGTCGCGGGACACGTGCAGGGGCCGGGCCGGGGTGTCGGGGCGCAGCAGGTCGCGGACGGTCGACTCGGCGATCCACGGCGCCGTCAGATAGCGGGCGGCGCCGTCGCCGCGGGCGAGCACCACGGTCGCGCCGGACGTGACGTCCGCGTCGTCGGCCCGGGCGATGTCGAGCGACACCTGCCCGGAGCCCTCGTCGGCGGTGTACCGGGCGAGCCGTTCCCCGTCGTGCAACAGCACGACCTGGTGACCGTCGACCTCTCCGGCGAACAGCAGTTGCGGAGTGCGCGGCGGGGCGTCGGTCGCGGTGCCGGGCGACGCCGTCACCCGGACGTCGTCCGAGGGGGCGGCCCAGGTGTCCAGCGCCCGCCCGAGCAGGGCGTCGTCGTGGACCAGCGCTCCCCGCGCGGGCCAGGCGGTGAAGTCGACCCGGGAGGTGTCCGCCCAGGTGTCGGGGGCGGTACGGGCCAGTCGGCCGGGGGAGAGCACGGGGGAAGCGGCGCCGGCGGTGCCGGGCGCGGGGTCCGGCGTCGTCCCGGCGGGGACGAGGAGCGCGGCGGCCACCAGGGCCGCGGCCGCGACACCCGCGGTCCAGGCGGCACGGCGCCGTCGGGCCCGGCGCACCAGGTCGGTCGGCCGTGTCTGCACCGAGCAGGCGTCGAACTCCTGCGAGTGCAGCAGGGCCTGGGCCGCCGGACCCGCCTGCGCGTCGAGGCCGACCGCCTGGCGGAGCACGGCCCCGGCGTCGGCCACCCCGGCCGCGTCCAGCAGCAGGGCGACGCGCTCCCCGTCCAGGCCGTCGACCCGGCGCAGCACGAACGCCGCCCGCGCCGGGGCCGACGCGTCCGCGAGGGCCTGCCCGAGCCGGACCTCGTCCGCGCCCCCGGCCCGCGGGAACAGCCGCAGGCCCCAGACGACGGGAAGCCGGGGCAGCAGGGTGCGCGGTGGCCGCAGGGAGCCGGGCCACCAGGCGGGGCGGTGCGCGGCGGCCAGGGCGGTGCGCACCACCTGCACGCGCAGGGCGTCTGCCCCGGCTCCCGGTGGTCCGTCCGCCCCGCGCGGCCGGGGCACCCGCCCGGTGCGGGCCGCGGGCAGGGCGTGCTGCGCGGCGTGGTGGGCGAGGAGCACGCGCCTGTGCCGGGACAGCGAGGTGGGCAGCGTCAGATAGGCCAGGCGCACGAGAGCGGTGTACTGCTCGACGAGTGCGGCCTCGGTGGTGTCGGCGGCTATCCGGGTGCGGGGCGTCGGCCGGGAGGGGCGGAGAGACGGCACGGGCGGGTCCTTCGCGTCGGTGGCTGGTCGAGCTGTCGCAACGCAAACGACGGCCCGGCGCCGGGGTCACCCGGACGGCCCAACCGGGCGACCGCGGAAGGGCCCGCATCACTCTCCGGAACCGCACCGACGGAACTTTTCCATCACTGATTGAAAAGTGTGGAGGGCGGTGCTCTCATGTGGCGCATGGCCACCGACTCCACCCGGGCGGCACTGCTCGACGCCGCGGAACGGCTCTTCCTCGCGCAGGGCTATGAGCAGGTGTCGGTGCGTGCGGTGAACGCGGCGGCGGGCATGAACCCGGCCGCCGTCCACTACCACTTCGGCACCAAGGAGGACCTGGTCGCCGCCCTGCTGCAACAGCGTCTCGGCCCCCTGTGGGCGGAGCCGCTCGCGGCGGTGGAGCGGAGCGCCCGCGGCGGACGGCCGCCGGGCGTCACGGAGTTGACGGAGGTCCTGGTGCGCCCGCTCGACGAACTGACCCGGCGACCGCACGGCAGGATGCTCGTCCACCTGCTCGCCCGGCTGGTCCTGCGCGGCCGCCGACTGCCCTTCGACGACCGCTGGTTCCGGTTCGAGCCGTGGCGCGACCTGCTGAGTGCGGCCCGGCCCGACCTGTCCCGGCGGGAGATCGCCCATCGCTGGCGCATGGCGTTCGACCTGCTGCTCCAGCTCTACGGCGAACCGCAGGCGGCCACCGCCGAGTTGGGCCGCGTCCCGCGCCCGCCGGCGGCGTCGGTCGTCGCCTTCATCAGCGCGGGCCTCGGCGCCCGCTCCCCGGACGACGACAGCAGAGGAGCTGATCGCTCGTGACCGCAAGCGAACCCCACCCGGAGGACACAGCCAAGGACCCGGCCCCCGACCTGCTGGCCCCCGCCCGGCTCGGCCCGCTCACCCTGCGCAACCGCATCATCAAGGCGGCCACCTTCGAGGGGGTCACGCACAACGCCCTGGTCAGCGACGAGCTGATCGAGTACCACCGCCGCCCCGCCGCAGGCGGCATCGGCATGACGACCGTCGCCTACTGCGCCGTCGCCCCCGAAGGACGTACCGAGCGCCACCAGATCCACATGCGGCCCGAGGCGGTCCCGGGACTGCGCCGCCTCACCGACGCCGTGCACGCCGAGGGCGCTGCGGTCTGCGCCCAGATCGGCCACGCGGGCCCGGTCGCGGACCCCGTCTCGAACCGGCTGCCCGCCCTCGCCCCCAGCCGCTACGTGAGCCGGGCCGGCCTGCGCGTCGTCAGGGCCGCCACCCCGGACGACATCGCCCGCATCACCCGCGCCCACGCGCGGGCGGCCCGCACGGCCGTCGAGTCCGGGTTCGACGCGGTCGAGATCCACCTCGGCCACAACTACTTCGCCAGCTCCTTCCTCAGCCCGCGGCTCAACAAGCGGAAGGACGGCTACGGGGGTTCGCTCGCCAACCGGGCCAAGGTGGCCAGGGGAGTCGCGCGGGCGGTGCGCGACGAGGTCGGCGACGAGATCGCGATCACCGCCAAGCTCAACATGGACGACGGGGTGCCCGGCGGCTTCTGGCTCGACGAGAGCCTGCGGACCGCGGCCTGGCTGGAGGAGGACGGCAGCCTCGACGCCCTGGAGCTGACGGCGGGCAGCTCGCTGCTCAACCCGATGTACCTGTTCCGCGGCGGCGCGCCGGTCCGGGACTTCGCGGCGAACTTCCCCCAGCCGCTGCGCCTCGGCATCCGGCTGGTCGGCGACCGGTTCTTGCGCGCCTACCCGTACCAGGAGGCGTATCTGCTGGACTCCGCCCGCCAGTTCCGGGCCGCGCTCACGATGCCGCTGATCCTGCTCGGCGGGGTCGCCGACCGGGAAACGGCCGAGCGGGCGATGGCCGAGGGTTTCGAGTTCGTCGCGATGGGGCGGGCCGTGCTGCGCGAGCCCGGTCTGGTCGACCGGTTCGCCGCGGACCGGGCCGCCGGGCGGGAGACGCGCTCGCTGTGCATCCACTGCAACCGGTGCATGCCGACGATCTACTCGGGCACGCGCTGCGTCCTGGTGGATCCGGAACCGCTGCGGACGCGCCGCTGAGGACCGTGCCGGGTGGCCGGCTCAGGCGGTGCCGCGGCGGATCCGGCGTCCGGTGATCCGGCGCGGTGTGATCGACACCCACAGGGTGCGGTCGCCGCCGGCCCAGGGCTCGGTGTGGGCCAGACGGTCGAGGGAGCGGGCCGTGTCCGGGTCGGCGACGGTGCGGGCGACACCGACGATGAGCACGCTCCAGCCCTCGCTCAGCGCGTCGTCGACCCGGTCCACCTCGAAGGCGACCTCCTGCCCCGAGGCACCGGTCAGCGCCGAGCCCGGCCGCGTACGGAAGGCGACGCCGCCCTCCGGCGTCACCGTGTAGTTGACCGGAAGCACCACCGGGCCCTGTGGCAGCTGGGCGGCGAGCCGGCCGACGCCGTGCGTGGCCAGCAGCGCGCGGCACTGCTGCTCGGACAACTCCAGGAACTCGGGGTCGCGGGCCTTGTCGGCGGTGCCGGGCGGCCGGGTGTACGTGCCGCCTTGCAGCTCGTCGAGACTGGTGTCCAGGGCGTCGGCCAGCCGGAGCGCGAAGCCGGACCCGGGCTGGGCGGCCTGTCCCTCCACGTACCGGACGTACGCGGCGGAGGCGCCGGTCCGCTCGGCCAGGTCCTCCGGAGTGAGCCCGAGTTCCTGCCGTCGCGTGGCGACCCGGCGCCCGAAGTCGCTGTGCTGGACCGGTGTCGTCTCCGTCGGCTGCCGCGCCTCGGACATCGTCGTCTCCCTCGCTCGGTCACTCCTCTCGGATCGTCCGGTAGCCCGGTGCCGCCCGCAACCTCGTGCCGGGCGGCGGACGGCGCCGCCGGGGCCGGGGTGGCGGCCCGTTCAGGAGCGCGAGGGCGTTGCGTACGGCGACGCGTCCGGCGTGCCGGAACGCACGCGCGTGGGAGTCCACCTCGTGCACGGCCATGGCGCGCAGGACGACGGCCACGGCCACCGGCCCGCCCAGCGCGCTCAGCCCGTCGCGGATGCCGTCGGCGGCCGCGGCGCTGTACGCGGCCAGCTCGTCCGGGCCGACCGAACCGCGAAGGCGCAGCTCGCCGTGCACCTCGAACGCGATGCCCTCCTCCCAGGGCTCGAAGTCCACCGTGATGTCCGCGAAGTCGGACGGGCAGCCGGCCTGGCGCACGTACAGGGCACGGACGTCGCGCAGGGGGTGCGCGGGGAAGGCGGCCTCGTGGTCCATCGGGTCACGGTAGCCCGGCCCCCGGTCCTGACGAGGTGCGCTCGTCGCGGTCTGCGGGCAGAGTGGGGGAAGGTCTCTCGTGGAACGGGGCGATCGATGTTCCGCAGCAGGTCCGCGGAGGACGGTGAGGAGCTGCTGGCCAAGCTCGGCGCGCTGACCGCCCGGGCGCGGGAGCTGGCGGAGACGCAGCGCTCCCGGGTCGAACTGGCCGTGGCGCTGCAGCACGGCATGCTGCCCCGGGACCTGCCCAGCGCTCCGGGCGTCCGGCTGGCCGTGGGCTACATGCCCGCCAACCACGGACTCAACGTCGGCGGCGACTGGTACGACGCCTTCACCATGGCGGACGGCCGCATCGGCCTGTCCATCGGGGACGTGCAGGGGCACAACATCCAGGCAGCGGCCTTCATGGGGCAGGTCCGCGTCGCGCTGCGGGCGCTGGCCTCGGTCACGGGCGATCCCGGAGAACTCCTCGCCCGCACCAACGACCTGCTGGTCTCCCTGGACTCGGACCTCTTCGCCACCTGCACGTTCCTGCGGCTCGATCCGGCCACCGGCACCCTGGAGTGCGCCCGGGCCGGCCACATCCCCCACATCTGGGCCACCGCCGACGGCCGCTCGGGCGTCGACGAGGGGGAGGGCGGGCCCCCGCTCGGCGTGCTGCACGGCGCCATGTACCCCGTCACCTGCCAGCGGCTCACCCTCGGCGGTGTCTTCGTACTGCCGACCGACGGCGTCGTGGAGGGGCCGTCGCTGGACCTCGACGACGGTCTGCGCCAGGTGCGGCGGCTCGCCGAGGTCACCGCCGCCGCGGGCCTGGGCGTCGAGACGCTCGCCGGCGGGGTGATGAAACTGGCGGACTCGGTGGGGCACGAGGACGATGCCGCCGTCCTCGTCGTCGGCCACGACGGCGACACGTCCTGGCGGCGCACACCCGGCTCCTGAGGCGCGGCGGGCGGCCCGGACGCACCCGGGCGGAGGCCTTCGTATGGCCGAGCCGGTCCGGCCGGTGTCTGATGGCTGATGTGGTGGCGACTCGGCGGTCCCGGTGGTCCTTGGAGGTGACCCTCAAGGCGTTGGCCGTCGCCGCCTGCTATTACGTGGCCGGGCGCCTCGGCCTGCTGGGCCAGCTCGTCGTCGAAGGCGTGGTGGTCACGCCCATGTGGCCGCCGACCGGTGTCGCCGTCGCCTCCCTGCTGGTGTTCGGCGTCCGGGTGTGGCCGGGCATCGCACTCGGTTCCCTGCTGGTCATCGCCTCGCTGACCACGCCCCAGATGACCGCGCTGGTCACCGTGGCGGGCAGCACCGCGGCACCGCTGTGTGCCTGTCTGCTGCTGCGCCGGGTGGGTTTCCGGCTGGACATCTCGCGTCTTCGCGACGGGCTCGCGCTGGTCTTCCTCGGCGGGTTCGGCTCGATGCTGATCGGCGCGACGGCGGGTGTCGCGCCGCAGGTGTGGACCGGGGAGCTGGACGCGGGGCAGTTCTGGTCCGTGTGGCTGGCCTGGTGGGTCGGCGACACGATGGGCGTCCTGCTCGTCACTCCGCTGCTGCTCGTGTTGTTCCTCGGGGCGACGGGACGCGTCTCGGCCCGGCGCTGGAAGGAGGCCGTGTGCCTGGGGCTCGCGGCCGTGCTGCTGGTCCCGCTGGCGGTGCTCAGCCCGACGAGCATGCTCTTCCTGGTCTTTCCGCTGCTGATCTGGGCCGCGCTCCGCTTCCAGCTGGCCGGGAGCATGCTGTGCGCGCTGTTCGCGTCGGTGCTCACCACGTTCGCCGCGAACACCCAGCGCGGGGCGTTCCACGATCTGTCCGGCCTGGAAGTGATGGCCAAGCTCCACGTGTTCAACGGTTCCGCCGCGCTGACGGCCCTGCTGCTGTCCTCGATGGTCACCGAACAGCGGGCCACCCGTCGGTCGGTGCAGCGCGCCTGTACGGAACTCGGGGAGGTCCTGGAGCACCTCGCCGCGGGCGACAACCCACTGGAGCTGCCCGGCAGATCCGCGCCCGCCGTCAGCGACGACAGGACGCCGCCGTCGGCACGGGACCGGCCGGTCTGACGACGCTCGGGCTCAGGAGTGCTGTGCGGCGGCCCGGCTCCGGCACGGCCCGCACTGCCCCCACCAGGTGATCTCGGCCTCGTCGACGGTGAAGCCCTTGTCCTGGATGGGGTCCAGGCAGGGCGCGGCGCCGACCGCGCAGTCCACGTCCTCGATCCGGCCGCAGGTGCGGCAGACCAGGTGGTGGTGGTTGTCGCCGACGCGCAGTTCGAAGCGGGCGGGGGAGCCTGCCGGTTCGATGCACCGGATCAGGTGGGCCCGGGTCAGGTCGTCCAGGACGTTGTACAGCCCCTGGCGGGACAGGGTGCCCGAGGCGCCCTCGGCCCCCGCGATGTGCTCCTCCAGGTCGGCCGCGGTCGCGTGCGGCCGTCCCTGCAGCGCGGTCAGGACCGCGCGCCGCTGTGCCGTGCTGCGCAGGCCCGTGCGCCTGAGCAGGTCGCCCGCCGACTGTTCCATGTCGAGCAGTATCTCCTTCGCGTGGATCAGTGGGCGGTCTCGGCCGCGTGGCAGGTGTGGCAGACGACGCGGCGGGCCGTGCGGGGGCCGGTCGTGCGGCTCATGCCGTTGGCCCGCTGGACGTGGACGGCGAGCACCCGGGCGTGGTCGTGGCACGTGGCCAGTCCGCAGCGGGTGCAGATGCCGATGCCGACGGTGTCCGGACGGTTTTCCTGGATGCAGTCGTAGCAAGCCATGTGGGGGGCCTCCGTGGAGAGAGTCGCCAGAGGTGGCAGGCGTCACCGGCTGCACTGATGTTGACCTCGGTGTCTTCCACCGTAGAAGCTAGATTGGACTCAGTCAATTCTGGATATCCGTGGCCTTCAGTGACCGTCACCGGCCGTCGTGCGGGGGCCGTGCGCGCCGGTTATGGTGGCCGAGCGCTGCAACGGAGAGCCACATGGGACCTGCGGAGAAGCCGGACATCGGCCTTGAAGAGCGGCTGCGGCTCAATGGGATGGGCACCTTCGACTGGGATCTGACGGGCGGCGGCCTGAACGTCGACGCGAACGGCCTCGACGTGCTCGACCTGCGAACCGACGAGTTCCGCGGCACGGCGGCCTCCCTCAGAAGACGGATCCCGCCCGAGGAGGCCGTGCGCATCGCCGCGGCCGTGAACGAGGCGATCGCCGCCGGGACCGACTCGTACGGCGTCTACTTCCAGGTGCGGCGGCGCGACGGCACGATGCGCCTGAGCCACGCCTCCGGCCGGGTCCTGCGCGATCCCGCGGGCCGGGCCGACCGGGTCATCGGGATCCTGCGCGCCTCCCCGAGCGAACCGGCCGAACTGGCCGGCCTGGACGCCGTCGACGTGAAGCGCCGCCGGGTCGCCCTCATGGTGCAGGGCACGACCGAGGCGCTGTCCCGGGCCGTCACCGTCGACGACGTCGTGGCCGTGCTGTCGGGCGCGAGCGGGCTCGACCGGTTCGCCGCGGACGGCCTCGTGCTGGGGCTCGTCGAGGGCGACGACCTGAAACTGATCGCCCTGGTCGGCCAGTCGATGCAGGCCCTGGACGAACTCAAGCTGCACCAGATCGACGAGTCGCTGCCGCTGGCCGAGGTCGTCATGACCCGCAAACCCCGCTTCGTGGGATCCCTGCCCGACCTCGTCCACCGGTTCACCCGGCTGCGCCCCTACATCGACCTGCTCAAGCTGGACTCCGCGGCGTTCCTGCCGCTGGTCGCGCAGGACCGCGCGATCGGCGCGCTCGCCCTCTTCTACCGCGGGCGCACGGAGTTCACCGACGCCGACCGCAATCTGTGCATCGGGCTCTCCGGCATCGTCGCCCAGTCCCTGCAGCGCGCCATCCTCTTCGACGAGGAACGCGACCTGGCCAAGAACCTCCAGGCCACGATGTTGCCCAAGCACATCCCCGAAGTGGCGGACACCGAGATCGCGGTCCGCTACCACGCCGCCTGGGGCGGACGCGAGGTCGGCGGAGACTTCTACGACGTCATCGCACTGCCCCGAGGACGCATCGGCGTCGTCGTCGGTGACGTCCAGGGACACGACACCCACGCCGCCGCGATCATGGGCCAGCTGCGCATCGCCCTCAGGGCGTTCGCCGGCGAAGGGCACCCGCCCGCGACGGTCCTCTCACGGGCCTCCCGCTTCCTGGCGGAGCTCGACACGGAGCGGTTCGCGACCTGCACGTACGCGCAGTTCGACCCGGCCACCGGCATCGTCCGCGCGGTCCGGGCCGGCCATCTGCCGCCGCTCGTCCGGCACGTCGACGGCCGCGTCGGCATTCCCCGCCTGCGCGGCGGACTGCCGCTGGGCCTGGCCACCGAGTTCGACATGGAGGACTTCCCCGAGGCCCGCCTCGACCTGATCCCGGGCGAGACGCTCGTGCTGTGCACCGACGGCCTCGTCGAGGAGCCGGGCCTCGACCTGGACGCCGGCCTGGAGGCCCTGTCCGGCGCGCTGAGCACCGGACCGGAGACCGCCGAGGAGGTCGCCGACCACCTGTCGCGCTCCCTGTGGGAGAAGTGGGGCAGCGGCGACGACGTGGCCCTGCTCGTGCTGCGCCGCGTACCCGATCCGGGAACCCCGCAGGCGCCGCGCATCCACCGCTACGTCCACCAGGCGGACCCGGAGGGCCTGGCGGACGCCCGGGCCGCGCTCCGCGAGCACCTCGCCGCCTGGGGCCTGGGCGGGATGGCCGACGACGTGGAGGTCGCCGCGGGCGAACTGCTCGGGAACGCCCTCGTGCACACCGAGGGCGGAGCCGTCCTCACGCTGGAGGTGCTCACCGGACCGCCGCGCGCCGTGCGCCTGTGGGTCAAGGACCGCTCCAGCGACCGTCCCCACCGCCGCTCGCCGGGCGAGACGGCGACCTCGGGCCGTGGCATGGTCCTGGTGGAAGCGCTCGCGTCGCGCTGGGGCGTCGAGCCGCGGGGCGAGGGCAAGGCGGTGTGGTGCGACTTCGTCGTGCCGTGACCGGGCGGGCGGCCGCCCGGGCCAGGAATCTCCGCGCCCCCGCGAGCGTTGTCCGTCCGGGCGGGAATCCGCCGTCCCCAAGGTACGCAGGGAGCGTGGCATGACACAGACAACCGAGAAGGCCGTCCTGGCGGGAGGGTGCTTCTGGGGGATGCAGGACCTGATCCGCAAGCAGCCCGGGGTGGTGTCCACGCGCGTGGGCTACTCGGGCGGTGACACTCCGAACGCCACGTACCGCAACCACGGCGACCACGCCGAGGCGATCGAGATCGTCTTCGACCCGTCGGTCACCAGCTACCGCGACGTCCTGGCGTTCTTCTTCCAGATCCACGACCCGACCACGCGCGACCGCCAGGGCAACGACATCGGGCGCAGCTACCGCTCGGCGATCTACTACGCCGACGCGGCGCAGCAGGCCACCGCCGTCGACACCATCGCGGACGTCGAGGCCAGCGGCCTGTGGCCGGGCAAGGTCGTCACCGAGGTGGAGCCGCTCGGCGACTTCTGGGAGGCCGAGCCCGAGCACCAGGACTACCTGGAGCGCTATCCGAACGGCTACACCTGCCACTTCCCCCGCCCGAACTGGAAGCTGCCCAAGCGGGCGGTCCCGGCCGCGGAGTGAGGTGAGACCTGCGGAGCACCGGGACCTGTTCCCGGGCTCCGACGGGTGCGCCGACCGTCCTCAGGGACGGTTCACGTGGACTCCCGCACGATCAGCCGGGGCGGGAAGACCAGCGACGTCGGCTCCGTCCGCTCGCCCGTGATGTGCTCCTGGAGGATGCGGGCCATCGCCGCGGCCATCTCCTCGACGGGCTGGCGCACGGTGGTCAGCGGCGGAGCGCAGGTGATCGCGACGCTGGAGTCGTCGAAGCCGACGACGGCCACGTCCTGCGGCACCCGCCGCCCCCGCTCGCGCAGCACCTGGACGACGCCCTGCGCCATCAGGTCGTTCGCCGCGAACACCGCGTCCAGATCGGGGTGGGCGTCGAGCAGCGAGGTCATCGCCGCGGCCCCGCTGGCGAGGGTGAACCCGCCCTCGGCCACCGGGATCCGGGCCACTCCGGCCTGCCGCATCGCGTCCCGGAAACCGTCCAGGCGCTGCTGTCCCGCCGGTACGTCCAGCGGACCCGACACGGTCGCCACCCGGCGGCGGCCGCGGTCCAGCAGGTGCCGGGCCGCCAGCGCGCCGCCCTCCGCGTGGTCGAGGTCGACGTGGCTGACGGCGGCCGGCTCGGCGGGCCGGGCGAAGCACACGGCGGGCAGCCGCTCCTCGCCGAGCAGACCGGGCAGCGGATCCTGGGCGTGGGTGGAGACGACGAGCGCGCCGTCCGCCCGGCCCTGCCGCAGATAGTCCAGGACCTCGGTGCGCGCCTCGGGCGACTCGGCGAACATCAGCACCGGGTGGATCGACCGCGTGCGGAGATAACCGACGACCCCGCTGACGATCCGGCCGAAGAACGGGTCCGCGAACACCCGCGCCGCGAAGGCGTGCGGCGCGTCCTCGCTCTCCTCGCCCGCGCCGGACACCACCAGGGCGACCGTCTCCGCCCGCCGCGTGACGAGGGACCGCGCGGCCCGGTTGGGCGTGTAGCCGGTGCGCCGGATCGCCTCACGCACGGTGTCGCGGATGGCCGGGTCCACGCTGGGCACGTCGTTGATCACCCGGGACACGGTGGCCCGCGAGACCCCCGCCTCGCGGGCGACGTCCTCCAGCGTCAAGGACTGTCGTTGCATGAACGCAGCCTAACCGTGCCGCCAGTTGGAGAGTAGAGCGCTCTCTCACAGCGGATCTTCCGGCTGTACGCGGAGTTCGGCGGTCAGCGGCAGATCACCGGCCGAGCGGCCCACGTGCACGGTGAACACGCCGGGCTCGACCGCCCACGCCCGGTCGGCCACGCTCCAGTGCCGCAGCGCACGGGCGGGCACCGGCACGGTGACCCGCACCGTCTCACCGGGCGCCGCGGTCACGGCCGCGTATCCGGCCAGCCAGCGCACCGGACGCTCCACGGCCGAGGCGTCGCGGGACAGGTACACCTGGACGACCTCGCGGCCGGTGCGCCGTCCCCGGTTGCGGACCTGGACCGTCACCGTGAAGTCGGCGCCGGCGGCGAGGAGCCGGGGCGCGCCGACGTTCTCGTACGACCAGGCGGTGTAGCCCAGCCCGTGGCCGAACCAGTACGCGGGTGTGCGCCCGGCACGGAGCCAGGCGCGGTGTCCGACGTGCAGGCCCTCCGCGTAGGTGAGGACGTCGTCGACCGGCCGCGTGGCGCTGACCGGGACGTCCGCCAGGCGTGTGCCCCAGGTGGTGGGGAGCCGGCCGCCGGGTTCGGTGTCGCCGAGCAGCATCGCGGCCAGGGCGTCGCCGCCCTCCTGGCCCGGCAGCCAGGTGAGCAGCACCGCGTTCACCTTCTCGCGCCAGGGCAGTTCGACGGGGCCGCCGGAGTTCACCACGACGACGGTTCTGGGGTTGGCCGCGGCCACCGCCCGGACCAGCGCGTCCTGGTGGCCGGGCAGCGCCAGGCCGGTGCGGTCGCGGCCCTCCGACTCGTCGCTGTCGGTGGTGCCGACGACGACCACGGCGGCGTCGGCGTGGCGGGCAGCGGTGACGGCCTCGGCGATCGCCGCCTCGGCCGGAGGCGGGGGCGGGGCGGCGGTCAGGACGGTGGCGCGCCCGGTGCCGGCGGCGAGTTGGCGGCGTGCGACGACCAGCACGGGGCGACCGGCCGTCAGGTGGGCGGGTGCCGTCGGGCCCGGCGGGTCGACGTGGATGACGGCCGGGTCGTCGGTGCGGCGCGGGAAGTCGTCGTCGATCAGCACGCGGCCGTCGACGCTGAGCGTCAGCCGGCCGAACCCGGCGACGCCGAAGAGCCACTCCCCTCCGTTCGGCGGGGTGAGCAGCGTGCTGAGTTCCACGGTGTGGGCGCCGGGCGGCAGCGGAGGTTCGAGCAGCCGTCCGGTGAGGCGGTGCTCGCCGCAGAGTGCGCGCCCCGCCCGGTCGAGGACGCGCAGCAGCACTCCGGGCTCGCCGGTGCGCGGATCGGCGCAGTGCCGGATGTCCAGCGGTGCGGGCCCGGCCGGCAGGTCGGGGCCGGGGGAGTGGACGACACGGACCCCGTCGCCGAGCCGGGCCCGGATCGCGTCGAGCGGCGTCACGACCCGGTCGGGGAAGACGCCCGCGCTGCCGCCGCCCTGCACGCGCGGCCGGTCGGCATGCGCGCCGATGACCGCGAGGGACGTCAACTCGCCCTCGGGCAGCGGGAGTACGCCGTCATTGGCGAGCAGCACCGCGCCCGCGGACGCGGCCCGGCGCAGCAGCCGGCGGGCGCGACCGGGGCACGGACGGGCCCGAGGAGGCCGGGGAGCCGGTCCGAGGACGCCGACGCGGCGCGCCAGCAACAGCAGTCGGCGGACCTTGTCGTCTAGCGCGGCCTGCGGGACCAGTCCGTCCCGCACGGCCGCGACGAGTTCGTCGTCCCACGGGCCGCCAGGACCCGGCATCGCCAGGTCGAGCCCGCCCCGCGCCGTGTCCACGGCGGTACGCAGCGCACCCCAGTCGGAGAGCACCACGCCGTCGAACCCCCACTCGCCCTTGACGATGTCGGTGAGCAGCGGACTGGCGGTCATCGAGGCGCCGTTGACGCGGTTGTAGCCGGCCATCACCGCCCGGACGCCCGCGTCGACGGCCACCTCGAACGGCAGGAGGTACACCTCCCGCAGCGTGCGTTCGTCGACGCGGACGTCCACGGTCAGCCGTCCGGTCTCCGAGTCGTTCGCCACGAGGTGCTTGGCCGTGGCGGCGACGCCCGCGTGCTGCAGTCCGCGCACGAGCGCCGCCCCGGTCCTGGCGACGAGCTCCGGATCCTCGGCGAAGCACTCGAAGTGCCGGCCTCCCAGCGGGGAGCGGTGGAGGTTGAGGTTGGGCGCGAGCACCAGGTGCACTCCCTTGCCCCGTGCCTCCCGGGCGAGCAACCGGCCCATCTTCTCGACCAGTTGCTCGTCCCAGCTCGCCGCGAGCGCCGACGCCGACGGCAGCAGCACCGAGGTGTTCCGCTCGTCCCACGACTCGCCGCGCACCCCCGCCGGCCCGTCCGAGGTCACCACCTCGCGCAGGCCGACGGCCGGTTCGGCGCGGGTGCGCCAGGTCGTCCCGCCGGTGACCAGCCGGACCTTCTGCGCCGTGTCGAGCTTGTCGACCAGCCGGGCGAGCTCCGCGTCGCTCATTCCCCCCGCCCTTCCGTTCCTTGATGACCTGTTACTGGTAGATGCCGAACTCGTGGAGCGAGTAGCCGTAGCCGGTGCCGCGGACGGTGCCGGCGACCCGGACGTAGCGGCCGCTGCCGGTCACGTCGAAGTCGTCGATGCCGCCGTTGCCGTCGGTGACCTCGTGGACGGTCCGCCAGTTCTGGCCGTCGTCGGAGGTCTGCACGGTGTAGGCCTTCGCGTACGAGGTCTCCCAGTCGAGCTGGACGTGCCGGAACGACTGGCGGGAACCGAGGTCGACCTGGAGCCACTGCGGATCGCTCCAGTCGCTGGCCCAGCGGGTGTCGTGGCTGCCGTCGACGGCCTTGGCCGCCGTGCACGGGCAGCCGCCGTAGTCGCTGGTCTGCTCGGAGGAGGCGGTGGCGGTCTTGCCGACGGCGATGTTCGTGCCGTCGACCGGTGGCGGCACGACGCGCACGGAGCGGGTCTCCACGCCCACGTTGCCCTTGCCGTCGGTGACCTTGACGTAGACCTTCCACACCCCTGGCTTGTCCGGGGCGGTGAACCGGAGCTTGCCCGAGCCCTCGTCGGTGAACGGGACCGGGACGAGCTGCTTGCTCTGGTCGATGTAGTTGCTGTTGGTCAGGACCTCGTAGGTCAGCGGGTCGCCGTCGGGGTCGGTGGCCTGGGTGGTGACGGTGACCGCGCGGCCCGCGGGAACCTTGGAGGGGTCACCGTCGACGGCCATCGAGGAGATGACGGGCGGGGTGTTGTCCCCCGAGGTGTCCGCCCCGTAGGCCTTCTTCACCGCGTAGTACGACAGTCGCTTCTCGCCCGCGGGCAGCAGGTTGAACCAGATGCCGCCGAAGTCGTACTCGGTGCCGTAGTGGAACATCGTCGCGCCCAGGGCGACGCCCCGGTGTCCGGTGATGCAGCCCCATGCCTTGGTGTAGCCCTCGGCCTTGGCCCGGTCGGTGGGTTCCTCCGGCACCCCGTTGGCGTCGTCGGGCACCTCCCACTCCCCGGCGGGTCCCGTCTCGGTGACGATGTACGGCTTGTTGTAACCGCCCTGCTCCCAGGCCGACTTGACGTCACACACGGCGTTGTAGGAGTTGACGGCGTACAGGTCGAGGTCGGGGGCGTTCTTCTTGTAGTAGGGCCAGGCGCCGACCCAGGCGTCGGTCGAGGTGACGGGGTGGTTCGGGTCGACGGCGTGGATCTTCTTGGTGACGTCGTTGACGAAGGTCGTGTAGGCGTCGCGCTGGCGCTCCAGCTCGTCGCCGCTGTAGCAGTTCTGCAGGCCGAGGACGGACTCGTTGCCGACGTTCCACATCAGGACGCCGGGGTTGTCCTTGTAGGTGTCGACCCACTTCGGGAACTCTTCGAGCATCTGGTTCTTGTACGCGGTGTCCGTCAGGTAGTTCACGCAGCCACCGCTGCCGGGGCCGCCGCCGGGCTGCAGCCAGAAGCCGGCGATGACCTTGATCCCGTGGGCGGCGGCGGAGTCGAACAGCGGCTTGCTCGACGCGTCGGTGCCCCAGGTGCGGATCGTGTTGACGCCCATGGACTTCAGATCCGGCAGGTACCGGTCCGCATCGGCCACGGACGGGCCCCACGTCAGGCCCTTGACCTGGTACGGGGAGCCGTTGACCTGGAGCTGCCAATTGCCTTGGGAGCCGGTCACCTTCACCACGTCGCCCGCGGCGTGGGCCTGTTGTGCGGGCAGGGCGAGGAAGCCGGCCGCCAGCGCGCCGGCGGCGAGGGGTGCGGCGAGGCGTCGTGGTCTGCGGTCGACGGGACGGTTGGGACGCATGCGGGTGCCTCCAGTGGGGGGCGTGCGGAGGGGAAGGGGGCGGGCGGCGGTCGGTGGACCGCCGCCCGTGGCGCTGTTCGTCCGGCGGGGTCAGGCGCGTCAGGCGGGTCAGGGCAGTCGGTAGTCCGCGTCGAGGACCGCGCCCTCCTCGGGGTGGTTCTGGTCGTAGCCGCGGGCGTCGCACTGCAGCCCGCCCACGAGGCAGTGGTCGACCATCGCCTTGAGCGTCCGGTCGTCCCACGCGTTGAAGAAGTCGTAGTGGAACGAGTAGCTCGGTCCGCTGGCCAGCCGCAGCCGTGACAGGTCACCGTTGACGGGGAACGCCATCTTGAACTCGACCATCGGCAGTGCGACCGGGTGGCTGGTCGGGCAGACGTTGTCGTTGGTGCCCTGCTTGACCACCGGATAGGCCATGTGGCTCTTGTGGTCGGGGGTGTCCAGGTACCGGCCGTCCCAGCAACTCGGCGCCTGGAAGCGGATGTTGACCTGGGTGTCGGGCGTCGTCGGACAGTCCTTGGGGAAGTCGACGTTGAAGTAGCTCGTGCCGCACTCCCAGCCCTCGACGAAACCGGGGTGGTCGCGGAACTCCTGCGCGCTCTGCATCGGACTGCCGACGACGAACCGCAGCCCCTTGGGGAAGGGCCGCACGCTGGTGTAGTCGGTGACGCCGGCCTTGTAGTAGATCGTCTGGGTGCCGACGGGCAGGACGGGCTGGTCCCCGTTCAGCATCGTCGGCATCCAGTAACCGGACTTGTCGCCCGGGGCGAGGCACTTCGTGCCGCCCGCGTCCAGCGAATCGGTCGTGCTGGCGGCGTCCGTGGTGGTGTTGCCCATGAACGTGTGGTCGTGCGACTTCCCGGCCTGCCCCGGATAGACGATGGGGTCGTCCGGTTTGGTGTGCGAGACGGAGCACTGCGCCTGGAACTCGTGGAAGTAGCGGTGCGGGGGTTGCTTCGTGGACGGTTCGACGCCGGTGACCGGCGGGTTCGCCGGAATGTAGCCGTCGCCGTCCGCGTCCTCGGCGGCGGGCACGGTGGACGCTGCCATCGTGTGGCCCTGGTGGGCGGTGGAGTGGGCGGGCTGCTGCTGTGCCGGGATCTCGGCGGCGCCTGCGGTGAGGGCGGCGCCGCCGAGGCCGAGCGTGGTCGCGACGAGCGCGCCGGATATCAGCAACCCGGAGAGGACTTTCGATCTCCGTGCCATGGAGACCTCCTGCCGTGTCGGTACGACGTGTGGTGGGGGTTCGGGAGGGGCGACAAGAGGGGCGCCGCCCCGCGGAACATGTCGTGCACGGAACCTGAGAGAGCGCTCTCTCACGACCGGGAGTGTTCTCGCTCCGACGGGACAGTGTCAAGACAAGTGAACGCAGTGGATGCAGGGGTCGAAACGCGCCGCATCCGTGCCCCGGACCGGCCGACGCCCCATCCATCGCCTTTCACCTGGGCGGACTTGGCCCGCCCCGCCGATCGGCCGGAGGATTTCCCGGACAGCGACCGTCGTTCAGTTCTTGAATATGCGGAGGGTCGCCGGGGCCGCGGCGATGAGTCCCGGAGCGGCATCCGGTCTGTCCTTACGACAGGCGACGAGCCGCACCCGAGGAGGGCGCCATGACCGCCACGTACACCTTCGACATCTTCTCCAGCCTCGACGGCTTCGGTGCCGCCGGCGGCGACTGGACCGGCTACTGGGGCAAGCAGGGCCCCGAGCTCCTCGACCACCGCCTCGCCCTGTACGAGGAGGAGCAGCGGATGGTCTTCGGGGCCCACACGTACCGGGCGTTCGCGCAGATGCTGGCGTCGAGCACCGCGGAGTCCGAGGTGCGGGATCCCTGGGTCACGCGCATGCGGAGCCTGCCGGCGACGGTCGTGTCGACCACGCTGCAGGCTCCCCTCGACTGGCCGGACGCGAAGGTCGCGCACGGGGACGCCGTGGACGTCGTCGCGCAGCTCAAGAAGGAGTCCGACGTGCCGTTGCGCTCGCACGGCAGCCTGTCGATGAACCGGGCGCTGATGGCCGCCGGTCTCGTCGACCGCGTCCAGGTGACCCTCTTCCCGGTGATCACCGGCCGGACCGGTCTGGAGCCGATCTTCCAGGGGGCGGCCGACTTCGACCTCGAACTCCTCGAGCACCACACGCTCGACGGCGACATCCAGGAACTCGTCTACCGGCCCTCCTTGCACGGCTGAGCCGGGCACGGGGATCCTTGGCGCTCCGGCGAGGGCGGCGGTGTTCGAAGCGACTGTTCGGATGATCTCCTGTGACGCGCCCCGTGCGGCTAGCAACGGTGTATGGCTTCTCACCCGTTGCTGCGCCTGGTGTCCGAGGAGTTCCGCCAGCAGCACGCGTTCGTCTACGCCGTGCTGCCCGGGCTGCTGTTCTCCGAGGCCGTACCCGGCGCCCGGATGCTGGTGCGACTGGCGGAGCGGGGGGAGCGGTGCGTGCGGGAGTTCCTCCATGACGCCTGGGAGGACACGGCGCGCGAGCTGGCCCGCCGGTCCCGGTCGCCGGGCGAGCTGTCGGGGCGGCCGGCCGGGGACGGGCTGGTGCTGGTGACCCTGCCGTCCTGGCACGGCCGGGAGAGCTTCGCCCTGGTCGCCGACCACGCGGACGGGGTGCGCTACCTGGTCGCGGAGCCCCAGGCCGACCTCACCGGCCCCCGCAGCGTCGGCCTGCACGAGCCGACGGCGGACGGCGCGCTCTTCCTGCGCGGGCACACCGCCCCCGGTGAGGCCGCCTGCCTCGCCGCCGCGAGCGCTCTGCTGCCGCCGACGGCCGTCCCGCCCGAACCGGGGACGGGCGCGGCCGACGGCCCGCAGCGCCCGACGGCACGCCAGCGCAGCGTGCGGCGGTGGTGGCACGGGACCTGACGGCTTCCGTTCCACCGGCTTCCGTTCCACCGGCATCCGTTCCGCCCGCTCACGATGAGTTCTCGTCGTCGGCACGGTCTTCCCTGTGAGACACCGGTTCGACGAAGGAGTAGCCGTGACGGGTGATGTGTGGCCGCTGGTACATGCCGAGCGGGCGGCGCTGATCGACGACCTCGCCGGACTCGACGAGGCGCAGTGGGACACGCCGTCGCTGTGCGACGGGTGGGCCGTGCACGACGTGGTCGCCCACCTCGTGAACTCTGCCCGTTCGACCCGCACGGGTTTCGTCGTCGACCTCGTCCGGGCGCGGTTCGACTTCGACCGGCAGAACGCCAGGGGCGTGGCGCGCGAGCGGGGCGGCACGCCGAAGGAGACCCTGGAGCGGCTGCGCCGGGCCGCCCCGCGGACCTCGACCCCGCCGGCCCCGCTCGACAGCCGGCTCGTGGAGGAAGTGATCCACGGCGAGGACATCCGCCGGCCCCTGGGCATCGCCCGCGCCTACCCGAGGGAAGCGGTGGTGCGGGCCCTGCGGCTGCAGGCGCGCACCCCGGCGTCGTTCGGCGGCGCCAAGGAACTGCTGGGCCGGGTCCGGCTCGCCGCGACGGACGCCGACCTGACGATCGGCGACGGGCCCGAGGCGACCGGCCCCGTGCTCGACCTGCTCCTGGCCGTCTCCGGGCGCCGGGTGGCTCTGGAGGGACTCGACGGGCCGGGCGCCGCCGTGCTGGCGGCGCAGTCGTGACCGGAGGGATCAGGGGGCGGGGGCGGTGGGGCTGAGCCAGACCGCCGCGAGCGGCGGCAGGCGGAGGGTGACCGAGGAGGGGCAGCCCTGGTGGGCGACGGGCTCCTGGGGTCTGGCCCCTTCGTTGCCGACGCCGCTGCCGCCGTAGCGCGGCTCATCGGTGTTCAGGACCTCGCGCCAGGCTCCCGCGGCACAGGACGGGACACCGAGCCGGTAGTCGTCGCGGACCACGGGGGCGAAGTTGACGACGACCAGCAGCGGATCGCCGGCGGCGGGGTGGCGCAGGAACGCGAGGACGTTGTCGTCGGCGGCGTCCGCCGACACCCAGGTGAACCCGTCCGGATCGCCGTCCCGCTCCCACAGGGCGGGATCGGCCGTGTAGCGGTGGTTGAGGTCCGCCACCAGGCGCTGGATCCCGCGGTGGTCCTCGTGCGCCGGATGCCCCGGGTCGAGCACCCACCACTGGGGCCCGTCGGCCTCGGACCACTCGGCGCCCTGCGCGAACTCCTGCCCCATGAACAGCAGCTTCTTACCGGGATGCGCCCACATGAAGCCCAGGTAGGCGCGCTGGTTCGCGCGCTGCTGCCACCAGTCGCCGGGCATCTTCGACACCAGCGACCGCTTGCCGTGCACGACCTCGTCGTGGGAGACCGGCAGGACGTAGTTCTCGCTGTACGCGTAGACCATCGAGAACGTCATCTCGTGGTGGTGGTACGCGCGGTGGACCGGGTCGTGCGCCATGTAGGCGAGGGAGTCGTGGGACCAGCCCATGTTCCACTTCAGGCCGAACCCCAGCCCGCCGAGGCCGCCCGCCGCCGGCTGGTCCGTCGGCCGGGTCACGCCGTCCCAGGCCGTCGACTCCTCCGCGACGGTGATGATGCCCGGACAGCGCCGGTACAGCGTGGAGTTCAGCTCCTGAAGGAAGGCGACGGCATCGAGGTTCTCGCGCCCGCCGTGCTCGTTCGGGGTCCACTGCCCCTCTTCGCGCGAGTAGTCGAGGTAGAGCATGGACGCCACCGCGTCCACGCGCAGACCGTCGACGTGGAACTCCTCGCACCAGTAGACGGCGTTGGCGACGAGGAAGTTGCGCACCTCGCGGCGCCCCAGGTCGAAGACGAGCGTGCCCCAGTCGGGATGGGCCGCCCGCACCGGATCCTGCGGCTCGTACAGGGGCCGCCCGTCGAACCGCGCCAGCGCCCACTCGTCGCGCGGGAAGTGCCCCGGCACCCAGTCCAGGAGGACCCCGATGCCCGCCCGGTGCAGGGTGTCGACGAAGAACCGGAAGTCGTCGGGGGTGCCGAGGCGGGCGGTCGGCGCGTAGAAGCCGGTCACCTGGTAGCCCCAGGAACCGCCGAAGGGATGCTCGGCGACCGGCAGGAGCTCCACGTGTGTGAACCCCAACTCCACCACGTACGCGGTGAGTTCGGCGGCCAGCTCGCGATAGGTCGCGCCGGGCCGCCACGAGGCGAGGTGCACCTCGTAGACGGACATGGGTGCCGCGTGGGCCGGGCGGTCGGCGCGCCGCCGCATCCAGGGTGCGTCGCCCCAGAGGTAGTCGCTGTCCGTCACGATCGACGCGGTCGCCGGGGGCAGTTGGGTGCGCCGGGCTATCGGGTCGGACCGCTCCAGACGCTCGCCGTCGGGGCCGGTGATCTCGAACTTGTACAGGGCTCCCGCACCGAGGCCGGGGACGAACAGTTCCCAGACGCCGGAGCTCCCGAGCGAGCGCATCGGCAGCGCCGTCCCGTCCCACTGGTTGAAGTCGCCGCGCACCCGCACGCCCCTGGCGTCGGGCGCCCACACCGCGAAGCGGGTGCCCCGCACTCCCTGCTGCTCCTGTACGTGGGCGCCGAGCACGGTCCAGAGTTCCTCGTGCCGTCCCTCCGAGATCAGGTGCAGGTCGAACGCGCCGATGGTGGGCGGGAAGCGGTACGGGTCGTCGGCCTCCACGACACCGTCCGGGTAGGTCACGCGCAGGCGGCCCCCGTCCGGGACCGTGCCCGCGAACAGGCCGTCGCCCTCGGCGCGCAGGATCCACGCGGTGGCGCCGGTGACGACCGAGACGGCGCGTGCGTGCGGCCGCAGGCAGCGCACGACGACACCGTCGGGCCCGGGGTGGACGCCCAAGACGGCGTGCGGGTCGTGGTGCTCACCGCGCAGCAGCCTGCCCCGGTCGTCGGCGTCCAGGGCCGGCGCGGGGTAAGCGCGCCGGGCTGTGGTGGTCGGGACCACGTCGGCGACGGCCATCTGCGGAACTCCTTCGGTGCGGGCGCCCTCGGCGGGGCGGACGGTGAGCGGTCAGTGGGCGCGGCACAGCCGGGCGACGGCCGTCATGGGCACGGCCAGCCAGTCGGGGCGGTGGGCCGCCTCGTAGACGACCTCGTAGACGGCCCGGTCCGCCTCGTGCGCCCGCAGCGCCGTCGCGATGCCGTGCGGATCGAACCGGCCGGACTCGGCGTACCCCGCGCAGAAGGCGGCACGGCAGCGCTCGGCCCACTGCGGGCGGGGCGACGTGCCGACATGCGCCGCGTAGTCGAAGGACCGCAGCATGCCCGCGATGTCGCCGAGCGGTGAGTGGGCGCCGCGCCGTTCCGCGAGCGGCTTGGCCGGTTCGCCCTCGAAGTCGACGACGTGCCAGGCGCCGGCCGACCGCAGCACCTGCCCCAGGTGGAGATCGCCGTGGATGCGCTGCAGCGGCAGATCGCCGCCCGCCAGCGCGAACCGGGCGAAGACGTCCTGGAGCCGGTCCACGTGCGGGCGCAGCTCCGGCACCCGCGAGGCCGCGTACCGCAGCCGGCGGGTCATCGCGTCCGCCAGCCGCACCGTGTGATCGGCGGGCGCGGCGGTGACGGAGAACGCCTCCGCGAGGGCCACGTGCAGGACGCCGGTCGCCCGGCCGAGGTCCCGGGCCTCGGCGAGGAAGTCCGTGCGTTCCAGGGCCGATTGCAGCGCCAGTGTCCAGCCGTCCGTGGCGTCGGCGAGGTAGGGCTGGACGACGCCGAGCGTCGCGAAGAACGGGGCGACCGTGTGGTACCAGGCGGTCGGCGCGGGCGCCTGGGTGTAGCCGTGCCGGGCCAGCACGGCGGGCACCTCCAGGTCGGGGTTGATGCCGGGCTGCACCCGCCGGAAGAGCTTGAGGATGAGTTGGTCGCCGTAGACGATCGAGGTGTTGGACTGCTCGACGTCCAGGACGTGCGGCGTGAGGCCGCTCGGGACGGCCGTGCGCGGGAACGACTCGAAGCGCAGGTGTCCCATCGTGCCGCCCCGCCGGATGCGGTCCAGGAGCAGCACCGCGGCGCGGCGGTCGTGCACGGCGTCGTACACGCGCAGCCCCCGGCCGGCCGGTCCGGCGACCTCGCCGAGGACGCGCCCCTGCAGCCGGGGCGGTACGTCGGCGGCCGCGCCGAGCAGCAACTGGTAGTAGGCGCAGTCCTGTTCGCCGCGGTGCTCGACCCGGACCAGCAGGTGGAAGCAGTCCGCTTCGAGCTCCGTCGCCGCAACCACGGAGAGGTTCGTGATCGTGCGGTCGCGGCCGGTGAACCAGCGTTGGGCGGGCAGCCAGCGCGCCAGCAGCGGGGTGAGCTGGGCGGGCGTGACGGGCGCGGTGGTCAGCAGGGGCGAGGTCATGGCGGATCAGGTCCAATCGTGGTGAGCGACACGGGGGGTGAGGCATGTGCCGCGCAGCCGGAACCAGTAGAAGCCGTGTCCTGCGAGGGTGAGCAGATAAGGGAGTTCACCGATCGCCGGGAAGCACACCTCGCCGATGAGTTCGACGGGGTGCCGGCCGCAGAAAGCGCGCAGGTCGAGTTCGGTGGGCTGGGCGAAGCGCGAGAAGTTGTGCACGCACAGCACCAGGTCGTTGCCGTGTTCGCGCAGGAACGCCAGGACGGCGGGATTGGAGGACGGCAGCTCGTCGTAGCT
>NZ_JAMOLN010000104.1 GCF_024448165.1 Streptomyces longispororuber
CGCGTCACCGGGCGCGCGGTTACGCCTCTGTTCCCAGTCCCGGGTCCTCCGTTCGGCCGAGTTGTCCTCCACACCTGTTGCCCGTCCACGCCCACCGCATTTGACTCGTTCTTTGCGGACCCACGGACCCCGGCGTGGAGGCATGGAGGTACCACGATGCTGTCGGCCAAGAGCTTGTTCCAGGAGATCCTCGACAACGACGAGTCGTTCCGGCTGTTCTGTTCCGTCGCGGCCAGCGGCGAGTCCCAGGGCGGCTGGGAGAACGGCCGGATCGCCGCCCTGGTGCCGGAGAGCCAGCGCGCGCTCGCGCCCAAGGTG
The DNA here is from genome assembly GCF_024448165.1 of Streptomyces longispororuber. Lineage (GTDB taxonomy): Bacteria > Actinomycetota > Actinomycetes > Streptomycetales > Streptomycetaceae > Streptomyces > Streptomyces longispororuber_A. Next base: position 319 of record NZ_JAMOLN010000104.1, read on the forward strand.
GCCCGGCACGGCGCCGACGAGGACAAGCACGGACGCATCTTCAACGCCCTGCTGAAGAAGCGCGGCCTCGACCCGGTCCCCGTCCCCCACGACGCCGACTACACGATGCTCCTGGAACGGCACGGCATCGGCCTCGCCCACGAGCGGCTGCGGCGCGACGAACCGCTGTCCGTGCAGGACGTCGTCACGTACCTGGCGCACAGCAGGGTCACCGAGCAGCGCGCCTCGGAGCAGATGGAGCTGCTGCGCAAGCACTTCGCGAGCCATCCCGACATCGGCCGCGCGGTCAAGATGATCTCCAACGACGAGGACAACCACCTCGCCTACTGCCACGAGGAACTGCTGCGCCTCGCCCACGCGGGGCACGGCCGTGCCATCCAGCGGATCCTGCGCGAGTGCGCCCTCGCGGAGATCGCGGTCTACCGGGACGTCAGTCTCGCGGTCATGGACCACATGGGCCGGGTCCTCGGCTGGTCCAGGGCGAAGGCGTCCCTGCTGGCCGCGGGGATCCACGCCGTGTACGCGTACGAACGGCTCGGCGGCTGGCGGCGGATGGTGTCCCTGACGATGCCGGAGCGGCGCGACGCGCTGGGCGGGCCCGCGACGACGTCGGTGGAGTTCGCCTGACCCGCGCGGCGGTCAGAGCCACCCGCGCCGCTTGAACAGCCGGTACAGGAACAGCTCCAGGACGGCCATCAGCAGGATCACCGCCGGGTACGACCACATCCAGTGCAGCTCGGGCATGTGGTCGAAGTTCATGCCGTAGACGCCCGCGATCATCGTGGGCACCGCGGCCATCGCGGCCCACGCGGAGATCTTCCGCATGTCGTCGTTCTGCCGCACGCTCATCTGCGCGAGGTGCGCGGAGAGGATGTCCGAGACGAGGCGGTCGAGGCCGTCCACGGACTCGTTGACCCGCGTCAGGTGGTCGTTCACGTCGCGGAAGAACGGCTTCGCGTCCTCGTTCACGAACGGCACCGCCGACAGCCCCCACGGGCCCACGCCGGCGAGCCGGGCCAGCGGCAGGGCCAACGGTCCCGTGGCGCGCCGGAATTCGAGGATCTGCCGTTTGAACGTGTAGATCCGCGACGCCGTGTCCCGCGAACCGCCCTGGTCCGGCGAGAACACCTCGGCCTCCAGCTCCTCCAGGTCGGTCTGCAGCTCCGCGGCGACCTCCAGGTAGTGGTCCACCGTGGCGTCGGCGACCGAGTACAGCACCGCCGTCGGCCCGTGCGCGAGGAACTCCGGATCGTCCTCCAGACGCTGTCGTACGGCCTTCAGGGGCGCGCCCTCGCCGTGCCGCACGGTCACCACGAACGAGTCGCCGAGGAACAGCATCAGCTCGCCCGTGGACACCTTGTCGCTCTTCGGCTCGTACACGACCGGCTTGAGGACCACGAACAGCGAGTCGTCGTAGACCTCCAGCTTCGGCCGCTGGTGCGCCTTCAGGGCGTCCTCGACGGCCAGCGGGTGCAGCCCGAACTCCTGGGCGACCTTGTCGAACTCGTCCTCGGTGGACTCGTGCAGACCGATCCACACGAACGCGTCGCCCGTCGCCCGTGCCTCGTCGAGGGCGTCGGAGAAGTCGTCGGGGCCCTCGGTACGACGCCCGTCCTTGTAGATGGCGCAGTCGACGATCATGACTGGCATTCTTCCCAGGGGGTGGCCGGGCCGCACTTCCTCGTGCGCCTAGGCTGGCCCGTATGCCCACGCTGATCCTCGTCCGGCACGGACGCTCCACCGCCAACACCGCGGGTCTGCTCGCCGGGTGGACCCCCGGCGTGGCCCTCGACGAGCGCGGCACCGCGCAGGCCGCGGGCCTGCCCGGGCGGCTGCGCGAGCTGCCGATCGCCGAACTCGTCACGAGCCCGCTGCAGCGCTGCCAGGAGACCGTCGCGCCGCTGCTCGCGGCCCGTCCGGGACTGACCGCGCACACCGACGACCGCATCGGCGAGTGCGACTACGGCGACTGGTCGGGCCGCAAGCTCGCCGAGCTCGCCGACGAACCCCTCATGCAGGTCGTCCAGCAGCACCCGACGGCCGCCGCGTTCCCCGGCGGCGAGTCGATGCGGCAGATGCAGCACCGGGCCGCCGAGGCGGTGCGCGAGTGGAACGCGCGCGTGGAGCGGGAGCACGGCGCGGACGCCGTGTACGTGATGTGCTCGCACGGCGACATCATCAAGTCCCTTGTGGCGGACGCCATCGGGCTGCATCTGGACCTCTTCCAGCGGATCTCCGTAGAGCCGTGTTCCATCACGGCGATCCGTTACACCCGGCTGCGCCCCTTTCTCGTACGCCTCGGCGACACGGGGGACTTCGCGTCCCTGGCGCCGCGCGCCGAGCCCGCGGGGCCGGACGCACCCGTCGGAGGTGGCGCGGGCGCACCGTGATCGTCCGCCGCAGTAGGGTGAAGCACCTGTAAGCACAGTGGGGTCCGGTCGTCGACCGGCCGGGCCCGGCCAGTCGATCCTCAGATCCCATGGAGACAGGACGTGTCCCGTCAGGTGTTCCTCTACGACCCACCGGAGCGTTTCGTGGCCGGTACGGTCGGGCTCCCCGGGCGCCGCACCTTCTTCCTGCAGGCCTCGGCAGGAACGCGGGTCACCAGCGTGGCCCTGGAGAAGACCCAGGTGGCCGCGCTCGCGGAGCGCATGGACGAACTGCTCGACGAGGTGGTGCGGCGCAGCGGCGGCAACGCTCCGGTGCCCGCCATGGCGCCCACCGAGGTCGCCGACACGGCCCCCCTCGACTCGCCCGTGGACGAGGAGTTCCGGGTCGGCACGATGGCGCTCGCCTGGGACGGCGACGAACAGCGCATGATCGTCGAGGCGCAGGCCCTCGTGGAGCTGGACGCCGACTCCGAGGAAGATCTGGCGGAAGCCGAGGAAAGGCTTCTCCAGGACGAGGAGAACGGCCCGCCGATGCTCCGCGTCCGGCTCACCGGGTCCCAGGCCCGGGCCTTCGCCAAGCGGGCCCTGGACGTCGTGAACGCGGGCCGCCCGCCGTGCCCGCTCTGCAGCCTGCCGCTCGACCCGGAGGGACACGTATGTCCGCGCCAGAACGGATACCGGCGCGGCGCGTGAGCACCCGCGACCCCGAGCTCCTCGCCCGCGGCGAGCTGCACGTCAGGGGACAGATCCGCGAGGCGTCGAACGCGGTCCTGCTGTGCACCGTCAAGGACGGCGACCGCGAGGCCACCTGCGTCTACAAACCGGTGCGCGGCGAGCGCCCGCTGTGGGACTTCCCCGACGGCACGCTCGCGCAGCGCGAGGTCGCCGCGTACGAGGTCTCCGAGGCGCTCGGCTGGGGCCTGGTGCCGCCGACCGTGCTGCGCGACGGGCCGTACGGCGAGGGCATGTGCCAGTGGTGGATCGACACGCCCGACGAGCCCTCGGACGGCGACGGGCTGCTCGCGCTCGTCGACGGCGAGGAGCCGGGCGAGGGCTGGAAGGCCATCGGGTTCGCCGAGGTGGCCGAGGGGCGCACCGCGCTGCTCGTGCACGCCGACGACCCGCGGCTGCGGCGGCTCGCGGTGCTCGACGCCGTGATCAACAACGGCGACCGCAAGGGCGGGCACCTGCTGGTCGACGAGGAGGGGCGGCTGTACGGCATCGACCACGGCGTCACCTTCAACGTCGAGGACAAGCTGCGCACGCTGCTGTGGGGCTGGGCGGGGGAGCCGCTGACCGAGGAGGCCACCGGCGCGCTGGAGGCGCTGCGGGACCGGCTGCGGGAGGGCGAGCCGCTCGCGCTGCGGCTCGGCGAGCTGATCACCGCGGCCGAGCTGGACGCCGTACGGGAGAGGGTGGCGGCCCTGCTGAAGTCCGGGCGGCACCGGGAGCCGAGCGGCGAGTGGCCGGCGATCCCGTGGCCACCCGTCTGAGCTGCGGATTCCCGGGCCCGGGGGCGGTCGTCCGTGGGGCGGGCTACGTTCGAGGGCATGACCAAGCTGATTGTCGAGGACCGGATCGACCGCCCCGTGAAGGACGTGTTCAACACGATCGTCACGCCCGAGGGGCTGTCGAGCTTCTTCACGGCGGAGGCGTCCGCCCCCATGGTCCCGGGCACGACGGTGACCTGGCGGTTCGGGCACGTCGACGCGACGTTCGACGTGCAGATCGGCGAGATCGAGACGGATCGGCTCATCTCCTGGAGCTGGCCGGGCGGCGACGTCACCATCGAGCTGGCCGCTCTTGAGGCGTCCGGAGCCGCCACCCGGCTGACGATCACCGAGCAGCCGATGCCGGAGGGGACCGAGGGCGCGGCCCGGGCGGTCGGGCAGACGCAGGGCTGGACGTACTTCGTGTGCGGCCTGCGCGCCCATCTGGTGCACGGCATCCGCCACTTCGGCCTCTCCGACTCCATCCGCGCGACCGTCGTCGATGCCTAGCGGCCCCCGCCGGGCGGGCGCAAGAGCGCCTCGTCGGCCATCGGACCCGGTCCGGTTCGTATACGGACGCAGCGTCCGGTTAGGCTCATGACATGCATGCCTGGCCCGCTTCTGAGGTCCCCGCCCTGCCTGGCAAGGGCCGCGACCTGAGGATCCACGACACCTCGACCGATGGGCTCGTCACCCTTGCCCCTGGTCCCGTCGCCCGTATCTACGTGTGCGGCATCACGCCGTACGACGCGACCCACATGGGTCACGCGGCGACCTACAACGCGTTCGACCTCGTGCAACGCGTGTGGCTCGACACCAAGCGGCAGGTCCACTACGTCCAGAACGTGACGGACGTCGACGACCCCCTGCTGGAGCGGGCCGTGCGCGACGGCATCGACTGGGAGGGCCTCGCCGAGCGCGAGACCGCCCTGTTCCGCGAGGACATGACCGCCCTGCGGATGCTGCCGCCGCAGCACTACATAGGCGCCGTCGAGGCGATACCCGGCATCGTGCCGCTCGTCGAGCGGCTCCGTGACACGGGTGCCGCCTACGAGCTCGACGGCGACATCTACTTCTCCGTCGAGGCCGACCCGCACTTCGGGTCCGTCTCGAACCTCGACGCCGCGGCGATGCGGCTGCTCTCCGCCGAGCGCGGTGGCGACCCGGACCGTCCGGGCAAGAAGAACACGCTCGACCCGATGCTGTGGATGGCCGCCCGCGAGGGCGAGCCGAGCTGGGACGGCGGCTCGCTGGGCCAGGGCCGCCCCGGCTGGCACATCGAGTGCGTGGCCATCGCCCTCGACCACCTCGGCATGGGCTTCGACGTCCAGGGCGGGGGATCGGATCTGGCCTTCCCGCACCACGAGATGGGCGCCTCCCACGCGCAGACGCTGACCGGCGAGTTCCCGATGGCCAAGGCGTACGTGCACGCCGGGATGGTCGCGCTCGACGGCGAGAAGATGTCCAAGTCCAAGGGGAACCTCGTCTTCGTGTCGCAGCTGCGGCGCGACGGCGTCGACCCGGCCGCGATCCGGCTCGCGCTCCTCGCCCACCACTACCGGGCCGACTGGGAGTGGACGGACCAGGTGCTCGCGGACGCCGTGGCCCGGCTCGGCCGGTGGCGTGCCGCCGTGTCCCGGCCGGACGGACCTCCCGCCGAGGGCCTGGTCGAGGAGATCCGCGCGGCGCTCTCGAACGACCTGGACGCGCCCGCCGCACTGGCGGCCGTCGATCGCTGGGCCGAGGCGCAGGCCGCCGACGGCGGGTCGGACGAGGGGGCGCCCGGTGTGGTGTCCCGTGCGGTGGACGCTCTGCTGGGGGTCGCGCTCTAGTTCCCGGCCGCGAACAGCCCCTTCGGTGGGAGGAGTCGAGGGCGCGGGGCTCTGCCCCGGCCCTCGCTCCTCAATCGCCGGAGGGGCTGTTTTTTGTGGCTGCTGTTGTTCTCGCCCTCTAGTCCCGTGCTCGTTTCTGCGCTAAACAACGGCCATGCAATCAGCATCGAGCACGCGCAGACGTCTCAGATCTCTGGTCGCCGTCGCCGCCTTCGGCCTCCTCGCCGCCTTCGCCGGGCCGGGCGCCTCCGCCGAGGCCGCCGACGACCCCGGCACCGTCGGTGACGTCACCGGCTTCCACCCGGACGGATCCCGCTACACCTTCGACGCGGGCGCCGCGGGCGCCCGGGTCAGCTTCGTGGGGGCCGAGACCTTCCGGATCGAACTCGCCCCCGACGGGCGGTTCACCGACCCGGCCGGCGACGCCATCGTCCTGCCGCAGGGCAAGGCGCCCGCCACCCACTGGCGGGAGAAGGACGACCGGTACGAGCTGAGCAGCGCGAAGGTCACGCTGCGGGCCTACAAGTCACCGCTGCGGTTCGCCCTCTACCGCAACGACGGGACCCAGCTCTGGTCCGAGAGCGCCCCGCTCAGCTGGACCGCCGACTCCACCACCCAGACCCTCGCCCGCGGCGCCGGCGAGCAGTTCTACGGCGTCGGCATGCAGAACGGGCGCGGCAACACCAGCCTGCGCGACAAGACCGTCGAGGCCGAGGTCGACTACAACTGGGACGACGGGGGCCACCCCAACTCCGTGCCCTTCTACCTCTCCTCGGCCGGCTACGGCGTCTTCCGGAACACCTTCGCGCCCAACACGTACACCTTCGGCGAGCCCGTCACCGCCGCCGCCAAGGAGCGCCGCTTCGACGCCTACTACTTCGCGGGCAGCGGCAAGGACAGCGCCAAGGACGTCATCGGCCAGTACACGAAGCTGACCGGGAAGCCGTTCCTGCCGCCGATCTACGGGCTGGAGATCGGGGACGCCGACTGCTACCTGCACAACGCCAACCGCGGCGAACGGCACACCCTCGACGCCGTCAAGATCGCCGACCAGTACGTCGAGAACGACATGCCGCTCGGCTGGAAGCTGGTCAACGACGGCTACGGCTGCGGGTACGAGGACCTCGCCGAGACCGCGCAGGGCCTGCAGAAGAACAAGACGCAGCTCGGCCTGTGGACCGAGGACGGCATCGACAAGATCGCCGACCAGGTGAAGGCGGGACAGCGCGTCGCCAAGCTCGACGTCGCCTGGGTCGGCGCGGGTTACAAGTTCGCGCTCGACGGCTGCAAGGCCGCCTACCAGGGCATCGAGGACAACTCCGACGCCCGCGGCTACACCTGGGCCCCCGAGAGCTGGGCCGGCGCGCAGCGCTGCGGTGTCCAGTGGTCGGGCGACCAGTCCGGGTCGTGGGACTACATCCGCTGGCAGATCCCCACGTACGCGGGCGCCACGATGTCCGGGCTCGCGTACACCACCGGTGACGTCGACGGCATCTTCGGCGGCAGCCCCAAGACGTACGTGCGCGACCTGCAGTGGAAGTCGCTGCTGCCCGTCACGATGACGATGGACGGCTGGGCGGCCAGCGACAAGCAGCCGTTCCGCCAGGGCAAGCCGTACACCGACATCAACCGGAAGTACTTGAAGCTGCACGAGTCGCTGCTGCCGTACTTCTACTCGTACGCGCACGAGGCGACGAAGACGGGCGTGGGCGCCGTGCGACCGCTCGCCCTCGAATACCCGGACGACCCCAAGGCCGCGACCGGCGCCGCCACGTACGAGTTCCTGACCGGCGAGGACTTCCTGGTCGCGCCCGTCTACCAGGACTCCGCCGTGCGCGACGGCATCTACCTGCCGAAGGGCACCTGGACCGACTACTGGACCGGACGCGTCTACCAGGGGCCGACCACGATCGACGGCTACAGCGCACCGCTCGACACGCTCCCGCTGTTCGTGAGGGGCGGCGCCGCCGTGCCGATGTGGCCCGGCATCCGCTCCTACACCGACCGCGACGCCCACGCCCCGGTCGCCTGGGACGTCTACCCGCAGGGCTCCTCGTCCTTCCAGCTGTACGAGGACGACGGCGTCACCCGCGCCCACCGCGACGGCGCCTACGCCACCCAGCGCGCCGAGGTCACCGCCCCGAAGGCCGGAGCGGGCGACGTCCGCGTGCGGATCGGCGCGAGCGAGGGGACGTACCGGGGGAAGCAGAGCGCCCGGCCCTACGCGTTCACCGTGCACACCGCCGACGCGCCGAGCCGGGTCGAGCTGGACGGCCGGAAGCTGACCCGGCACGCGTCCAGGAGCGCGTACGAAGCGGCCGGCAGCGGCTGGTTCTACGACCGTGACGAGCGCGGCGGCGTCGTGCTCGTGAAGACGGGCGAACGGTCCACGGAGCGGGCCTTCACCCTCGACCTCCGCGACACCTCCGCCGTCGGCGGTGCCGTGCCGGGCGCGGCCGCGACCGTGGCGGCGCCCGCGGGGCAGGAGCTGGGCGCCGGTACGCCCGGCAAGGTCGCCGTCGACGTCACCGCCGGCGGCAAGGACGCCACGGACGTCTCCGTCGCCCTGGACGCCGCTGACGTCCCGGACGGCTGGACGGCGGGGGAGCCCGTCTCCGTCGACCGGATCCCGGCCGGTGCCACGCGCCGCGTCGAGCTCGACGTGACCCCGGCGAAGGACGCGACCGCCGGGGAGCAGGCCCTCACCGCCACCGCCCGGTACACGGCCGCGGGCCAACAGCGCACCACGCAGGGCCGGTTCGCGCTCACGGTGATGCCGCCCGCCCCGGCCGGCGGCACCTGGGCGAGCGACCTGGTGTGGCTGCGGTCGACGAACGGCTACGGGCCCGCCGAACGCGACCGCAGCAACGGCGAGTCCGGCGCCACCGACGGACACCCCCTGACCCTCGCGGGGAAGACCTACGAGAAGGGCGTCGGCGTGCACGCCGACTCCGACATCGAGGTCTACCTCGGGGGCCGGTGCACGAAGCTGACCGCCGACGTCGGGATCGACGACGAGATCAACGGGTACGGGGAGGTCGCCTTCTCCGTCGAGGCCGACGGCGAGGTGCTGTGGACGTCTCCGAAGGTGACGGGCGCCTCGGCGACCGTGCCCGTGGACGTCGACGTGTCCGGGGCGCGGCACGTGCGCCTGAAGGTGACCGACACCAACGGCTCCAAGACCGGCGACCACGGGGACTGGGCGGCCGCCCGGTTCGCGTGCGCGAGCGGGAGCTGACACGAAGCGGCGCCGGGCGGGGGAGTTCCTCCGCCCGGCGCCGCCGGTCCGGTCAGGGGGTCAGCGCGTGATGGCCACGCCGAGGATGAGACCGGGGTTGGTGGTGTCGTAGAACGCGATCACCTGCTGGCCGTAGACGAACGCGTTCTGGACCATCGTGTGCGTCTCGTCGAGCGGGTTGATCAGCACGCGCCAGGCGTTGTCCACGAGCAGGTAGAGAATCTCGGCCTGGCCCGGGAGCGGCTGCACGTAGTCGTACACGTTCTGCGCGACGCCGAGGGTCAGCGACTGCGTCGAGATCTCCGGGACCTGCGCCTGCGGGACCTGGGACTGCGCGCCCTGCACGCCCTGCTGGCCGCGCTGCCCGAGCTGCTGCAGCAACTGCTGGAACGGCTGCTGCTGCCCCATCTGCTGGAGCTGCTGCTGCAGGTGCTGCGGGATCTGCTGCTGCCCGAACTGCTGCTGCCCGAACTGCGGCTGACCGTACTGCTGTTGCTGCTGCGGACCGAAGCCCTGCGAGCCGAAGCCCTGCGGGCCGAACCCCTGCGAGCCGAAGCCCTGCTGCCCGAACTGCGGCGGGATCGTGCTCGGGCCCTGCTGTCCCTGCATGCCCTGGATCCCCTGCATCCCCTGCATGCCGCCCTGCTGCTGGACGTGCTGCGGGATCGGCTGGAGGCCGGTCTGCTGTTGCTGCTGGCCGTAAGGCTGTTGCTGCCCGAACTGCTGCTGACCGGGCTGGTGGAGCTGAGGAGTGGTGCTCATGCGGGTACCCCTTCTCGTCGTCTCGTCTTGGCGGAGTCGCCACCGGTACCGGTTGGTTGGGGCCGTCAGCCCGTGACCACCAGGCCGACGACCTCGTCGTCCGAGAACCAGACACGTACGTCGGGCCGTCCCCCCGCGAAGGCGGCATGCACCGCCTGGCGGATCTCGGGGGACGGGTTGCTCAGATTGCGCCAGGTGCCCGCCACGAACAGACGCAGCCGGGGCGGGAGTTCGGGCGGATACGGGATGAGCTCGTCCCAGTACCGTTCCGCCTGGCCCGAACCGACCGTCGAGGGCAGCAGGTTGGTGACCGCCCCCCTCAGGTCGGGTCGGTTGCCGATCCGCTGGGAGGCGGGCCGGCCGGGGGCGTCCTGCTGCGGTGAGCCGGTCGCCCGGAGCACTTCGCGCGCCCGCTGCGACGTCATCGGGCGCTGGCCGCCCGCCTTGAGCATGCCCTGGAGGGCGGCCAGCGCGCCGACGACCACCGGGGAGGCGGACGAGGTGCCGGAGAAAGTATCGGTGTACCAGGCGATCTCCTCGGTGCCGCCCTGCAGATCGCCGGGCTGGTTCCAGGAGCCGCCGGTGGTGGTGACCTCACGGCCCCAGCCCTGGGCGTCCAGGCGGGCGCCGTAGTTGGAGAACGCGAGGCGTGAGCGGTCGGGCCCGTGGTCGCGGCCGTGCGTGCCGGGCGGCGGCGCGCCCGCGCCCACCAGGACCGCGCCCGAGGCCCGGTTCGACGGGTTGAACGGGTTGCGCCACCACTCGGGGAACTCGTGCGGACGCCGCTCGTACACCGCGTCGTCGAGCGACTCGGCGCCGTTGCCCGCCGCGCCCACCACCACGATGCCCTTGGCCGTCGCGTACTTGATGGCCGCGTAGTCGTCCGGCCACCACTCCAGCGCGATGTAGCCGCGCTGGTCGTCCCTCGGCTGGAAGTCGAACCGCGGTCCCGGCCGGTGCAGTTCGATCAGCACGATGTCACCGGGGCCCAGCCGCTCGGCCGCCGCGTGGATCGCCGCCGCCGTGCCCACGCCCTGGAACGAGGCCGCCGCGGTCACGGCCTCCGGGACGATGCCGGTGACGCCGCGCTCGTTCCGGTCGCCGCCGATCACCCCGAGGACCGCGGTGCCGTGGTTGCGCCACGCCACGTCCGAGATCGGCGTGCCGACCACGATGCCGGCCAGTTTCGCCGACAGGTCCTCGTGCCCCAGCTGCCAGGCGCCCTCCACGTCGATGACGCTGACGCCCTCGCCGTTGCCGCCGAGCCGCTGCCACGCCCAGTGGGCGTCGATGCCGGCGGGTGCCGGGCCCAGGTAGCCCTGCCGGCCGGTGAAGTCGGGGGTCGCGGCCGACTTCTCCTTCATCCGCCGCGCCTCGTCGAACTCCTCCGGGGACCCGTGCGCCGTCGCGGGCACCGCGCCGGGCTTCACGTACGCCGTCACGATCTCCGGCAGTGCCGCGATCCGCGCCCGCAGCTCCTGCGCCCGCTGGTTGGCGCCCCGCACCCGGTAGAACAGCGCCAGATCGGGGAAGTCGGCCCCGGCCGCCGACGCCTCCGAGATGCCCTGCAACCGCTCCTCGCTGCCGAACAGCGGCTCCAGAGCCAGCTGTTCGTCGCCGAGGAACATGTTCAGCGCCGACACGTCCGCGCCCGCCGCCGAGCGGACGCCGTCCGCCTGGACCCGCAGCCGGGCCTCCGGCCGCGCCAGGACGATCAGTTCCTCTTGTGCCCCGCTGTACGTGAAACCGGATCCGTCCGGTCCGGGACCCGCCGCTCCCGGGCCTCCCGGCTCTGCGTGCTGGTCGCTCATCGGTTCACAGCTCCCCTCGCCACATCTGGTCGTCCGGGTCTGTCTGTGCCGCCCTCGTCGGGGCACAACCTGGCACGTCCGGGCCCGCCCGTCCACCCCTCGTCCGGTCACTGGGTTTGAAATCCGGCTGACTTGGGAACCCCCTGCATTCCGACCGGAAACAGCTGTCCCGCCGCAAACCGGCCAAAGCCTGCGGGGGCCGGTGTCATGTGGTGGGGTATGAGCGTCTGTTGACCCTTTGACCGAGTGGCGCGCGAGTGCCCCGGTCCTTCGCGGAAGGACGCTCCATGCACCGTTCCTTCGCACGTAGATCGTTTCTGGCGGCGGGCGCCGCGGTGTCCGCCGGACTTGCCACGGGCACCGCCCGGGCGGCCGATTCCCGTACCGAGAGCGGAAGTTGGCCCACCGGGTTCCCGCTGCCCGGCGGATTCCAGCCGGAGGGCATCGCCATCGGCGGCGCCCCGTACGCGTACTTCGGGTCGCTGGCCGGCGGCGACCTCTACCGGGCCTCGCTGGCCACCGGGGCCGGCGCCGTCGTGCCGAGCGGGCTCGGCGCGGCGCATCCCACCGCCGGGCTGAAGATCAACGACCACGGCCGGCTGTACCTCGCGGGCGCGGCCAGCCGGGAGATCCGGGTCGCGTCGGTCCGGGGCGGACGGCTGCGGATCGAGCGGACGTACGTCGTCGGGTCCGAGGGCACGATGGTGAACGACGTGGTGCTCACGCCCGGCGCCGCGTGGTTCACGGACTCGTACAAGGCGCAGCTGTACGGGGTCGCGCTGGGCGCGCGGGGCGAGCCCGGGCAGAGCTGGACGCTGCCGCTCGCGGGGGAGTGGGAGCAGGGGCCCGACTTCACGGCCAACGGGATCGCGCGCACGCCCGACGGGCGGGGGCTCATCGTCGTCAACACCGTCGCGGGCGGCGGGAGCCTGATGCGGGTGGAGCCGCGGACCGGGGTGGCGCGGGCGGTCGATCTGGGCGGGGCGACCGTGCCCAACGGTGACGGAATTCTGTTGCTCGGCCGGATCCTGTACGTCGCGCAGCAGTGGCAGAACGCGATCGACGTGTTCCGGCTCGATGCGGCGGGCACCCGGGGCGTGGCGGTGGGGCGGATCACGGATCCGCGGTTCCGCATCCCCACGACCATCGCGGCGTACCGGGACCGGCTGTACCTGCCGAACGCCCGCTTCGACGTGGAGGCGCCCACGCCGGAGACGGACTACGACGCGGTCGCCGTGCCCCGGCTGTAGCCCCGGGCCCCGGCAGGCGGCACCGGGCGCCGTCCCGCCGTCAGTCCTCCGGGTCCTCGCCCTCCGGGCGGGGTGGCTTCGGGGGGCGGGTGCGGCCGCTCGGGTTGTCGCGGAGGTAGGAGGAGCTGTCGCCGCCGTCCGTGGCGTGGCCGCCGGGCGACGTGCCCGGATCCCTGCGGCGCAGATAGCGCTCGAACTCGCGGGCGATCGCCTCGCCCGAGGCCTCGGGGAGCTCCGCGGTGTCGCGGGCCTCCTCGAGGCTCTGCACGTACTCGGCGACCTCGCTGTCCTCGGCCGCCAGCTGGTCCACGCCCAGCTGCCAGGCGCGCGCGTCCTCCGGCAGTTCGCCCAGCGGGATCCGCAGGTCGATCAGGTCCTCCAGACGGTTCAGGAGGGCCAGCGTCGCCTTCGGGTTCGGCGGCTGCGACACGTAGTGGGGGACGGCCGCCCACAGGGAGACCGCCGGGACGCCCGCGTGCGTGCACGCCTCCTGGAGGATGCCGACGATGCCCGTCGGACCCTCGTACTTCGTCTCCTCCAGGTCCATGCGCGTAGCGAGATCGGGATCGGACGTCACTCCCGACACCGGGACGGGGCGCGTGTGCGGGGTGTCGCCGAGCAGCGCGCCCAGCACGACGACCAGCTCGACGCCCAGCTCGTGGGCGAAGCCCAGCAGCTCGTTGCAGAACGAGCGCCAGCGCATGGACGGCTCGATGCCCCTGACCAGGACCAGGTCGCGCGGCTTGTCGCCGCCGATGCGGATCACCGAGAGCCGTGTCGTCGGCCAGGTGATCTTGCGCACGCCACCGTCCAGGAAGACCGTGGGACGGTTGACCTGGAAGTCGTAGTAGTCCTCGGCGTCGAGCGCCGCGAACACCTCGCCCTTGAACTCCTTGTCGAGATGCGCGACCGCGGTGGAGGCGGCGTCGCCGGCATCGTTCCAGCCCTCGAACGCGGCCACCATGACCGGGTCGACCAGCTCGGGTACCCCCTCGAGCTCGATCACCCAGCGCCTCCTTCCGACGTGCCCTCGCGTACCTGCCCACCTTACGGCGTCCGCGGGGACCCTCCGCAGTCCCCTTGCGGCTCTGCGCTGCCCCCAACCCTGCCCCGGCGCGGAGCTGTCCACTCCACCCGTTCGGCTCGATCGACCGGGGCGCGGGGGCTCAGAGGGTGGAGCGCAGCCACTGCTCGACGCTCGCGATGTGCACCGTCGCCCACGACCGCGCGGCCTCCGCGTCGCCGTCGCGCAGCGCCGCGAGGATCGCCCGGTGCTCGTGCAGGGTGCGGCTGACCGCGTCCTCCTGGGTCAGCCCGCGCCAGATGCGGGCTCGCGTGGTGGGCCCGGAGAGGCCGTCGAGGAGGGAGCACAGCACCGAGTTCCCCGACGCCTTCACGATGCCGCGGTGGAAGTCGAGGTCGGCGGCGACCAGCTCCTCCACCGACGGCTCGGGGCCGAGCGCGTCCAGCTGCGCGTCCAGCCTGTCGAGCTGGTCGGGGGCGATGAGCGTGGCGGCCATCGCGGTCGCCGCGGGCTCCAGGATGCGGCGGACGGCGAGGAACTCCAGGACCGTGTCGTCCCGGTGGAAGTCGACGACGAAGCTGAGCGCCTCCAGCAGCAGCTGCGGGTCGAGGCTCGTCACGTACGTGCCGTCGCCCTGGCGGACGTCGAGGATGCGGATCAGGGAGAGGGCGCGCACCGCCTCGCGCAGCGAGTTGCGCGACAGGCCGAGCTCCGCCGCGAGTTCGCTCTCCTTGGGGAGCCGGTCGCCGGGGCGCAGCGCGCCGGAGACGATCATGCCCTTGATCTTCTCGATGGCCTCGTCGGTGACAGCCATGCGGACCCCCGCCTCATCCAACCGGGACGCCGTCGCCGTACGCCCAAGACATCCGATCTATCGGCTCATTATGGCCCCGGCCGGACCTCCGTGCGGAAAACTTTCAGGGCTAAGATTTCGTGGAGTCACTGCAGGCGTGAGAGGGCGGTACGGGACATGACGGGGAAGAGGGCGGCCATGGGGAAGGACGCCGTCGCGGCGATCATCGAGGACTGGGCGCGGGAGCGGCCGGATCTGGACACGGCGCCCCTGGAGGTGCTGGCCCGTCTGCACCGCACGTTCCTGCGCTACAACTCGACCCTGACCGCCGCGATCGACCGGCACGGGCTGGCCGTCGCCGGGTTCGACGTGCTGACGGCGCTGCGCCGGGCCGGCGCCCCGTACCGGCTCACCGCGGGGCAGCTCGCCGACTCGGGCCTGGTGTCGTCGGCCGGGGTGACGCTGCGCATCGACCGGCTGGAGAAGGACGGCCTGATCGTGCGGGAGCGGGACGCGGACGACCGGCGCGTCGTCTACTCGCGGCTCACGGACCTGGGCCTGGCCAAGGTGGACGAGGTGTTCGCCGAGCACCTCGACAACGAACGCCGGATGCTCGGCTCCCTCACCCTCACCGAGCGGCGTCAACTCGCCCGGCTGCTCTCCAAGTTGGAGCGTTCCATCGTCGAGTCCGACGAGGCCGGACCGGCCAGCTGACCGGGGCGGGCGAGCAGCCACGCCCCGCAGACCAGCGTGATCAGCTGAGTGCCGGCGAGCAGGGCGAAGCCCGCGCCGAAGCTGCTGCCGCCCGCCAGCGCGATGGCCCAGCCCATGGCCGTGGGCATCAGCGCCGACACCAGGTTGCCGACGCCGTTCACCACTCCGTAGGCGCTGCCCACCGAGCGGGCCGGCGCGCATCGCTGCACGAGCGTCGGGATGGCCGGGCCCTGCAGCCCCCAGAAGCCGTTGGCCAGGATCAGTCCGGTGGCCGCCGCCCACGACGTGTCCGCGCCGATCACGAACAGCACGCAGCCCGCGGTGCCCGCCGAGCCGACCACGAAGAGCAGCGGCAGCCGCCGCGCCGGGAGCCGGTCGAGGAGCCAGCCGCCGAGGAAGCCCGAGCACAGCGACATCAGGAACGGGAGCGAGGACACCGCCCCCATCGCCTTGATGGAGAAGTGCCGGTCCTGGAGGAGGTACGACGGCAGCCACGCCGTCGACCCCCACAAGTAGGCGAGCGTCGCGATCTCGACGAGCAGGATCAGGCCGAGCCGCGGGGTGCGCAGCGCCAGCCGCAGGGTCGCGGCGAACGACGGGCGCAGGCCCGCGTCCCCGCTGCCGCCGGACGCCCCGCGCCCGCGGACGAAGAACCAGACCAGCGGGATGCCGATCGCCGCGTTGAGCGCGCCCAGCAGCAGGAACGACGCGTGCCAGTCGAAGGAGTAGACGAGGTACGTGACCAGCGGGAGGCCGACCGCCGTCCCGAGGGACACGCCCATCGACGACACCGCGTTCGGCTTGCCCGCCTCGGCCGGCGTGAAGTGGTCGCGCACGTACATCGTCTTCAGCGAGAACAGCGGACCCTCGCTCGCGCCGAGCAGCGCCCGGCACGCGACGAGGGCCAGCGCGCCGAACGCGTACGGGGAGACCAGGGTCAGCACCGCCCACAGGCCCACGCTGACGAACAGTCCGCGTCTGACCCCGAGCACGGTCTCGTACAGGGGAGTCAGGAAGAACGCCGCCAGGCCGTAGCCCGCGAGGAAGACCGTGGTCAGGGCGCCCTGCGCCACCGTGTCGCCCGTGATGCCGAAGTGGTCGGTGAACGCCCGGTCCGTGACCAGGACGGAGACGTTCACCCGGTCCACATAGCTGATCAGGACGATGACGAGGAGGCTCAGGACGCCCAGCCATCGACGGGGGATCACGCAGTGGCCGCCTTCGACTGCTGCTTGGCCTCCGCCTGGAAGAGGCGGCGCAGCCGGACCACGCCGAGGTCGTGCTGGTAGAGGTTCTCCTGCTGGTCCGCGTCGGCGGGCAGCGCCTCCAGCATCACGCGGTCCTGCTCCAGGACCTCCCAGTGGCGCTCCTCGATGAGCGTCCTGTACAGGAAGCGCCAGGTGTCGCGCTGCCAGTCCTGGACCTTGCGGTAGCGCCAGAAGAAGACGCCGGTGCGCCGGTCGTCGACCGGGCACGCCATGCCGACGATGCCGAACGCGCCGCCCGGGCCCGCCGACGGCGGGTACGGGATGGACAGGTCCACCCAGTCGATGCCGGTGCGGCACAGCTCGACCCAGTCGAAGTTGACGCCGCGCTGGTCGGTCTTCTCGAAGAAGTAGCCGCGGTCCGTCTCGCGGATGCGGAACTTGGCCTGGCTGGCACCGTCGAACATGGTGTGCGACTCGTTGTGCAGGAACTGGCCGTGCATCGGGTCGAGGAGGTTCTCCATGGCGAAGCGCCACGGCACGTCCCACTCGGCGTACGCGAGGAAGGCGGAGATCTCGTCGTCGACCAGCGGGTCGGGCAGGGTGAGGTCCACCGGCTCCGGATGCTCCTCGTCGCCGAAGTAGGCGAGGATCGCGCCCGCCACCTCGCGCACGGGGAGGGAGGTGACGAGGCGCTTGCCCTCCAGGTTGCAGCCGGGCAGGCCGGGCACCGAGGTGACCGTGCCGGTGCCGTCGACCTCGACGCCGTGGTACCAGCAGGACACCCGGTCGCCCAGGTGTTTGCCCAGCGAGAGCGGGGCGCCGCGGTGCGGACAGCGGTCGGCGAGCATGGACAGGCCGCCGTCGGACCTGCGGAACAGCAGCCAGTTCTCGCCCAGCGCCGTCACCTTGCGCATCGCGCCGGGCGCGACGAAGGACGACGGGACGACGGGGTGCCACTGGTTGCGCAGGCCGTGCGCGTAGATGTGCTCGGCCGTGTCGGTGGTGTTCAGGCTCATGTCAGGCTCCCAGGCGGTGCATCTCGGCGCGGAAGGACTCCTCGGTCCAGGGCGCGCCCGAAGGGGTGCGCAGCTGGCGGGAGTTGAGGCCGTCGATCACGTCGGACAGCTCGTGGCCGTCCTTGGTGAAGATGTCCTCGAGGGTGCGGGCGAGCCTGATCTCGTACGGGGTGGGCTCGTGGTCGCGGGTCTGGTGGATCTCCAGGTACGGCCAGCTGTCGGTCGTGGGCATGGGTTCTCCGTACGTCGTCGTGACGGGGCTAAAGGTCCAGGACGAGGCGGTCGGAGACGCAGCGGGAGACGCAGATCATCATCGTCTCGGACGCGGCGTGCTCGGACTCGCTGAGCAGGAAGTCGCGATGGTCGGGGGTGCCGGCCAGTACCCGGGTCTCGCAGGAGCCGCAGATGCCGTCGCGGCAGGAGGAGTCGACGGTCAGGCCGGCGGACTCGGCGGCCTCCAGGATGGAGGTGTCGGGGCCGACGTTCAGGGTCAGGCCCGAGGCGCGGCACTCGACCTCGAAACCGGTGTCGTCGCCGTCCCGCTCGACGACCGGAGCGGCGAACCGCTCCAGCCTCAACTGCCCGTCGGGGCAGGCCGCTTCGACGGCCTTGAGGAGCGGCTCGGGCCCGCAGCAGTACACCAGCGCATCGGCCGGCAGCCCGTCGAGGACCGCCGCGAGGTCGATGTGCCCCTGCTCGTCCTGCGGCACGAACGTCACCTCGCCGCCGGGCAGCGCCGCCAGCTCCGCCCCGAACGCCATCGAGGCGCGCGAGCGGCCGCCGTGCACCAGCCGGTACGGCACCCCGTCGCGGGCGGCCTGCCGGGCCATCGCGAGGATCGGCGTGATACCGATGCCGCCCGCGACGAACACGTACGAGGACGCGCCCTCCAGCTCGAAGTGGTTGCGCGGGCCCGCCACCCGCACCGTCTGGCCGGGGCGCAGCTTGGTGTGGACGTGGCGCGAACCGCCGCGCGAGGACGGCTCGTCGAGGATGCCGAGCCGGTAGGTGCCGCACTCGGCGGGGTCGCCGCACAGGCTGTACTGGCGGACGAACCCGCCCACGTGCAGGTCCAGGTGGGAGCCGGGCGTCCAGGCGGGCAGCGGCTTGCCGTCCGGGTGGACCAGGTCGACGGAGAGCACTCCGTCCGCCTCCCAGGTCGTCCGGTGGACCAGGAGGTCGAGTTCCTGCTCGTCGGCAGGGTTCACGGCGGCGGTCATGGGACGACCTCCTTACGCGGTGGGGATCTTGACGGGCGGGGTGAACGGCTTCTTCATCGGGCCGAGCGCGACCAGGTCGACCTCGACGAGGGTCGGCCCGTCGGAGGCGAGGGCCGCCTTCAGCACGTCCGCGGCCTCGGCGGTGTCACCGATCCGCGCGTACGGCAGCGAGCAGGCGTCGGCGAGCCGCGCGAAGTCGGGCGTGAACAGGTCGACGCCGGAGCGGCGCTCGCTGTACTGGTCCTGCATGTTGCGCAGCACGCCGTAGCCGCCGTCGTTGAAGACGATCAGCGTCAGGCGCGGCCGCTCCTGGGCGACGGTCAGCAACTCGCCGAAGTGGACGGCGAGTCCGCCGTCGCCGACGATGACGGCGGTCGGCTCGTCGGGGCGGGCGAGCGCCGCGCCGATGCCCATGCCGAGGCCCTGGCCGATGCCGCCGCCGCGCGGGAAGACGTTGGCGCGCGGGTCGTGCATCGGCAGCAGCCGGTTGCCCCACGACGACGACGGGATGGTGACGTCGCGGGCGACGACGGCGCCGCGCGGCAGGAAGGCGGCGAGCGCGTCGCACACGGCGGCCTGCGGCCCGATGTTCTCGTGCAGCGTGGCGCGCACCTGCTCCCGTACGTCGGTGACGCGGGCGCTCCACGCGGTGTCCGCGCGCGTCGCCGCGGCGGTCAGCTCGGGCAGCACCGCGGCGGCGTCCCCGTGCAGGGCGTGCCGGGCCGGGTGGACGCGGCCGATGGCGGCGGCGTCGATGTCGAGCTGGATGTGCGCCTCGGGCAGGACCAGGCCGTAGTCGGCGGTCTCGTTCGAGCGGAAGTGCGTGCCGACGGTCAGCAGCACGTCGGCGTCGGCGAGCAGCGCGCGCCCGGCCGGGGTGGTCGCGAAGTTGCCGATGACCAGCGGGTGGTCCTCGGGCACGGAGCCGCGCCCCGAGTTGGACGTGAGCAGTCCCGCGCCGGTCGCCTCGACCAGCGCGAGCAGCTCGTCGCGGGCCTGGTTCGCTCCGCCGCCCGCCCAGATCAGGGGGCGCCGCGCGGACGCCAACAGGGCGCGTGCGGCGGCGAGTTCGGCGTCGTCCACGACCGGGGCGGCGGGCGCCGTGGCGGGCTCGCCCGCGTCGTCCTGCGCCGCGTACTGGAGGTCGATGGGCCACTCGACGCTCGCCGGGCCGCCCGGCGCGGCCAGCGCGGCGGCCGACGCCTCGCGCAGGACGCGGCCCGCCGACGACGCGTCAGGGACGGTGGCGGCGTACTTCGACACCGCCCTGAGCATCCCGAGCTGGTCCTTCGTCTCGTGGATGAAGCCGCGCCCGCTGCCCAGGTACGCGGACTCGACCTGCCCGGTGACGTGCAGCACGGCCGTTCCCGACGACAGCGCCTCGATCAGCGACCCGGCCGCGTTGCCCGCGCCCGTGCCGGTGGAGGTCAGCGCGCAGCCGATGGAGCCGCGGGCCCGCCCGTACGCGTCGGCCGCGTTGACCGCGCTCGCCTCGTGCCGCACCGGCACGAACCGCAGGTCGGGGTCGGCGTCGACGGCCTCGACCAGGGGCAGGTTGTGCACGGACACGACGCCGAAGACGGTGTCGATGCCGAGCGACTTGAGATGGGCGACGAGGAGTTCGCCGCCGTTGTGGTGCTGCATGGGCAGGCTCCTCAGAGGATGCCGCGGCCGACTCCGCCGCAGACGTCGATGCTGGTTCCGGTGATGTACGAGGCGCGCGGCGAGAGCAGCGCGACGATCGCGTACGCGACCTCCTCGGCGCGGCCGAGCCGGCCGAGGGCGATGCCGCGGTCGGCGGCGAGCTCCGCCTGCCAGTCCTCGTAGGACAGGCCGCTGTCGGCGGCGGCGTGCCGGCGCGTCCACTGCCCGGTGTCGACGAGGCCGAGGCACACGGAGTTGACGCGGATGCCGTCGCCCGCGAGCTCGACGGAGAGGGACTTCGACAGGTTGAGGATTCCGGCGCGGGCCGCGCTCGTCGTCATCAGGCGGGTCTCGGGCTGCTTGGCGAGGACCGCGTTCACGTTGACGACCGAGGCGGCGTCCGAGTCCGCGAGGTAGGTGCGGGCGGCGGCGAGGGGGTTGAGGACGCCGGCGAACTTGAGGTCGAGCTCGTCGCGCCAGTCGTCCATCGTCGTCTCGGCGAACGGCTTCATCCGGGACTGGCCCGCGTTGTTGACGAGCCCGTCGATCCGGCCGCCGAAGTGCGCGGCGGACGCCTCGGTGAAGCCGCGCACCTCGGCGGCGTCGCGCACGTCGCAGATGCCGGTGAACAGCCGGTCGCTGCGCAGCTTCTCCTTCGTGCGGGCGAGCCGGTCACCGTCGCGCCCGCAGGTGGCGACGTTGGCGCCTTCGTCGAGGAGGGCGCGGACCGTGGCCAGGCCGACGCCCGAACTGCCGCCGGTCACCAGCACGGTGCGGTCGGCGAGGCCGAGATCCATGGGACTCCTTGCAGAGAGGTACGTAGAGGTGGGGCGCCCCGCAAGGGGCGCGGAGCGCTAATGCATCGTGAAGCCGCCGTTGACGGCGATCACCTGTCCGGTCAGGTAGCGGGACTCCTCACCGAGGACGAACGACACCACCCCGACCAGGTCGTCGGGCTGCTGCGGCCGGGCGATCGCCCGGTTGTCCGCGTACAGCGCGTGGCGCTCGGCGGGCACGCCCTGCGTCGCCTCGACCTCGGTCAGTCCGGGTGCCACGGCGTTGACCGTGATGCCCTCGGGGCCGAGCTCGCGGGCCATCGCCCGGGTCAGGGAGATCACCGCGCCCTTGGACGCGATGTAGTGGGCGAGCCGCGGCGAGCCGTAGAGGGCCGCGTCCGAGGCGATGTTGACGATCCGGCCCGGCCGTTCCATGAGCGGCAGCAGGTGCTTGGCGACGAGCCAGGGCCCGCGCGCGTTGACCGTCATGAGGCGGTCCCACACCTCGACGTCGATGTCGTGGAAGTACTTGCCGCCGACGCCGTTCGCGAGGGCGGCGTTGTTCACGAGGCCCCAGACCGGCCGGCCCCGCAGCGCCGCGGCGAGCGCCTCGACCGAGGCCGGGTCGGCCACGTCGAGCGGGACGAACTCGGCGTCGCCGCCCGCGTCCCGGATCGCCGCGGCCGTCCGGGCCCCCCACTGCTCGTTCAGCTCCGCTACGACGACCCGGTACCCGTCCGCCGCCACCCGGCGGGCCATGGCCTCCCCGAGGCCACGGCCCGCACCGGTGACGACGACCGTGCGCCGGACGGCGTCAGTCACGGGTGATGCCGTACAGCGGCGAGTACTCGGGGTAGGTCGGGACCTGCGGCTTCTGCGTGCCGATGACGACGCAGAAGAGCGCGTCGGTGTCGCCCTCGTTCTTCAGCGAGCGGGTCACACCGGCCGGCACGACGATCATGTCGCGGTAGCCGAGGGTCCGGTACTCGGTCTCGTCGGGGCCGCGGTGGATGCCGACGCGGACCTCGCCCTCCAGGACGAAGAAGGCCTCCTCGACGTCGTGGTGGGTGTGGGCCGGGCCCTCGGCGCCCGGGGGCAGCAGCATGTTGGAGAAGGTGAAGCCGCCCGACGGCAGGATCCGGTTGTCGCCCTCGTGGTTGCCGGTCGCGCCGGAGCCCACGTAGCGGATCTGCGCGCGCTTGTACTGCGGGCCCGCCTTCTCCTGGAAGGACAGCGTGCCCCAGTCCGGCTCGCGCGAGTCCTTCGTCGCGATGAGCGAGTCGGTGTACTTGGCGAGGTCGCCGTCGTTGTCGTACGCGTCGGTGGTCAGAGGCATTGCGGTGCTCCCTTGCGGTTCGTTGCGATGTGGAGGTGGGAGAGCAGCCAGGCGTTGAAGCGCTCGGGCTGTTCCTGGTTGGCCAGGTGACCGGCGTCCTTGACGATCACGTAGGCGGTCCTGTGCAGACCGCCGGCCAGGACCTGGGAGGCTTCGGGGCCGGTGATCCGGTCCTTGTCGCCGCACAGGACGAGAGTGGGCGCGGCGACCTTCCCCAGGTCGGCGCGCAGATCGGTGGTCGCCATCGACTCGGCCGCGTAGCCGTAGCCGGGCAGCCGGACCGAACCGGCCATCGTCGCGACGACCCGCGCCACCAGCTCCGGCGGCGCGTCGGGCGACACGAGCCGGGGTCCGCGCTGCTCGGCGAAGGCGCGGGGCCCGGCCGCCGCCAGGTCGGTGACCCGGGCGCGCATCCCGGCGGCCTTCTCGGGCGAGGTCCCCGAGCCGGGCGTGGAGTCCGCGACGGTCAGCGAGTCGACCAGGTCCGGGTGGCGCACGGCGAGCCGCAGCGCGATGACCCCGCCCCAGGACACCCCGACGACGTGGGCGCTGCCGCCCCGTGAGCGGATCAGTGCGGCTGCCGTGTCCGCGAAGTCGTCGAGGGTGAACTCCCCGGCCGGATCGGCCGACCTGGCGTAGCCCGGGGCGTCCCAGGCGAGCACCCGGAAGGCGCCCGCGAGCGCGGGCAGCTGCGCGGCGAAGGCCGCCGACGACGACCCGATGCCGTGCAGGCACAGCACCAGGGGACCGCTCTCGCCGGCCTCCTCGACGTGCAGCCCGGCCGGCTCGTACCTGGTCACAGGATCTGCCCGCCGCGCCCGGCGAGCGCCGCCAGGGAGCGCAGGACGGAGTACGGGACGACCTGCGACGTCGCCGGGTTCGCGGCGTCCGGCAGGTGCCGCACCTCGAAGCGGTACGAGCCGTGGCTGCCGCTCGCCTCGATGACGTGCGAGGTGTAGGTGGCGGCCGGGTCGGCGACGACCCGCACCCGCACGGCGTCCAGGTCGCCGACGGCGAGCGCGACGGAGGCGGCCACGTTCGTCGACTTGGGGAACTTGACCGGGACCTCGCGCGCCGTGCCCGCCATCAGCTCGACGGGCTCTGTCGCGGTCCGCATCCGCCGGAGCAGCTCCTCGTCCATCCACGGCTGTTCGAGGGTGGCGGGCAGCTTCGTGGTGGTGAGCCTGACGTCGTCGAGGCGGCCCATCGCGCGCACCGCCTGGAGCAGGTCGAGGCCGCCGACCGCGCCACCGGTGAAGTAGACCCGGCCGGGCGCCGCGGCGAGCAGCTTCTTGGCCAGCTCGTCGTCGGTGAGCGCGCCGGTCGAGGCGACCAGCAGATCGGTCCCGCCGGCCAGGATCGTCTCGCCCCACTCGCGGACGACGCCCTGCCCCGCGGCCTCCACGATCAGGTCGCAGGCGTCCATGGCCTGCTCCATCGTCAGCTGCGGCGCGGGGGCGGTGTCGCCCAGCGGCCGGTTGTCGACGATGCAGACCAGTTCGGCGCCCGGGATCTCCCCGGCGGCGAGCGCGGAGCCGACGACCCGGCCGATCGCGCCCCAGCCGATCAGACCGACCTTGCGGACCGGGACGGGGGTGGGGGTGCTGCTCATGCGGGGACTCCTTCGGCGTCGACGGGCGCTGCGGCGGGCGGTACGACGGGGCTGCCGTCGGCCGTGCCCGCCATGTGGGTGCGGATCAGCTGCGAGGGCGCGCCCGCGGTGCCCCACAGGTCGGAGAGCTCGGGGGTGCGCCGCCACACCTTGCAGATCCAGGTGTCCTCGACGATCTGCGCGACCTCGGAGGTGTACTCGCAGACGAGCCCGGTGGGGTCGGTGAAGTAGGAGAACGTGTTGTTGCCGGGGCCGTGCCGCCCGGGACCCCACTGCGGGGTGATGCCGTGGTGGCGCAGCCGGCCGAGCCCGCGCATGAAGTGGTCGACCGAACTCATCTCGTACGCGACGTGGTTGAGGGACACCCACGGCGCGGCGTTGAACGCGATGCTGTGGTGGTCGGCGTTGCAGCGCAGGAACGCCATCTGGTGCTCGGACCAGTCCGAGACCCGCATCCCGAGCACGTCGCGGTAGAAGGCGACGGACGCGTCGATGTCGGGGGTGTTGAGCACGGCGTGGGTGACGCCGACGGGCACGGAGCCGTCCTTGCCGCGCGGCGGCACCGCCCAGGTGTCGGCGGCGAGCTCGATCAGCCGGCCGTCGAGGTCCCGGAAGCGCAGGCCGTAGCCGCCGCCGACCTGGTCGAGCGGTCCGGGACCGGACGCCGGGACGATGCCGTGCGCCGCCAGCCGGCGGGCCGCCTCGTCGATCTCGGCGGGTGTGGCGACGGCGAAGACCAGCTTGCCGAGGCCGACGGTGTCGGCGCGGGTCAGCTGGAGGGCGTGGTGCTCGTCGCCGGTGCCGCGCAGCCAGCTCGCGCCGTTCCCGGCCTCGACGACCTCCAGGCCCCAGGCCTCCTCGTAGAAGTCGGTGGCCTCGGTGAAGTTCGGGGTGAGCAGCTCGACCGAGCGCAGTGCGCGCAGCCGGGCGATCGGGGGGAGGGTCATGGTGAACTCCGGTACGGGGGTGGTCAGTTGGCCCAGGGCAGCGGGGACTCGGCGGTGCCCCAGTACAGGGACTTCTGGCGCTGGTAGGCGCGGATCAGGTCCCGGCCCTTCTCGGTGCCGAGGCCGCTCTCCTTCATCCCGCCGAACGGGGTGGAGATGGAGAACTGCTTGTACGTGTTGATCCAGACGGTGCCCGCGTCGATCCGGCGGGCGAGGCGCCAGGCGGCCCGCGCGTCCCGGGTCCAGATGCCGCAGGCGAGGCCGAACACGGAGTCGTTGGCCTGGGCGACCAGGTCGTCCTCGTCGTCGTAGGGGAGGGCGAGCAGGACGGGGCCGAAGATCTCCTCCTGGCAGACCCGCGCCGAGTTCGGCAGTCCGTCGATCACGGTCGGCAGGTAGTACGCGCCGTCCGCGTACTGCGGACCCGCGGGGGCCGCGCCTCCGCACAGGACGCGACCCCCTTCACTGCGGGCCAGGTCCACGTAGTCGGCGACCGCGTCGCGGTGCCGGTGGTGGACGAGCGGGGCGACCTGGGTGGCCGCGTCGGTGCCGGGTCCCACGCGCAGCTTGCGGACGCGCTCGACGAGCTCGCCGACGAACGCGTCGTACCGGGAGCGGTGCACGAACAGCCGGGAACCGGCGATGCAGGACTGTCCGCTGGACGAGAAGATCCCGAACATCACGCCCGCGAGGGCCTGGTCGACGTCGGCGTCCTCGCGGACGATCGTCGGCGACTTGCCGCCGAGTTCGAGGGAGGCGGGGATCAGCTTGTCGGCGGCGCTGCGGGCGATGGACCGGCCGGTCGAGGTGCCGCCGGTGAACCCGATGCGCCGCACCAGCGGGTGGTGCACGATCGCGTCCCCGACGACCCGGCCCTTGCCCGGCAGCACCGAGAGCAGCGCGGTCGGCAGCCCGGCCTCCGTCAGCGCCCGGTGCACGAGGCGGCCGAAGGCGAGGGAGACGAGCGGCGTCCACTCGGCGGGCTTGAGCAGCACCGCGTTGCCGCCGGCCAGCGCCGGAGCGACCTTCTGCGCGTCCGAGGCGATCGGCGAGTTCCACGGGTTGATCGCGCCGACCACGCCGATCGGCTCGTACACGCTCATCGTCAGGTACGGGCCGCGGGCGGGGGTGAGGGCGTCCTCGGCGGTCTCCAGGGCGGCGGCCGTGTAGCGGAAGGTGCCGGCGGCGCTGAGCGCGAGCGCCCGGGTCTCGGTGAGCGACTTGCCGGTGTCGGCGGTCTGCAGCGCGGACAGCTCGTCCGCGTGTTCCTCGACGAGGTCGGCGATGCGGTGCAGCAGCCGGGCCCGCTGGTGCGGGAGCAGTTCGCGCCAGGCCGGGTCGGCGACCGCCTCGGCGGCGGCGCGCGCGGCCTCGTCCACCTCCTCGGCCGAGGCGGCGTGGACGGTCGTGATGACGGTGCCGTCGGCCGGGTTGACGGTCGAGATCGGCGTGCCCGCGCCGCGCCGGAACCGGCCCGCGATCAGGATCTCGTCGGCAGGGGTGCGCAGCATGGCCAAACCTCCGGACTGGGTCGTACAGGGAGCTCCGCGGCCGCTCCTGCCCCCCCGGCCGGCCTCGATTGCGAAGTGCTTGAAATCTAAGGGCTTAAATAAATCGACCGCAAGAGGTCCGCCCGAAGTTTTTTCGACGACGTGTCGGTGAACCCTTGACGGCCCCCTGCGCGGGCGGGATACAACTTAAGCGCTGAGAGTTTCAGCGCTTGTTTCACCGGGTCTGAAGTGGCCGTCCGTCCCTGCGGACCGCCGTTTAGTACGGTCTCCCGGTACCTCCATGTCCCCTGCCGCCGCCCGGCGCACGCCCCTACCGGCCTGCCCGGACGGTCTCCCGGAGGCTTCCCCCATGACGATGTCCCCTCCCCGCGCGTCGGCGGGCCCCGCATCCGCGGCCGGTCTCGCCGCCGCGATCGGAGCCCGCTTCGAGCGCCTGCCGCTCTGTCGCTGGCACGTCACCGTCCGGCTGCTCGTCGGGGCGGTCACCTTCTTCGAGGCGTTCGACCAGCTGCTGATCGCCTACGCCCTGCCCGAGCTGCGCGCCGAATGGCACCTGAACACCGGCCACACCACCGCTCTGATGACCGTCGGCTCCGTGGGCATGCTGATCGGCGCCCTGCTCTCGGGCCGCCTCGCCGACCGCATCGGCCGGGTCAGGATCATCGCCGGCTGCATCGCCCTGTCCAGCCTCTGCAACCTGGCACTGACCCTGTGCAGCTCGCCCGAGCCGTTCATGGCCGTCCGCTTCGTCCAGGGGCTCGCGGTCGGCGGCGAGGTACCGGTCGCCGCCACGTTCATCGCCGAGATCACCCGCGCCCACCAGCGCGGCCGCTTCGTCCTCCTCTACGAGCTGGTCTTCCCGGCCGGGCTGACCGCGGGCGCCCTGCTCGCCTCCTGGCTCGTACCGCTGCTCGGCTGGCGCTGGATGTTCGGCCTGGCCGCGATCCCCGGCGTGCTCTGCATCCTGATCATGCGGTACGTCCCCGAGTCGCCGCGCTGGCTCGCCGACCACGGCCGGCACGACGAGGCCCTCGCCACGATGGAGCGCATCGAGGCACGGGTCGAGAAGATCACCCGGGAACCGCTGCCGAAGCCCGAGCCCGTCGAAGCCGCGGCACCCGCCGGGGACGGTGACGGGACGGGCGCCGCCGCACCGCAGCGCGGCGGCCTGCGCGAGCTGCTCTCCGGCCGCTACCGCAAGCGCACCCTCGTCCTCGGCGTCCTCTGGTTCACCGGGTACTTCGTCAACTACGGCATCACGTCCTGGCTGCCCACCATCTACGGCAACCGCTTCGGCCTCGACCTCTCCGAAGCACTGCTCTACTCGACGGTCACGTCCTGCGCGGGCCTCGTCGGCTGCTTCGTCGTCGCGATCACCGTGGACCGCGTCGGCCGCCGGGCCACGGTCATCTGGTGCCTCGGCGCCGCCGCCGTCAGCCTGGCCCTGCTCGGCCTGTTCGCGGGCGGCTCCGCCACGAGCGTGCTGATCTGGACGTCGGTCGCCGCCGTCTTCTTCTTCGGCTCCAACATCTGCCTGTACCTGTACACGCCGGAGCTCTTCCCGACCCGCATCCGCGCGCTCGGCAGCAGCGTCGGCGGCGCGCTGAACCGGCTCGGCATCATCCTCGGCCCGATCGTCGTCGGCGCGGTGTACGCCGGCGGACGCATCGGCACCGTCTTCCTGGTGCTCGGCGCGGTCGCCCTGGTCGGCTCCGTGACCGCGTTCGCGGGCGCCGAGGAGACGGCGGGGCGGCGCCTGGAGGAAGTGTCGCCCTGACCCCGGGCACCGCATCCGCCGGAGGCGTTCAGCTCCACAGGGAGCTGGGCGCCTCCTTGCGCACCACCGGCGCGATCTCCTCCGCGAACCGCTGGAGCGTCTCGATCTGCTCGGCCGTGCCCTGCCCGAACGCGTCCACGGTGACCGATTGCAGATCGTGCCGGTACACCTCGTGGTAGCCGAGGATCTTGTCGATGATCTGCTGCGGCGAGCCGATCAGCTGCGGCCCGTCCGCGATCGCGTCCTCGATGGTCCTGAACGGCGTGTTGTAGCCCGCCTTCCCCGCCAGGTGCGGCTTGAAGGACTGCGCGACCTTCGCCTCGTACAGGTCCCGGAAGCGCGCGACCGCCCGCTCGTGCGTGTCCGCGATCAGCAGCCCGCCCGAACCCGCCGCGACGTGCGCCTTCGCCGGGTCGTGGCCGTACGCCGCGAACCGCTCCCGGTAGTGGTCGATCAGCCGGGCGTACGCGGCCCGCGGCTGGATCGCGTTCGCCGTGAACAGCGGATCGCCGTGCCTGGCCGCCAGTTCGGGGGAGTTGAGGGAGGTCGCCGAACCGTGCCAGACGCGGGGGAGACCCGCGTACGGGCGCGGCACCGTCGTCACCCCCTTCAGCGCGGGCCGGAACTCGCCCGCCCAGTCGACCTGCTCCTCCGTCCACAGCCGGCGCAGCAGCTCGTACTTCTCCTGCTGCAGGTCCCACTGCCGGGCCTCGTCGAGGCCGAACAGATCGAAGTGACCCGCCTCGGCGCCCTTGCCGATCACCAACTCGATCCGGCCGCGCGAGAGCTGGTCGAGCGTCGCGTAGTCCTCGGCGACCCGCACCGGGTCGAGGATCGCGACGACGGTGACACCCGTGAGCAGCCTGATGCGGGTCGTGCGGGCCGCGAGCGCGCCCAGCACCACCGTCGGACTCGACGACAGGAACGCGCCCGCGTGCCGCTCGCCGACCGCGTACGCGTCGTAGCCGAGCTCCTCGGCCGCCACTCCGACGTCGACGACCTGCGCCAACCGGTCGGCCGCCGAGGGGAGTTCACCGGTCAGCGGGTGCGGGGCGTGGCCGATGATGGACAGGACCTGGAACCTCACGCGGCCACCTCCGTCAGGCCCAGGTGCCCGCGCAGCGTCCGCGTCGTGTACGCGTCCGGCAGCAGCCCGCGCCTGACCAGCTCGGGCACGGCCCGGTCCAGGAGGGCGTACACGTCCTGCGGCACGGCGACCGGGCGGATCCGGAAGCCGTCGGCGCCGCCCTCGCGGTGCCACTCCTCCAGACGGTCGGCGAGACCCTCCGGGGTCCCGGTGAACAGGGCCGCGTCGGACTCGAACTCGCCCAGCGCCGCGCGCCGTTCGGCCGCCTCGGTGTCCGTCGGGGCGAGGAGCACGTTCAGCTCGGCGAGCACCTTGAGGCTGCGGCCCTCCTCGGCGGCCAGCGCCGTCACCTCGGAGCGGATCCGGCGCAGCCCCGGCACGTCGAACGGCGTGACCAGCACGACGTCCGCGCGCCGGGCCGCGAACCGGTACGGCACGGTGTCGTGCGCCAGCGAGATCAGCGGCGGCCTGCCCTGCGGCGCGGCCCCCGAGCTGTCCCACGCCCGCGTGACCCGGCCGGTGAACTCCGCGGCCCGCTCGAAGAGTCCGGCCACCAGCTCGTCGCCTTCCGGGGTGCCGAGCACCTTCAGGATCCGGTCGTGCTCGACGTCGTCCGCCGCGATCCGCGGCCGCACCCCGGCCCGACCGCCGCTGACCAGATCGAGCGTCGCGTACCGGGCGGCGTACCCGGCGGGCTGCCCGAGCACGGGCCCGAGCGGCACGAGCCCGACGCGGGTCGTCTCTCGCGCGGCGAGCGTGAGCAGCACGGTCGAGTCGAGCCGGCCAGGGCCGTCCTCCACGCTCACGAACGCGATCCGGGCCGCCTCCGCGCGGCGCACGAGACGGACGAAGTCATCGGGGCCCAGGCTCGGATCACCCGTCAGGGCGAGCCCGAGAAGGAAGGGGTTCTGAGGCATGTCCCCACCTTCACCTGCGGACATTGCGGGCGTATGTCCGCGGCATGGCAGTGCCCACGGGCAGCCGAGAGGGGCGGCTCCCCCCGTGGGAGCCGCCCCTCAAGTCAGGCAGAAGCAAACAGAGTCACTTCTCGTCGAGCACGGTCTGCACCTTGTCGCGCACCGCGTCCGAGGCGAGACCGCGGATCGTCAGCGTCGTCCGGCGGCGCAGCACGTCGTCCGCCGTCTCGGCCCACTCGTGGTCCCGCGCGTACACGACCTGCGCCATGATCTCCGGCGCGTCCGGGTGGACCCGCTCGGCCAGCTCCGGGTTCTCGTTGGCCAGCCGGGCGATGTCGAAGGCCAGCGAACCGTAGTGCGTCGCCAGGTGCTTGGCGGTGTCGGCGGCCATCCGCGGGCCGGGCGCCGGGTTGTCCACCAGGAGGCGGTGCGCGACGGCCCGCGGGTTGGCGACACCGGGCAGCGGCAGCCGCTTCGGCAGCTCCTTGATCGGCTCGAAGTCGTCGCCGAGCGGGTGGCCGGGCAGCGACTCCAGCTTCTGCATGACGGTGCGGCCGATGTGCCGGAACGTCGTCCACTTGCCGCCCGCGACGGACAGCATGCCGCCCCTGCCCTCGGTGACGACCGTCTCGCGCTTGGCCTTCGAGGTGTCGCCGGGACCGCCCGGCAGCACCCGCAGACCCGCGAACGCGTACGTCATCAGGTCCCGCTTCAGCTGCTGGTCGCGGACCGAGAACGCGGCCTCGTCGAGGATCTGCTCGATGTCCTTCTCGGTGACCGAGACGTCCGCCGGGTCGCCCTCGTACTCCTCGTCGGTCGTACCGAGCAGCAGCATGTCCTCCCAGGGGAGGGCGAACGTGATGCGGTACTTGTCGATCGGCGTGGCCAGCGCGGCCTTCCACGGGGAGGTCCGCTTCATGACCAGGTGCGCGCCCTTGGAGAGGCGGATGGACGGCGCCGCGTTCGGGTCCTCCAGCTTGCGCAGGTGGTCGACCCACGGGCCGGTCGCGTTGAGCACCAGACGGGCGCTGACACCGAACTCCTCGCCGTCCGTGCGGTCCTTGAGCTCGGCACCGGTGACCCGGCCCCGCGTGAAGCGCAGACCCGTGACCTCGGCGTGGTTCAGGACCACGGCGCCCGCGTCGACGGCCGCGCGGACCGTCATGAGCGCCATGCGCGCGTCGTTCATCTGGTCGTCGCCGTACACGGCCACGGCCTTGAGGCCCTCGGTCCGCAGCTCCGGCACGTCCTGCTGCGCCTTGGCCGGGCTCAGCAGGTGCCCGACACCGTCACCGAACGCCGACAGCGCGCTGTACGCGAAGACGCCCGCGCCCAGCTTCGCGGCGCCGTGCGGGCCGCCCTTGTACACGGGCAGGTAGAAGGTGAGCGGGTTGGCGAGGTGCGGGGCCACGTTGCGCGACACCGCACGCCGCTCGAAGTGGTTCTCCGCGACCAGCTTCACCGCACCGGTCTGCAGGTAGCGCAGACCGCCGTGCAGCAGCTTCGAGGAAGCGGAGGACGTGGCGCCGGCGAAGTCGCCGGCGTCGACCAGGGCCACCCTGAGACCGGACTGCGCCGCGTGCCAGGCAGTGGAGATGCCCAGGATGCCGCCGCCGATGACCAGGAGGTCGTACGTCGCCTTGGAAAGCTGCTCGCGGGTCTCGGCGCGGCTCGGGT
Organism: Streptomyces longispororuber; assembly: GCF_024448165.1. Lineage (GTDB taxonomy): Bacteria > Actinomycetota > Actinomycetes > Streptomycetales > Streptomycetaceae > Streptomyces > Streptomyces longispororuber_A. The sequence goes on from NZ_JAMOLN010000104.1 coordinate 32,351, forward strand.
TCGAACCGGCGACCGGGTGCGTTCCGAGGGCAGGCACGGTCTGCAGGGTGGACTGGGTACTCATGGTGGGGTCTTACTCCTCGTCCTCGATCCAGCCCATGGTCCGTTCGACGGCCTTGAGCCAGCTCTTGTACTCACGGTCGCGGGTGTCCGCGTCCATGCGGGGGGTCCACTCGGCGGCCCGGCGCCAGTTCGCGCGCAGATCGTCCGTGTTGGACCAGAAGCCGACGGCGAGACCGGCGGCGTAGGCAGCGCCGAGACAGGTCGTCTCGGCGACCATCGGACGCACCACGGGGGCGTCCAGGAAGTCCGAGAGGGTCTGCATCAGCAGGTTGTTGGAGGTCATGCCGCCGTCGACCTTGAGCGCGGTCAGCTCGACGCCGGAGTCCTTCGTCATGGCGTCGGTGATCTCGCGGGTCTGCCAGGCGGTGGCCTCGAGCACGGCGCGCGCGATGTGCGCCTTGGTGACGTAGCGGGTCAGGCCCGCGATGACACCGCGCGCGTCGGAGCGCCAGTACGGGGCGAACAGGCCGGAGAAGGCGGGCACGAAGTACGCGCCGCCGTTGTCGTCGACGCTGGAGGCCAGCGTCTCGATCTCGGCGGCCGACTTGATCAGGCCCATCTGGTCGCGCATCCACTGGACCAGGGAGCCCGTGACGGCGATCGAGCCCTCGAGCGCGTAGACCGGCTTCTTGTCACCGATCTGGTAGCCGACCGTGGTCAGCAGCCCGGAGTACGAGTTGATGGCCTTCTCGCCGGTGTTCATCAGCATGAAGGTGCCGGTGCCGTACGTGGACTTGGCCTCGCCCTCGGCGAAACAGGTCTGGCCGAACAGGGCCGCCTGCTGGTCACCGAGCGCCGAGGCGACCGGGATGCCGCCGAGGATGTCGCCGAGCTGGCCGCCGGTGACCTCGCCGTAGATCTCGGCGGAGGAGTGGATCTCCGGCAGCATCTGCTGCGGCACACCGATGGACTCGCAGATCTTCGCGTCCCACTCCATGGTGTGCAGGTTCATCAGGAGGGTGCGGGAGGCGTTCGTGACGTCGGTGTAGTGCTTGCCGCCGTTGACACCGCCCGTCAGGTTCCAGATGACCCAGGTGTCCATGGTGCCGAAGAGGATGTCGCCGGCCTCGGCGCGCTCCCGCAGGCCCTCGACGTTGTCCAGCAGCCAGCGGGCCTTGGGGCCCGCGAAGTACGACGCCAGCGGCAGGCCGGTCTCGCGGCGGAAGCGGTCCTGACCGACGTTGCGGCCGAGCTCCTTGCAGAGGGAGTCGGTGCGGGTGTCCTGCCAGACGATGGCGTTGTGGACGGGCTCACCGGTGTTCTTGTCCCAGAGCAGCGTCGTCTCGCGCTGGTTGGTGATGCCGATGGCCTTGATGTCGTCGCGGGTGATGCCGGCCTTGGTGATGGCTCCGGCGACGACCTCCTGGACGTTGGTCCAGATCTCGTTCGCGTCGTGCTCGACCCAGCCCGGCTTCGGGAAGATCTGCTCGTGCTCCTTCTGGTCGACGGAGACGATCCGGCCGTCCTTGTCGAAGACGATGCAGCGGCTGGAGGTGGTGCCCTGGTCGATCGCGGCGATGAACGGGCCTGCGGTGTGTGCGTCGGTCACGGGGTGCTCCTGAAAGTTCTCGGTGCGGCTCGGGCGGTGTGGCGGCGGGGCGGCCTACTTGAACGCGACGTTGTAGAGGCCACCGGCTATGGCGCCGCCGATCAGCGGACCCGCGACCGGGATCCAGGCGTACGTCCAGTCCGAACCGCCCTTGTTCGGCAGCGGCAGCAGGGAGTGCACGATGCGCGGGCCGAGGTCACGGACCGGGTTGATCGCGTAGCCCGTGGGGCCACCGAGCGAGAGACCGATGGAGACGACGACGAACGAGGTGATCAGCGCACCGAGCACGCCCAGACCGTTGCCGTCGTTGTTCAGGCCCTGCGTGAGGATGGCGAGAACGAGCACGATCGTGGCGATGATCTCGGTGACCAGGTTCTGCACGGTGTTCCGGATCTCCGGGCCCGTCGAGAAGATGCCGAGCACGGGGCCCGCCGCGGGCGCGGCCTTCTGGTCCACCAGGCCCTCGTCGGCCGGCTGCGCGGCGATGACGTCCGGGTCGGTCAGGTGTGCCTGGAACTGGCCGTAGTACGTGACCCAGACCAGCACGGCGCCGATCATCGCGCCGAGCAGCTGCGAGACCAGGTAGAGCGGTACGTCGCTCCACTTGGTGCCGCCCTCGATGGCGAGGCCGATGGTGACCGCCGGGTTCAGGTGGGCGCCCGAGACGCCACCGACCATGTACGCACCGGTCAGGACCGCGAAGCCCCAGCCGAACGCGATGGCGACCCAGCCGGCGTTGAACGCCTTCGAGCGCTTGAAAGTGACGGCGGCGCAGACGCCACCGCCGAGCAGGATGAGCACGGCGGTACCGATGGTCTCGCCGATGAAGATGTCGGAGCTGGACACCCGCGACTCCTTTGTCCTTCGTCCAGGGGAAAAACCCGTATCAGGCGAACCCCGGGTCCCTCTCCGGTGGTCCGCGCCCTCTGGGGAGGGCGGTTTCGGCCTGGCCTTGCCACACTCTAACGCGTATTGCCGGTAGGTGTTCGACAATGCCGACCGATGGACGCGAGTCTTGCTCTGGGGTTACTCGCTCGTCAAGGGTTCTGTTATCGAAAGCACGATCGTTATTGATCGTTCGCGCCTATCGGTCCCCGTGGCGCCGGGGCGTCCATCGATGGTCGCCCGGAAAGGT
>NZ_JAMOLN010000105.1 GCF_024448165.1 Streptomyces longispororuber
CGCCGCGCGATCCCACGCTCCCCGAGGAAACGTCCCGTTCCTCGGCGGAGCCGCTCGTGCCCTCGGTCTCCATGGCCCTTGCCCCCTGCTCAGCGGTCGATCCGGCCTCAATCTAGTGCCCGTACCAAGGGAGTTCACCGATTACGCGCCCCGCTGGCCCGTACGGGGCGTCGTACCCATGTGTCCAACTCGGACAACATGCCACCACAATCCCACCCCGATGGAGCATGACCGCCCCGCCACGGCGCACCTAACCTGCGAGGAAACCCCCCGTACATCCCGGCGAAACCGGACGACGACCAGCCCGGCCCAGCCGCCCCACCTGAACCAGGAGCCCCGCATGAGCGACATCCCGCAGGAGCGCCGCGTCGTCACCGCCATCCCCGGCCCGAAGTCGCAGGAGCTGCAGCAGCGCCGCCTCGCCGCCGTCGCCGCGGGCGTGGGCTCCACGCTGCCGGTGTTCACCGCCCGGGTGGACCGCGGCATCATCGAGGACGTCGACGGCAACCGTCTGATCGACTTCGGCTCCGGCATCGCCGTGACGTCGGTCGGCGCGTCCGCCGAGGCCGTGGTCCGCCGGGCCTCCGCCCAGCTGCAGGAGTTCACCCACACCTGCTTCATGGTGACGCCGTACGAGGGCTACGTGGAGGTCGCCGAGGCGCTGGCCGAGCTGACGCCGGGCGACCACGCCAAGAAGTCGGCCCTGTTCAACTCCGGCGCCGAGGCCGTCGAGAACGCCGTCAAGATCGCCCGCGCCTACACCAAGCGCCAGGCGGTCATCGTCTTCGACCACGGCTACCACGGCCGTACGAACCTGACGATGGCGCTGACCAGCAAGAACATGCCGTACAAGCAGGGCTTCGGCCCGTTCGCGCCCGAGGTCTACCGCGTCCCGGTCGCCTACGGCTACCGCTGGCCGACCGGTGCCGAGAACGCCGGCCCCGAGGCCGCCGCGCAGGCCATCGACCAGATCACCAAGCAGGTCGGCGCGGACAACGTCGCCGCGATCATCATCGAGCCGGTGCTCGGCGAGGGCGGCTTCATCGAGCCGGCCAAGGGCTTCCTCCCGGCGATCCGCCAGTTCGCCGCCGACAACGGCATCGTCTTCGTCGCGGACGAGATCCAGTCCGGCTTCTGCCGCACCGGCCAGTGGTTCGCGTGCGAGGACGAGGGCATCGTCCCGGACCTGATCACGACCGCCAAGGGCATCGCGGGCGGTCTCCCGCTCGCCGCCGTGACCGGCAGGGCCGAGATCATGGACGCCGCGCACGCGGGCGGCCTCGGCGGCACCTACGGCGGCAACCCGGTGGCCTGCGCCGGTGCGCTCGGCGCCATCGAGACGATGAAGGAGCTCGACCTCAACGCCAAGGCGAAGGAGATCGAGTCGACGATGAAGGCCCGCCTGACGGCGATGCAGGAGAAGTTCCCGGCCATCGGCGAGATCCGCGGCCGTGGCGCGATGATCGCCATCGAGCTGGTCACGGACCCCGCCACCAAGGAGCCGAACCCGGCCGCGGCCGCCGCGCTCGCCAAGGCCTGCCACGCCGAGGGCCTGCTCGTCCTCACCTGTGGCACCTACGGCAACGTGCTGCGCTTCCTGCCCCCGCTGGTCATCGGTCAGGACCTGCTCAACGAGGGTCTCGACATCATCGAGAGCGCCTTCGCGGCGCTCTGAGCACTGCTTTCACACGGCCCGGTCCGCGGCGGTTGAACCGGTAATCATTCCGTGACCTGCAGTAACGGTCGGGCCGTGTGAAGAACGTGTGCGGGCCCGATGGCAGCTTGGCCAACCGGCTGTCGCGTCCGGGACCCCTGACGTACGGTTTCTGCAGATGAGAGAAACACCTCGCCCACGGGGGACTGTGGGCGACACCGGGTCGGAGCCTCCCCAGCCCCGCCCTGGTCGTGCCCTCGCGCACACACCCGGAGCTTCCGGCTCCGGAACTCCTCACCGATCGGACGGTCGCCCGCCCCAAACCCCCCGGGGCGCGCGGTTCGCCGGTCAGTTCGGCCGGCTCGGAACTACCCCCCCTGTTCCGGGCCGGCCGACCATTTTTCCCCCGCTGCTCACCCTGGTGGCCGCACTCCTCTTCGCCGCCCTCACGTGGCAGGTGGCGACGGACGGCCCGCTCCTGACTCCCGACGAACGCCTCGGCGACGCGATCCGGACGAGCGCGATCCCGCCGGGCCCCGCGGAGTTGTTCGCCGACCTCGGCAACCTGTCGGTGGCCCTGCCCGTCCTCGCCGTGGTCCTCGCCTGGACCACCTGGCGCACCCGCGCCTGGCGCCCGGCCGTCGCCGCGCTCGTGACCATGGCCCTGGTCCCCGCCCTGGTCGCTCCGCTCCAGTCGGCGATCGCCCGCCCCGGTCCGCCGCCGATGGCCCCGGAGACGGGCTTCTACCCGTCGGGCCACGCGGCCACGGCGGCGGTCGCGTACGGCCTGTGCGTCCTGCTGCCGGGCGGCGTCCTGCGCACCCGCGCGACGGCCTACGGCTGCGTCCTGCTGAACGCGGCCGTAGGCCTGGGTCTCGTGCGGCAGGGCTACCACTGGCCGGTGGACGTCATCGGCAGCTGGTGCCTGTCAGTGGTGCTGCTCTGCGCGACGGCGTACGTGCTGAGCCGGTGGGTCAGCCGAAGTACGCGTCGAAGTTCTTCTGGAACTCCCAGCTGTTGAAGCGGTCCCAGTTCACCGACCACGTCATCAGGCCGCGCAGCCCGGGCCAGGTGCCGTGAGTGGTGTACGAGCCGCAGTCGGTCTTCTTCGTGAGGCAGTCCAGCGCCTTGTTCACCTCGGCGGGCGCCACGTAGCCGTTGCCCGCGTTCGTCGAGGCGGGCATGCCGATGGCGATCTGGTCGGGGCGCAGCGGCGGGAAGACATTGTTCGCGTCGCCCGCGACCGGGAAGCCGGTGAGCAGCATGTCGGTCATCGCGATGTGGAAGTCGGCGCCGCCCATGGAGTGGTACTGGTTGTCGAGGCCCATGATCGGGCCCGAGTTGTAGTCCTGGACGTGGAGCAGGGTGAGGTCGTCGCGCAGGGCGTGGATGACCGGGAGGTAGGCGCCGCAGCGCGGGTCCTGGCCGCCCCACTTGCCGGTGCCGTAGAACTGGTAGCCGTTCTGCACGAAGAAGGTCTCGGGCGCCATCGAGAGCACGAACGTGTCGCCGTACTTGGCCTTCAGGGTCTTCAGGGCGGAGATCAGGTTCACGATCACGGGGGTCTTCGGGTTCTTGAAGTCCGTGTCGTCGGTGTTCAGGGAGAGGGAGTGGCCCTCGAAGTCGACGTCCAGGCCGTCGAGCCCGTAGGTGTCGATGATCTTGGAGACCGAGGAGACGAAGGTGTCCCGGGCCGCCGTGGTGGTCAGCTGGACCTGGCCGTTCTGGCCGCCGATCGAGATCAGGACCTTCTTGCCCGCCGCCTGCTTGGCCTTGATCGCGGCCTTGAAGTCGGCGTCCGACTCGACGCCGGGGCACTCGGTGACCGGGCAGCGGTTGAAGCGGATGTCGCCGGAGGTCGTCGACGTGGGTTCGCCGAAGGCCAGGTCGATGACGTCCCAGCTGTCGGGGACGTCGGCGAGGCGGGTGTAGCCGGCGCCGTTGGCGAAGCTCGCGTGGAGGTAGCCGACCAGGGCGTGGGTGGGGAGGTCGCCGCCGGTGCCGCCGCCCGGGGCGCCCTCCGTGGTCGTGGCCGTCACCGGGGACGACTTCGGGGACTCGCCCGCGTCGTTGACCGCGGCGACCTGGAAGCTGTACGCCGTCGCGGGGGTGAGGCCGGTGAGAGTGGCCGACGTGCCGGTCACCGTACGGGACCTGGTTCCGTTGGCGTAGATCGCGTAGCTCGTCGCGCCGGAGACCGGGGTCCAGGACAGGGGGACGGTGGTGGCGGTGGGCGTACCCGCGGTGAGGCCCGTGGGGGCGGTCGGCGGCGCCGGGGTCTCGCCGCCGGGACCGACGAGGGTGATGTCGTCGGCGGTGTAGGCCGGGTTGCCGTACCAGCCGTGCGTGTAGATCGTGACCTTGGTGGTGGCCGGGCCGGTACGGAACGTCGTCGTCAACTGCTGCCAGTCCGGGGCCGACTGGGTCCACGTCGACACGTCCGTGGTGCCGGTGCCGCTCGCGCCGAGGTAGACGTAGCTGCCGCGGACCTGGCCCGTCAGGGTGTAGGCGGAGTCCGGTTTCACGGTGACCGTCTGGGAGCACTGGGCGTTGTCGGCGGCCGTCGGGGTCCCCTGGAGCGCCGAAGTGCCGCTGTGCACCGGTGAGGTGACGGTCTTTCCGGTGCCCGCCGTGCAGGTCCAGCCGTCCAGGCCCGACTCGAAGCCGCCGTTGCGGGCCAGGTCGGTGTCGGCCGCGCGGGCGGGGGTGGGCGCGGACAGGACGGTGAGGCCGGTCGCGGCGAGCGCGGCGGCCGTGAGGGTGGTGAGGAGTCTGCCGGGTCTGGATCGGGTCATGGGGGTCTCCGGGCGTGGCGGGGAAAGGGCACGGTGGAGCGCGCCCAACTTGGTCCAGACCAATTGAGTTGTCAAGGGGTTCACCCTGCCTACTCCCCCGCCTCCCTGGCCAGTTGGGCCGCCGCCTCGTGCATCGCGAGTTCGAGGACGCCGGGGTCGGTGAGCGTGCCGGAGCCGTCCGGCGGCACCAGCCAGCGCACGCCGCCCGTCGTGCGGCCCGGGTACGGCACCACGATCCAGGTGCCGTGCCCCGCGCCCCGCACACCGGTGCCGAGCCAGCGCGCCGCCGTACCCGCGGGCACGAAGAAGCCCATCCGGGCGTCGCCGAAGTCCGCGAGGACCGGTCCCGGCCGGTCGATGACGCGGGTCAGGACGTCGAACGTGGGATAGCCGAGTTCCCCCGGCAGGATCAGCACGTCCCACTGCCGTCCCGCGGGCAGCAGCGCCACCCCGTGCGGATTGCGCTCCCACTCCCAGCGGCACGCCTCCGGATCCGGCGCCACCTGCACCAGCCACTCGACCGCCGATTTGGCCCCCGAGCCAGTCATGGCGGGACCTCCCTCTTCCTCGCTCCGACAGCGTTGGTCACGAGCGAGAGGGCCAGGAGGTCCCGGCATTACGCGAGTTCGGGTTACTTCTTGGTAGTGAACCGGGTCACACCGCGCCACCAGGGCGTACGCCGGTTGATCAAGCCGGGCGTGCCGCGCGGGCTCAGCTGTCGAAGCCGAGGCCCACGGTGTCCATCGCCTTCAGCCACAGGTTGCGCCGGCCGCCGTTGTCGTCGGCACGGGCCAGTGACCACTTCGTGAGGGCGATGCCGGTGTACGCGAAGGGCTCGGGCGGGAACGGCAGCGGCTTCGTGCGCACCATCTCCAGCTCCGTGCGCTCCGTGCGCTCACCCGACAGCAGGTCGAGCATCACGTCCGCGCCGAACCGGGTCGCGCCGACGCCGAGGCCCGTGTACCCGGCCGCGTAGGCGACGCGGCCGCCGTGGGCCGTGCCGAAGAACGCCGAGAAGCGCGAGCAGGTGTCGATGGCGCCGCCCCACGCGTGCGAGAAGCGCACGCCCTCCAGCTGCGGGAAACAGGTGAAGAAGTGGCCGGCGAGCTTCGCGTACGTCTCCGGGCGGTGGTCGTGCTCGGCCCGGACCCGGCCGCCGTACGGATAGATCGCGTCGTAGCCGCCCCACAGGATCCGGTTGTCCGCGGACAGCCGGAAGTAGTGGAACTGGTTGGCCGAGTCGCCCAGGCCCTGGCGGTTCTTCCAGCCGATGGAGGCGAGCTGGTCGGCGGTCAGCGGCTCCGTCATCAGCGCGTAGTCGTAGACCGGCACTGTGTACGAGCGGGTCCGCTTGACCAGTGACGGGAAGACGTTCGTGCCGAGCGCCGCGTGCCGGGCGAAGACCCGGCCGTACGGGGTGCGGACCGCCACCCCGCCGCCGTTCGAGGCGAGTCGCGTCGCGGGCGTGTTCTCGTAGATGCGCACGCCCAGGTCGAGGCAGGCCCGCTTGAGGCCCCAGGCGAGCTTCGCCGGGTGGAGCATGGCCACGCCGTCGCGGTCGTACAGGGCGCCGAGGAAGGTGGGCGACGCGACCTGCTCGCGGGTCTGCTCGGCGTCCAGCAGCTCCAGGCCGTCCGCGAGCCCCGCCTCGGTCAGCTCCTGGTGGAAGTCGCGGAGTTCGGCGGCCTGGTGGGGCTGGGTCGCGACGTCCAGTTCGCCGGTGCGCTCGAAGTCGCAGTCGATGGCGTAGCGGGCGACCGCCGCCTCGATGGCGTCGAGGTTCTCGGCGCCCAGTTCTTCGAGCCGCTTGATCTCCTTGGGCCAGCGGGCGAGCCCGTTGGCCGTGCCGTGCGTGAGGGATGCGGCACAGAATCCGCCGTTGCGCCCGGAGGCGGCCCAGCCGATCTCGCGGCCCTCGACGAGGACCACGTCACGGGCCGGGTCGCGCTCCTTCGCGATGAGTGCGGTCCACAGTCCGCTGTAGCCGCCGCCGACGACGAGCAGATCGCAGTGCTCGTCGCCGGTGAGGGCGGGCCGGGCCTCGGGCCTGCCGGGGTCGTCCAGCCAGTACGAGACCGGCCGGGCGTCGGAAAGAGACGTGGTCCAGCGATTCATGGCGCTTGCGGCCATGATTTCAACTCCCTCAGGAAACGGTTTTGTTCTTTCGCCTGCCGACCATCATTCCGGCGAGGACGCACAGTACGGCTATCAGGAACATGGCCGTACCGATGACATTGATCTGAACGGGCGTACCGCGCTGCGCCGATCCCCAGACGAACATGGGGAAGGTCACGGTGGAGCCCGCGTTGAAATTCGTGATGATGAAGTCGTCGAAGGAGAGCGCGAAGGCGAGCAGCGCGCCCGCCGCGATGCCGGGCGCCGCGATCGGCAGCGTCACGCGCACGAAGGTCTGCACGGGACCGGCGTAGAGGTCCTGCGCCGCCTGTTCCAGACGCGGGTCCATCGACATCACACGGGCCTTGACGGCCGTCACCACGAAGCTGAGGCAGAACATGATGTGGGCGATCAGGATCGTCCAGAAGCCCAGCTGGGCGCCCATGTTCAGGAAGAGCGTGAGCAGCGAGGCCGCCATCACGACCTCCGGCATCGCCATCGGCAGGAAGATCAGCGAGTTCACCGCGCCGCGCGCCCGGAAGCGGTAGCGGACGAGCGCGAAGGCGATCATCGTGCCGAGCGCGGTCGCGCCGAGCGTCGCCCAGAAGGCGATCTGCAGGCTCAGCGACAGCGAGCCGCACATGTCGGCGACGCCGCACGGATTCTTCCAGGCGTCCAGCGAGAACTGCTGCCACTCGTAATTGAAGCGGCCCTTCGGCTTGTTGAAGGAGAAGACCGTGACGACGACGTTCGGCAGCAGGAGATAGGCGAGCGTGATCAGGCCCGCGATGACCACCAGGTTCTTTCGCAGCCAGCGCATCAGACGAGATCCTCCGTTCCGGCACGGCGAATGTAGAAGGTGACCATGACGAGGATCGCGGCCATCAGGATGAAGGAGAGCGCGGCGGCCGTCGGATAGTCGAGGATGCGCAGGAACTGCGTCTGGATGACGTTGCCGACCATGCGGGTGTCGGTGGAGCCGAGCAGGTCCGCGTTCACGTAGTCGCCGGCCGCCGGGATGAAGGTCAGCAGGGTGCCCGACACGACGCCCGGCATCGACAGCGGGAACGTGACCCGGCGGAAGGTGGTGGCCGGGGACGCGTAGAGGTCGCCCGCCGCCTCGTGCAGCCGGCCGTCGATCCGCTCCAGCGAGGTGTAGAGCGGCAGGATCATGAACGGCAGGAAGTTGTACGTGAGTCCGCAGACCACGGCGAGCGGGGTGGCGAGGACGCGGTTGCCCTCGGTCATGCCCAGCCAGGTCGTGACGTCCAGGACGTGCAGCGTGTTGAGGGCGCCGACGACCGGGCCGCCGTCCGCGAGGATCGTCTTCCAGGCGAGCGTGCGGATCAGGAAGCTGGTGAAGAACGGCGCGATGACCAGGATCAGGACGACGTTGCGCCAGCGTCCGGCGCGGAACGCGATGAGGTACGCCAGCGGGTAGCCGAGCAGCAGGCACAGGATCGTGGCGCAGCCCGCGTACAGGACCGAGCGCAGGAACTGCGGGTAGTAGTCGGACAGCGCGTCCCAGTACGTGGCAAAGTGCCAGGTGACCTTGAAGCCGTCCTCCAGGGAACCCTGCTGCACGGACGTCGAGGCCTGGTAGACCATCGGCAGGGCGAAGAAGACGACCAGCCAGAGGATGCCCGGCAGCAGCAGCCAGTACGGGACGAGGCGGCCGCGCCTGCGGACCTTGCGGGGCTTGTCCGGGAGGGCCGGGGGCGCCGGTGGCGCGTCGGTGACGGTGCTCATGCGGCCGCGTCCTCCGAGACCTTCTCCACGCCCGCTTCGATGTCCTGAGCAGCGTCCAGGCCGAAGGTGTGCGCGGGGTTCCAGTGCAGGACGACCTCGGCGCCGGGGACGAGGCGGGCGTCGCGCTCGACGTTCTGGACGTAGACCTCGAAGGCGTCGCAGAGGGGACTGTCGACGACGAACTGCGTGGAGACGCCGATGAAGCTGGACTCGGTGATCCGGCCCGTGATGCGGTTGCGGCCGTCCGCTATCCCGGCGGCGTCGTCGGCGTGGGTGAGGGAGATCTTCTCCGGCCGTACGCCGACCAGGACCTTGCCGCCCGTCGCGGTGGCGGCCGAACACCGGTCGGCGGGCAGCGTGAGCTTGCCGTCGCCGGCCCGCAGCGTCAGCGCGTCGCCCGCCCGGCCCATGATCTCGGCCTCGACGAAGTTCGAGGTGCCGAGGAAGTTGGCGACGAAGGTGGAACCGGGGTTCTCGTACAGGTCGGTGGGGGCACCGAGCTGCTCGACGCGGCCCTGGTTCATCACAGCGACGGTGTCGGCCATCGTCATGGCCTCCTCCTGGTCGTGCGTGACGTGGACGAAGGTGATGCCGACCTCGGTCTGGATGCGCTTGAGCTCCAGCTGCATCTGGCGGCGCAGCTTGAGGTCGAGGGCGCCGAGCGGCTCGTCGAGGAGCAGCACCTTGGGGTGGTTGATGAGCGCGCGGGCCACCGCGACGCGCTGCTGCTGGCCGCCGGAGAGCTGGTGCGGCTTCTTGCGCTTGTGCTCGCCGAGCTGCACCAGGTCGAGCATCTCCTCGACCTGCTTCTTCACGGACTTGATGCCGCGCCGGCGCAGGCCGAACGCGACGTTCTCGAAGATGTCGAGGTGCGGGAAGAGCGCGTACGACTGGAAGACGGTGTTGACCGGGCGCTTGTACGGGGGCAGTCCCGTGACGTCCTGGTCGCCGAGGTGAACCGTTCCAGTCGTCGGCTCCTCCAGACCCGCGATCATGCGCAGCGTCGTCGTCTTGCCGCAGCCGGAGGCACCGAGCAGCGCGAAGAACGAGCCCTGCGGCACGGTGAGGTCGAGCGGCCGCACGGCCGTGAACCCGTTGTCGTACGTCTTGCTGATGCCGGTGAGACGGACGTCGCCGCCGTGGTCGCTCTGCTGCAGAGTCGTCATGGTGAGTCCAGGGAGTCGGGGGCGGATGTGCGGGGCGGGAGGTGTCGGCTCAGCCGCCGGTGAGCTGGGCGAACTTCTCCTCGAACGACGTCTCTTCCTTCGCGGTGAGCGAGCGGAAGCCGTGCGCCTTGGCCGCCTGTGCCTTGTCGGGAACGATCAGCGGGTCGTTCGCGACGTCCTTGTCGATCTTGGCGAGTTCCGGCTTGATGATCGTGCTCTCGAGCGGGGTGACGTAGTTGATCCAGGCCGACGTCTTCGCGGCGACCGCCGGCTCGTAGTAGTAGTCCATGAGCTTCTCGGCGTTCGTCTTGTGACGGGCCTTGTTCGGGATCAGCATGTTGTCGGTGGACGAGATGTAACCGGCGTCCGGGATCGCGAACTTGACGTGCGGATTGTCCGCCTGGAGCTGCACGACGTCACCGGCCCAGGCCAGGCAGGCCGCGAGGTCGCCCTTGCTGAGGTCGGCTATGTAGTCGTTGCCGGTGAAGCGGCGGACCTGCTTGCTGTCGACGGCCTTCTGGAGGCGGGCGATCGCCGCGTCGAAGTCGTCGGCCTTGAAGTCGCGCGGGTCCTTGCCCAGGTCGAGCAGCGTCATGCCGATGGTGTCGCGCATCTCGGAGAGGAGTCCGACCCGCCCCTTGAGCTTGGGGTCGTCGAGCAGCTGCGAGACGGACGTGATCTCTTTTCCGCCGGTGGCCTTCGTGTTGTACGCGATGACCGTGGCGATGCCCTGCCAGGGGTAGGAGTAGGCGCGGCCCGGGTCCCAGTCGGGGTTGCGGAACTGGGCGGCCAGGTTGGTGTAGGCGTGCGGCAGGTTCGACGCGTCGAGCTTCTGCACCCAGCCGTAGCGGATCAGGCGCGCGGCCAGCCAGTCGGTGAGGATCATGATGTCGCGCCCGGTGTCCTGGCCGGCCGCCAGCTGGGGCTTGATCTTGCCGAAGAACTCGACGTTGTCGTTGATGTCCTCGGTGTACTTGACCTTGATCCCGGTGCGCCGGGTGAACGCGTCGAGCGTGGGGCGGTGCTTCTCGTCGTCGCTCATGTCGATGTACTCGGTCCAGTTGGAGAAGTTGATCTCCTTCTCCTTGGCCGAGTGGTCCTCGGACGAGATGCCGCCCCGGGACTTGCTCGCCGCCGGGATGCCGCAGCCGGTCAGCGCACCGAGTCCACCGATGGCGAGCGCGCCGCCGGTCGAGGCGCGCAGCAGGGACCGGCGGCTCAGCGAGGTTCTCGCCCCGCCGTTCCTGAGGCTGCGGTGCATGGCGGCCAGTTGGGCCGGGGACAGGCGGTCGGGCTCGTACTGCTCCATGCGCGTGGTTGCCCTTTCGGGAGAGGGGGACGGCCCCGCCAGGGGCCGCCCGAACGACTATCGGTCCCCGAAGATCGTGCGGTGCCAGTCCTTGCGGACCACCGCGGTGTTGTCGAACATGACGTGCTTGACCTGCGTGTACTCCTCGAAGGAGTAGGCGGACATGTCCTTGCCGAAGCCGGATGCCTTGTAGCCGCCGTGGGGCATCTCGCTGAGGATCGGGATGTGGTCGTTGACCCACACGCAGCCCGCCTTGATCTCGCGGGTGGCGCGGTTCGCGCGGAAGACGTTGGTCGACCAGGCGGAGGCGGCGAGCCCGTAGGGGGTGTCGTTCGCCAGCCGGATGCCCTCGTCGTCGCTGTCGAAGGGCAGCACGACCAGGACCGGGCCGAAGATCTCGGACTGCACGATCTCGCTGTCCTGCGCGGCGTCGGCGATCAGAGTCGGCCGGTAGAAGGCGCCGGGGTGGTCGAGGGCCTCGCCGCCGGTGACCACGCGCGCGTAGCCGCGGGCGCGGTCCACGAAGGCGGCGACGCGGTCGCGCTGGGCGTGCGAGATGAGCGGGCCGAGGTCGGTGTCGTCGGCGAAGGGGTCACCGAGCCTGACGGTCTCCATCAGGGCGGCCGTCCTCTCGACGAACGCCTCGTAGAGCGGGCGCTGCACGTACGCGCGCGTGGCGGCGGTGCAGTCCTGCCCGGTGTTGATGAGGGCGCCGGCGACGGCGCCGTGCACGGCGGCGTCGAGGTCGGCGTCGTCGAAGACCACGAACGGCGCCTTGCCGCCGAGCTCCAGGTGCAGCCGCTTGACGGTCGCGGTGGCGATCTCGGCGACCCGCTTGCCGACGCCGGTGGAGCCGGTGAAGGAGGTCATGGCGACGTCGGGGTGGCCCACGAGGTGCTCGCCCGCGTCCCGGCCGGCGCCGGTGACGACGTTCACGACCCCGTCGGGGATGCCGGCCTCGGTGGCGGCCTGCGCGAACAGCAGCGAGGTGAGCGGGGTCAGCTCGGCGGGCTTGAGGACGATGGTGTTCCCGGCGGCGATGGCCGGCAGCACCTTCCAGGCGGCCATCTGGAGCGGGTAGTTCCAGGGCGCGATGGAGCCGACGACCCCGATCGGCTCGCGGCGTACGTACGAGGTGTGGTCGCCGCTGTACTCGCCCGCGGACTGGCCCTGCAGATGCCGGGCGGCGCCGGCGAAGAAGGCGGTGTTGTCGACGGTGCCCGGTACGTCGAACTCACGGCTCAGCTTGATCGGCTTGCCGCACTGCAGCGACTCGGCCTGCGCGAGCTCCTCGGCCCGGTCGGCCAGCACCCCCGCGAACGCGTGCATCGCGTCGGACCGCTCGCCCGGCGTCGCGCCCGCCCAGCCGGGGAAGGCCTCACGGGCCGCGGCGACGGCGGCGTCCACGTCGTCGGTGCCCGCGAGTTCGTACGTGTACACGTCCTTGCCGGTGGCCGGGTCGACGACCGCGTGGGTGCGCCCCGAGGTGCCCCGGGTCAGCCGGCCCGCGATGAAGTTCGCGCCGTCGGCGAACCGGTCCTGCGCGGGGAAGGGGTTGTGCATCAGGTTCTCGCTCTCGCTCTCCTCCGCCGGCCTCCCGTCCTGCGGGTGCCGGCGTGGCTCCAGCTCGATTTGAGTGCCGATCCTGACAGAGGACCCCCTGGCCAACAAGTGATTCCGTTGTTGCCTTTTGGTTACGCGACGGAATCTGTCGACCGACTGTCGAGTCCCCCTGGAAAACCCAGGACGGGTTGTCAGTGGTGCGTGCCAGACTCGCGTGCATGGGGAAGATCGACGGGGACGACGGGGAAGACGGGGACGAAGCGGCCATCGACAGCACGGAGGCGCTGGTCCGGGCGCTGGAGTCCGGGCGGCGCGTGAAGTATCTGCACTTCTGGGGGCACGCACCGCGCAAGGACGGTTCGCTCGGGGCCAGTTGTCTCAGTCAGTGGTGGCCGTCGCCGTTCACCGTGGCCGGGGTGGAGTACGCGACGGCGGAGCACTGGATGATGGCGGGCAAGGCCCGTGTCTTCGGTGACGCGGAGGCGGAGCGGCGCGCGATCGGGGCGGGGCACCCGTCGCAGGCCAAGCAGGCCGGGCGGCTGGTGCGGGGCTTCGACGAGGCGGTGTGGCGCCATGAGCGGTTCGCGGTCGTCGTCGAGGGCAGCGTCCACAAGTTCGGCTCGGACCCGGCGCTGCGGGACTTCCTGCTCGGCACGGGTGAGCGGGTCCTGGTGGAGGCCAGCCCGGTCGACCGGGTCTGGGGCATCGGGCTGGCGGCGGACGACCCGGCGGCGCAGGACCCGCGGCGCTGGCGGGGCCCCAATCTGCTGGGCTTCGCGCTGATGGCGGCCCGGGAGCGGCTGCGCGGCTAGGACAACCGGTGCTGTCCGGCGGGGCGTCAGCGCAGGACGACCGCGTATCCGGGGTCGTCGGAGCCGCTGTCCGGGCCCCGCGAGGGATCGTCGTCGTCGAGGGCGCGCACCACGAACACCACGGCGAGCAGCAGCGCGAGGATCAGTCCGCCGAGCCCGCAGATGAGCCCGGCGAGCGCCTGCCCGCCGTTGGTCGCCGTGCCGCGCCGCATCCGGCCCCGCCCCAGCACGCCGAACACCACGGCGAGGACGCCCGTCACGATCGCCAGCGGCCACACCACGAATCCGACCGCCGTGATGATGCCGAGCACCAGCGCGGCGACCCCCAGCCCGTTGGCCGGTCCCGCGGGCACGCCGCCCCAGCCGTAGGCCGGGTACGGGAGGACTCCGGGGCCCTCGGGGCCGACGGGCGGCGGGGGTACGGGTTCGCCGGGCGGCGCGTACGGGTTCGCGTGCACAGGGTGTCCCGGATTTCCTGGATCTCCCGGATACATCGGAATCCCTTGGTGTCCCGGGTGCCCCTGGTGTCCCGGGTAGGGCGCGGGCTCCGGGTGTTGTCCCGCGTACCCCTGGGGCTCGTACGGCCCAGGGGCCCCGTAGGAGGACTGCTCGGTCATCCGGCCATGCTAAGCCGCCCCGGTCCTGCCCGGACGCCCGGAAACCGGCCCGGACCGGGCCCCGCTTACGATGACCGGGACCCCGATCAGCCGATCAAAGAAGTTCCTGGGGAGGAACCCGTGAGCCAGAGCCTGCAGACCTTCATCGCCGGACTGCCGAAGGCAGAACTGCACGTCCACCACGTGGGCTCGGCCTCCCCCAGGATCGTCTCGGCGCTCGCCGCCCGGCACTCCGACTCGAAGGTGCCGTCCGACCCCGAGGCGCTCGCGGACTTCTTCACGTTCACGGACTTCGCGCACTTCATCGACGTGTACCTGTCGGTGGTCGACCTGATCCGCACGCCGGAGGACGTCCGCCTCCTCACCTACGAGGTGGCCCGCGACCTGGCCCGGCAGAACGTGCGCTACGCCGAGCTGACCATCACCCCGTACTCCTCCACCCGGCGCGGCATCGACGACCGTGCGTTCATGGACGCCATCGAGGACGCCCGCAAGGCGGCCGAGACGGAGTTCGGCACGGTGCTGCGCTGGTGCTTCGACATTCCGGGCGAGGCCGGCCTGGAGTCGGCGGAGGAGACGGCGCGGCTCGCCACGGACGACAAGCTGCGGCCGGAGGGCCTGGTGTCGTTCGGGCTCGGCGGGCCCGAGATCGGGGTGCCGCGCCCGCAGTTCAAGCCGTACTTCGACCGGGCGATCGCGGCGGGCCTGCACTCGGTGCCGCACGCGGGCGAGACGACGGGTCCCGGGACGGTGTGGGACGCGCTGACCGAGCTGCGCGCCGAGCGCATCGGGCACGGCACGTCGTCGGCACAGGACCCGAAGCTCCTCGCGCACCTGGCCGAGCACGGCATCGCGCTGGAGGTGTGCCCGACGTCGAACATCGCGACCCGCGCCGTGCGCACCCTGGAGGAGCACCCGCTGAAGCAGTTCGTGGACGCGGGGGTGACCGTCACGATCAACTCGGACGACCCGCCGATGTTCTCCACCGACCTGAACACCGAGTACGCGGTCGCGGCCCGGCTGCTCGGTCTCGACGAGCGCGGCATCGCCGAGCTCGCCAAGAACGCGGTGCGCGTCTCCTTCCTCGACGACGCGGGCAAGGCCCGGATCGCCGCGGAGATCGACGCGTACACGGAGCGCTGGCTGACGTCCGTCTGAGGACTTCCCTGACGCCACAATGGTGGCCATGCGCACCGTGACTGCCGTGGCCCACCGAGGCGACCCCTACCGCGTCCGCGAGAACACCCTCCCGTCCCTGCGCTCCGCGCTGGAACGGGGCGCGGACGCGGTGGAGATCGACGTACGACTGACCCGGGACGGCGTGCCCGTGCTGCTGCACGACGCGTCGCTGAAGCGGCTGTGGGAGCACGACCGGCCGCTGTCCGCGCTCTCCTCGGACGAGGTGCGCGGGCTGACGGACGGGGGCGTACCCACCCTCGCCGAGGCGCTCGACGTGCTCGCCGACGCCCGGGTGATGGTGGACCTGCCCGGCGCGAACGCCCGGGCGGTCCGCTCGATCGTCGGCACGATCCGGGACTGCGGCGCCGGGGAGCGCGTCTACTACTGCGCGGGCGCCGAGACGATGCTCCGGGTCCGCTCCGCCGACCCGGCCGCCGAGATCGCCCTGACCTGGACGTCCCTCGCCCCGCCGCGCCCCGCCCTGCTCGACGCGGTCCGCCCGCGCTGGCTCAACTACCGCTTCCCGCTGGTGAGCCGTGACCTCGCGGCCCGGGTGCACCGCGACGGCTTCCTCGTCTCGGCGTGGACCCCGGACACGAAGGGCTCGATGCGCCGGCTGCTCGACGCGGGCGTGGACTCGGTCACGACGAACCGGATCGACGTCCTGACCGGGCTACGCGGGACCTGACGCGTACGCGAGGGGCGGCAGCATCGCCCGCGCGTCCGCCCCCTCCCCCACCCACAGCCCGATCACCAGGGCGGCCGTGGCCTCCAGGAGCCCGGCCCGGTCGAGCCCGCCCGCGGTCACCGGCGCACAGCCGGCGTCCCGCACCAGTTCCCGTACGACGTCCAGGGCCCGCTCGTCGTCACCGCAGAGCGGGACGGCGAGCGGCTGCCCGTCGAAGACCGGCGGCGTCATCCGCCACACGTCCTCGTGGCAGAGGTTGAACGCCTTGACCACGCAGGCGTCCGGCGCGGCCGCGGCGAGGCGCCCTGCGGCGGCGGGCCCGCCCTCCGTGAGCAGCCGGAAGCCCGCGCCCACCGGGTTCGAGCAGTCGACCAGCACCTTCCCGGCGAGCTCGCCCGGGAGTCCGGCGACGACCGCCTCCCCGGCCTCGTGGGGCAGCGCGAGCAGGACGGCGTCGGCCGCCCGCACCGCCGCCCGCAGGCCGCCGTGGCCCGCCGCCCCGATGCGTGCGGCGAGCCGCGCCGCCTTCTCCCCGTCCCGTCCGCCGACGGTGACCTCGTGGCCCGCCCGCACCCAGTGCGCGCCGAGCGCGTCCGCCATGTTGCCCGTTCCCAGGATTCCGATCCGCATGAGGAGGACGCTAGGCAGCCGGTCGGGCACCATTCGGTACATGACGTCCGACCAGGGATTCCTCGCCGACTGCCGGGCCCGCCTCGCCTTCGACCTGCTGTCCAACACCTGGAACGCCGTGGTGCTGTGGGCGCTGCGCGAACGCCCGTACCGGCCGGGCGAGTTGCGCGACCGGATCGGCGGCATCAGCCCCAAGGTGCTCACCGAGACGCTGCGCCGCCTGGAGTTCAACGGGCTGGTGACCCGGCAGGCGTACGAGGAGGTGCCGCCGCGCGTCGAGTACGAACTGACCGCGCTGGGGCGGACGTTGCTCGGCCCGATCGACGCCTTCGGGGCGTGGGCGTTCACGCACGGGGACGAGGTGATGGCGGCGCAGGACCGGCACGAGGCGGACGGCGGCGCCCCCTAGGGGGCCGCACGAGCCGGACGGCGGCGCCCCTAAGGGACCGGCGGGCGCACACACCAGGGTCCGGATCATCCGCTGCGACGACCTGCCGCGGGCGGCCGCCGCCCAGGATGGTCGACATCGGCCCGCTCGGGCCAACTCCCCTCCCTGGAGGCTCCCTTGAAGCGTCGTGTCGTCCTCGCCCTGTCCGCCGCCCTCGCGCTCGGCGCCGTCACCGCACCGCTCGCCACCGCCGCCCCCGCGCAGCCCCGGCCCGGCGTGGTGGCGCCCGCCCCCGGCGCGCCCGACGCGCGGGCCCTCGCCGAGTCCCTCACCGGGCTGCCGGACGCCGACGCGACGGCGGCCCTCGTCCGGGTCGGCGGCAGCGGCGGCTCCTGGCACGGGTCGGCGGGCGTACGGGACCTGCGGACGGGCCGGAAGGCGCTGGCGAACGCCGAGTTCCGGGCGGGATCCACCACGAAGGTGGTGACGGCGGCCGTCGTGCTGCGTCTCGCAGCCGCCGGGAAGGTCGACCTCGACGCACCCGTTCAGCGCTACCTCCCCGACCTGTTCGCCCCGAACGCGGACGCCTTCCGCGCCCCCATCTCCGTACGCCAACTCCTCAACCACACCTCGGGGTTGCGCCCCGGCACGGCGTTCGGGCCGACCTTCGAGGAGGCGTACGCGCACCGCTTCGAGACGCTCACCCCGCGCCAGGTCGTGGCCGGTTCGGTGACCGAGGGGCCCGCGCACGCGCCCGGCGAGGTGCAGGAGTACCTCGGCATCAACTACACGTTCCTCGGCCTGCTGATCGAGCGGGTCACGGGCCGCTCCTACGCTGCGGAGGCCGAGCGGCTCGTGCTGCGCCCGGCGGGGATGCGGCACACCTACTTCCCGGGCACCGACCCCCGCATCCGGGGCCCGCACAACCACGGCTACCAGCTGTCGGGCGGAAAGCTGCTCGACGTGACCGAGTGGAACCAGTACGACCGCCTCGCGGGCGGCGACATGATCTCCACGACCGCCGACCTGGAACGCCTGGTCACGGCCCTGTTCAAGGGCCGGATCGTCCCGCGGCCACAGCTGGCGGAGATGTTCACCGTCCCGTCCGGCATCAAGGGCGCGACGATGAGCGCGGGACTGCAGCGCTACGAGACGCCCGACGGGCACGTCATCTGGCTGAAGACGGGCAGCCGCTACGGCTACAACTCGGTGGTCGGCGCCACCCGCGACCTGTCCAGGACGCTCGTCTACTCGGTCAACTCCACGGACGCGAAGGGCAGGGACATGAACCCCACGGCCGAGCGCATCGTGATGGCCGCGCTCAGGAACCTGGCCTGACGATCCGCCGCGCCACCCCGTGCGAGACGACGGTCGCCGCGGCCGCCCAGGCGACCCCGGCGACGACGTCGCGGCCGCGGGTGGGGCGCAGCACCCCCGCCCGCCGCAGGCGTCGCCGCGCCCACAGCGTGAACGGCACGACGAGCGTCGGCGAGGTCGCCACGCCCGGCGTGTAGCCGCGCACGGCGGCGGCCTGCCCCAGGTGCAGCAGCCCGTGCAGTCCGAATCCGTTCAGCATGGCCTGGTACGCGGCGCTGCGCCCGCCGCTCGCCCAGCCCGCGACGGCTCCCGCGCCGACGATCCCGGCCATGACGCCGACGGCGACGGCGAACTCCCGCTCGTCGACGCCCTCCATGACCCGCCACACCCGCTCGGGCACGTCCGGCCACCGCTCGCGCAGCTCCGGCAACCGGGTGCGGACCCAGCCCGGCGCGGTGAGCACTTCTTCGGTGTCGTGCAGGGCCCAGGCCGCGAACAGCCCCAGCGTCGCCGCCGCCCCCGCGGTCGTCCCATCGGTCATGGCCGCACCCTATGCGGGGCCCCAACTGGGCCGCACGGCAACCCCGTTGCGAGG
Organism: Streptomyces longispororuber; assembly: GCF_024448165.1. Classification (GTDB taxonomy): domain Bacteria; phylum Actinomycetota; class Actinomycetes; order Streptomycetales; family Streptomycetaceae; genus Streptomyces; species Streptomyces longispororuber_A. The sequence goes on from NZ_JAMOLN010000105.1 coordinate 18,578, forward strand.
AGGACCTGCGGCCTACAACCCCGCGATCGCGTTCCACCGCTTCGCGAACTCGGTGCGTTCGGACGGGCGGATGTCGCGGGCGATGGCGAGGCGGGAGCGCATCTCGTCGTCGGGGAAGATCAGGGGGTCCTCGGCGAGTTCGGCGGTCTCCTTGTCCTTCGAGGAGGCGAGGACCTCGCGGGCGGCCGGGACCGGGCAGACGTAGTTGACCCAGGCGGCGAGGTCGGCGGCGACCTCCGGCTGGTAGTAGTAGTCGATCAGGCGCTCGGCGTTGGCCTTGTGGTCGGCGAGGTTGGGGATCATGAGGGACTCGGCCCACAGTTCGGCGCCCTCCTCGGGGACGACGAACTCGATGTCCGGGTCGTCGGCCTGGAGCTGGATCACGTCGCCGCTGTAGGCCTGGCAGGCGAGGACGTCGCCGCTGGAGAGGTCCTTGATGTAGTCGTTGCCGGTGAAGCGGCGGATGTGCTTCGTCCTCACGAGCTTCTCGACCTGGTCGCAGACCCGGTGGAAGTCGTCGGCCGTCCACTTCGTGATGTCGACGCCGTTGCCCTGCATGAGGAGCGCGAAGGACTCGTCGAGGCCGGAGAGCAGGGTGACGCGGCCCTTCAGGTCGGCGGCCCACAGGTCGGAGACGTGCTTGATCTCGCGGCCGAGCCGGCGCTTGTTGTACGCGATGCCGGTGATGCCGGACTGCCACGGCACGGTGTACTTGCGGCCGGGGTCGAAGGCGGGTGAGCGCAGCAGCGGGTCGAGGTACTGGGTGACGTTCGGCTGGTGGGCCCGGTCCATCTCCTGGACCCAGCCGAGGCGCACGAAGCGCGAGCACATCCAGTCGGAGATGACGATGAGGTCCCGGCCGGTCTTCTGGTGGTTCATCAGGGACGGGCTGATCTTGCCGAAGAACTCGTCGTTGTCGTTGATCTCCTCGGTGTACTTGACCTGGATCCCGGTCTCCTTCCCGAACGCGTCGAGGGTGGGCCGCTTCGACGGATCGTCGTCGTCGACGTCGATGTAGAGCGGCCAGTTCGCCCAGGTGAGCCGCTTCTCGGCGGACGACAGGTCCTGCCCGGCGCGGTCGCCCGGCTTCACGTAGGCGGCGGGCACCCCGCAGCCGGTGGCGAGCGCGCCGACCGCCGCGGCCGTGGCACCACCGCCCAGGGCGCGCAGCAGGGAACGACGGGTGACCTGGGAGGTGACGTGGTTGGCTCGCACGCACGCAGGATGCCGGGGCGGGGCGGGTGGGGACAATGGACGCTGCGTCGAGCGGGACGGCCGGCAGCCGACACCCTGTCGATGGTTCAGCCGGTCCAGCTCGCCAGCAGGGCCAGGTTCTCCTCGGCCGGGGTGCCGGGCGCGGGCAGATAGCCGACCAGGACCTGTTCGGCGTCGGGCAGGTGCAGGATCTCGAAGTCGAGGGCCAGCGGGCCGACGACGGGATGCTTCAGCGTGTACCGCCCCGGCCCCTTGTCGTGGACGTCCTGCCGGGCCCACAGCGTGCCGAACTCCTCGCTCTTCATGGCGAGCGTGCCGATGAGGGAGGCCAGGGACGGGTCGTCGGGGTGCCGGCCGACGCTCACCCGCAGGAACCCGACGGTCGCCTCGGCCTTGTCCCGCAGGCTGTCGGCGAACAGTTCGCGGTAGGCCTCGTCGAGGAAGACCAGGTACGCGAAGTTCCGCTGCTCGTCCGGGAGCCGGGCGAAGTCGCCGAAGACGGCCGCGGCCCGCGCGTTCCACGCGACGACCTCGGTGCGCGGTCCGCACAGGTAGGCGGGTCCCGGCTGGGCGTCGATCAGGCGCCGCAGCCCGGGGCGTACGGCTCCGGTGCGGGGCAGTGCGCGGGACCGGGCGGTGGGGCGGGCGCGGTCGGGCCGGGCGAGGTTGCGCAGATGGTCCTGCTCGGCGGGGTCGAGGCGCAGGGCGCGGCCCACGGATTCGAGCACGACGTCCGAGACGTGCGGGTTGCGGCCCTGCTCCAGGCGCACGTAGTACTCGACGCTGACGCCCGCGAGCTGCGCCAGCTCCTCCCGGCGCAGCCCCGGCACCCGCCGCGTCCCGTACGAGACGAGGCCGACGTCGTCGGGGCGCAGCCGGGCCCGGCGGGAGCGCAGGAACTGGCTGAGTTCGGTGCGGCGTTCGACCGTGGAGTCCATGCCCCGAGTATCGCGTGGGCCCGCGCGCCGAGGGTGGTCAAGTCTTTCCCCCCTCACAGCTGTGCCTGCCGGGGGGTGGTGCCCGGGCCGCAGAGTCTTCCCCGTCAGCACGACCACCCCATCGGCACGAAGGACGTACGACGATGACTGTCAGCGACACCAACGGCTTCCCGCGGCGTGAGCTCGGCTCCACCGGTCTGCACGTGTCCACCGTCGGACTGGGCAGCTGGGCCTTCGGCGGCGAGGGCTGGCGCTTCTCCTGGGGCGGCCAGGACGACGCCCGCTCCATCGCCACGGTGCACGCCGCCGTGGAGCGGGGCGTGAACTGGATCGACACGGCCGCCGTGTACGGGCTCGGGCACGCGGAGGAGGTCGTCGGCAAGGCGATCGCCCAACTGCCGCAGAGTGAGCGGCCGTTCGTGTTCACCAAGGCCGGGCTCGTGTGGGACCCGGCGAATCCGTCGGCGGCGCCGCGCCGGGTCATGCGGCCCGACAGCGTGCGCCGCGAGGTCGAGGACTCGCTGCGCCGGCTCGGCGTCGAGACGATCGACCTGTACCAGGTGCACTACCCGGACACCGGGAAGCCCCTCGACTGGGACGGCGAGGGCAAGGAGACCGGAACTCCCGTGGAGGCCACGCCACTTGAGGAGTACTGGCAGGTGATGGCCGAGCTGAAGAAGGAGGGCAAGGTCCGTGCCATCGGCCTGTCCAACCACGGCCCGGCGCAGCTGGCCGCGGCCGCCGCGATCGCCCCGGTCGACGCCGTCCAGCCGCCCCTCTCCCTGCTCAACCGCACCGCCGGGCCGGAGATCGGCTGGGCCGCGGACCACGGCACGGGCGTGATCGTGTACTCGCCGCAGCACTCCGGGCTGCTGTCCGGGACGTTCACGAAGGAGCGGGCGGCCACGCTCGACGCGGGTGACTGGCGCCGCACCCACCCGGACTTCACCCGGGACCTGGACCGCAACCTCGAAGTGGTGGAGCGGCTCCGCACGGTCGCCGGGCGCCACGGGGTCTCCGTCGGGTCCGCCGCCATCGCGTGGGCGCTCGCGCAGCGCGGGGTGACCGGGGCGATCGTGGGGGCCCGCACGCCCGAGCAGGTGGCGGACTGGGCACGGGCCGCGCGCCTGGACCTCACGGCCGAGGATCTGACGCACCTCGGATGACCGTCACGGCGGGTACGCGGCGGGGAAGGCGGCCTCGACGAGGAGGCCGCCGTCCGGTCCCGGCCAGGCCCGGACGGCGCCGTCGTGGGCGTGGGCCACGGCGACCACGATGGACAGGCCGAGGCCGAGACCGTCGCGGTGCCGGGTGCGCTGGGCGCCGAGCCGGCGGAACGGTTCGAAGAGCCCCGCGATCTGCTCGGCGGGCACCGGCGGGCCGCTGTTGGTGACGCGCAGGGTGGGCCGGCCGTGTGCCGTACCGGTCCACAGCGACACCCAACTGCCTTGCTCTTGTGGGTGGTTGTGGCGTACGGCGTTGTCGACGAGGTTGACGACGAGGCGCTCGATCAGCCGCCGGTCGCCGAGCAGCGGCGCCGTCCCGAGCTCGGCGCGGACGGCCGGCCCGGCGCCGTCGGACGGCGGCAGCACCGCGCGGACGACGTCCGCGAGGTCCACCGGCTCCTTGCCCTCCAGACCCTGCTGGCCACGGGCCAGCATCAGCAGCGCCTCGATGAGCCGCTCCTGTTCCTGTCCGGCGGCGCGCACCCGCAGACAGGCGGCGCGCAGCGTGTCCGCCGACGCGTCGGGGTCGTCGAGCGCCACGTCCACGACGGCCTGCTGCAGGGTCAGCGGGGTGCGCAGCTCGTGCGAGGCGTCGGCGACGAACCGGCGCTGCGCGGCGAAGGCGCCTTCGAGGCGGGCCAGCAGTCCGTTGAACTGGGCCGCCAGGTCGTGGAGTTCGTCGCGCGGGCGGTCCGTCGCCAGTCGTTCGTGCAGGTCGTCGGCGGAGATCCGGCGGGCCGCGTCCGTCATGGTGCGCAGCGGGGCGAGAACGCGTCCCGCGACGATCCAGCCGAGCGCGAGCGAGGCCACGGTCATCAGGGCGAGCGCGACGCCCGACTCGACGAGCAGGGTGTGCAGCTGGTCGCCGCGCTGCACCTCCAGGCTGCTCTCCACGTATCCGCGCAGCGCGGGAGCGCCCTGGTCGACCGGCGGAGCGGAGACCTTCCGGCCGGTCCTGTCGCTGCCGCGCTCGAACAGGGCGTAGGTGAGGGCGAGCAGCAGGGCGCCGGCGACGACGAAGAGCCCGCCGTACAGCAGCGTGAGCCGCCACCGGACGCTGGCCGGGAGGGCGAGGCCCCGCACGCCGGTCACACCCGGTATCCGGCGCGGTCGACGGTCTCGATGAGCGACGGCTCGCCGAGCTTGCGGCGCAGCCGGCTCACGGTCACCTTCACCGTCTGGGTGAACGGGTCGGCCGCTTCGTCCCAGGCCCGCTCCAGCAGCTGCTCGGCGGAGACGACGGCACCGCGCGCCCCGAGGAGCAGCTCCAGGACGGCGAACTCCTTGGGGCTGAGGGCGAGCGGGCGGCCGTCCCGGACGGCGGTGCGGCGTGCCGGGTCGAGGCACAGGTCCCCGTGGACCAGGACGGGCGGCAGCGCGGGCTGCGCCCGGCGGCCCAACGCCCGGACGCGCGCGACGAGTTCGGTGAACGCGAACGGCTTGGGCAGATAGTCGTCGGCGCCCATGCCGAGCCCGGCGACCCGGTCGGCGACGGTCCCGGACGCGGTCAGCATCAGGACGCGCTCCCGGGACCCGGCCGCCGCGAGGGCGCGGCACACCTGATCGCCGTGCAGGCCCGGCAGGTCGCGGTCGAGCACGACGACGTCGTACCGGTTCACCGTGGCCCGCTCCAGGGCCGCCTCCCCGTCGTGCGCGACGTCGACCGCCATGCCCTGCCGGCGCAGGCCGGCGGCGACGGTCTCGGCGAGTTCTTCGTGGTCCTCGACCACCAGCACACGCATGGCGTCAGTGTGGCCGCCGCGCGGTTACGGGCGGATAAGGGCGGCTGTTCCCGTGGCGTAACCGCCGTACGGCTGAAGTGGGTCCGCCGGCAACAACCCCGACGACGAGGGAATCCACCATGCATCTCCCGCGCGTACCCGTACTCCCGCGCCGCCACCGCCTCCTCGCGGCCTGCGCGCTCGTCTCGGCCGTCGCCCTGGGCACGGTCACCGCCTCCCAGGCCGCGGCCACGGACGGCCACCGGCCGCCCGCGCCGCCGAAGGACGCGGCCCCGCCCATCGGTTACCGGCCGACCGACGCCGCCCCGGACGACGTGAACGAGGCGAACGACGCGTTCGCCGCGTGCATGCGCGAGCACGGGCAGGACGCCTTCCCGTCCTTCCACGCCGCGAAGAGCGACGACGGCGGCATCAGCTTCGTGGTGAAGATGAGCGTCAAGAAGGGCCAGGCGTCGCCCGACCTGTCGTCCGACGCGTTCAAGAAGGCGTTCAAGAAGGCGTTCGACGCGTGCAAGGGCCCGCTGGAGGACGCCGGCGTCTCCTTCCCGGCGAACGGCCTGCCGTTCCCGGACGGTGACCTCCCCGCGCCGCCGAAACACCCGGGCGGGCACCACAAGTTCCCCGGCCCCGGTCTGCACGTCGAGCACTCCGCCGGCGCGGGCGAGGGTCTTTCCTCCCGGTCCGCGTGACCCGACCGCCCGGAGGGGGTGGCGAGGAGGGGGCGGCCGACGGACCGCTCCCTCCGTCCCCGCGGCCCCGCTCAGCCGCCCCCGAGCCGGCCGACCAGGTCACCGGCGGTCACCCGCGCGATCCCCGGCACCGCGTCCACGTCGCCGCGTCCACGTCGTCGGGGAACAGCCGGTACACGACGCCGCCCGTGGCGTCGGCGGCCTGCGCCAGTTCGCCGTACTCCAGCGTCGCGAACACCCGCCGCACCGCGCCGGAGCCGCCCCCGCGCAGCTCACGGTGCGAGGGCCGGAAGTGGGCCCGCACCTGGATGTCCGCCCGCCGTCAGGGAGCGAGGGCCCGCAAATAGCGCCGGGTGACCGCGAGTTGCACGGCGCGGGCGAGCGGTCCGGCGAGCCGCGCGTACCAGCGGCCGGGCCGCGAGAACGCCCGGATCCGCAGCCAGACGGAGTCGTCGGCCTCGCGCGTCACGAGGAACGCCTCCTCGCCGCACTCCGGATGGCCGGGCAGCGTCCCGTAGGCGAACCCGGTGCGGGAGTCCGCGCGCACCACCCGCACCACCCGGCAGGGGATCCGCAGCCACAGGGCGCGCAGCACGACGTCGGCGCCCTCGCGGACGTCGTGCTCCGCCGCGACCCGCAGTCCGGCCCCGCGCTGCACCTGCCACGACAGGACCGCCGCACCGGCCCGCTCGAAGCAGTCGTGCCCCGAGCCGAGCCGGACACGGCGGTCCAGATGGGCGTACCCCGGCGGCAGTTCGCCGTCCGCCAGGGTCGCGCCGACCTCGCTGTAGGTGAGGGTCACGCGTCCAGCGACGTCATCACGTGCTTGATGCGCGTGTAGTCGTCGAAGCCGTACGCCGACAGGTCCTTGCCGTAGCCCGACTTCTTGAAGCCGCCGTGCGGCATCTCGGCGACGAGCGGGATGTGCGTGTTGATCCAGACGCAGCCGAAGTCGAGGACCTTCGACATGCGCATCGCGCGCGCGTGGTCCTTGGTCCACACCGACGACGCGAGCGCGTAGTCCACGCCGTTGGCCCACTCGGTGGCCTGCGCCTCGTCCGTGAAGGACTGGACGGTGATGACCGGGCCGAAGACCTCGTTCTGGATGATCTCGTCATCCTGCTTCAGGCCGGAGACGACGGTCGGGGCGTAGAAGAAGCCCTTCTCGCCGACGCGGTGGCCACCGGCCTCGACCTTGGCGTGGGCCGGGAGGCGCTCGATGAACCCGGAGACCTGCTTCAGCTGGTTCGGGTTGTTCAGCGGGCCGTACAGCACGTCCTCGTCGTCCGGCATGCCGGTCTTCGTCTCGGCGGCGGCCTTGGCGAGCGCGGCCACGAACTCGTCGTGGATGGACTCCTGGACGAGGACGCGGGTGGCGGCGGTGCAGTCCTGCCCGGCGTTGAAGAAGCCCGCCACCGAGATGTCCTCGACGGCCTTGGCGATGTCGGTGTCCTCGAAGACGACGACCGGGGCCTTGCCGCCGAGCTCCAGGTGGACGCGCTTGAGGTCCTTGGCGGCGGACTCGGCGACCTGCATGCCGGCGCGCACGGAGCCCGTGATGGACGCCATCGCCGGGGTCGGGTGCTCGACCATGGCGCGGCCCGTGTCACGGTCGCCGCACACCACGTTGAAGACGCCCTTGGGGACGATCGAGCCGATGATCTCGGCCATCAGGACCGTGGAGGCGGGAGTGGTGTCGGACGGCTTGAGGACCACCGTGTTGCCCGCGGCGAGCGCCGGGGCGAACTTCCACACGCCCATCATCATCGGGTAGTTCCACGGTGCGACCTGGGCGCAGACGCCGATCGGCTCGCGCCGGATGATGGAGGTCAGGCCCTCCATGTACTCGCCGGCCGCGCGGCCTTCGAGCATCCGGGCCGCGCCCGCGAAGAAGCGGATCTGGTCCACCATCGGCGGGATCTCTTCGCTGCGGGTCAGCCCGATCGGCTTGCCGGTGTTCTCCACCTCGGCCGCGATGAGCTCCTCGGCCCGCTCCTCGAAGGCGTCGGCGATCTTGAGGAGGGCCTTCTGCCGCTCGGCGGGGGTCAGGTCGCGCCAGGCCGGGAACGCGGCCTCGGCGGCGGCCATCGCCGCGTCGACGTCCGCCTGCCCGGACAGCGGCGCGGTCGCGTACGCCTCGCCCGTGGCGGGGTTGACCACCTCGGTGGTCCGTCCGTCGGCGGCGTCCCGGAACTCACCGTCGATGTAGTTACGCAGACGACGCAGCTCACTGGTGCTCACTGCCGGCCTCCCTCTCGCTGTCCACTGCTTGAGACACCCACCCTAATCCGTACACCGACGTTTTCGACACCCCCCACTCCCTCGCACCTACGAAATCCGTGAGTATCGGAGACTCAAACAACGAATTTCATCGATCTGGGGTTGCGGAACAGACGAGGCCTCATGCACAGTGAGGTCGTGGCCAGTCGCAGCGCAGACCCCAAGGGACCCAGTTCGAAGCACGGTGGATCGCCGTCGCTGGACGCCGTCTCCCTCGCCATCATCGAACAGCTCCAAGAAGACGGCAGGCGCCCGTACGCCGCCATCGGAAAGGCCGTCGGCCTGTCCGAGGCAGCCGTGCGCCAGCGCGTCCAGAAACTGCTCGACCAGGGCGTGATGCAGATCGTCGCCGTCACCGACCCGCTCACCGTGGGCTTCCGGCGGCAGGCGATGGTCGGGATCAACGCCGAGGGCGACCTGGATCCCGTGGCGGATGCGCTGACGGCCATGCCGGAGTGCGAGTACGTCGTGATGACGGCAGGCTCGTTCGACCTGATGGTGGAGGTCGTCTGCGAGGACGACGACCACCTTCTGGACGTCATCAACAAACGCATCCGGGCCCTGCCCGGCGTGCGCTCCACCGAGAGCTTCGTCTACCTCAAGCTCAAGAAGCAGACCTATATGTGGGGAACCCGATAGCCGTGAGCAAGGACCTCAGCCAGAGCGCGTACGACCACCTGTGGATGCACTTCACCCGCATGTCGTCGTACGAGAACGCGCCCGTTCCCACCATCGTGCGTGGCGAGGGCACCTACATCTACGACGACAAGGGCAAGAAGTACCTCGACGGCCTCGCCGGCCTGTTCGTGGTCCAGGCCGGCCACGGCCGCCAGGAGCTCGCCGAGGTCGCCGCCAAGCAGGCGGCCGAGCTGGCCTTCTTCCCGATCTGGTCGTACGCCCACCCCAAGGCCGTGGAGCTGGCCGAGCGCCTGGCCCACTACGCTCCGGGCGACCTCAACAAGGTCTTCTTCACCACCGGCGGCGGCGAGGCCGTCGAGACCGCGTGGAAGCTGGCGAAGCAGTACCACAAGCTCACCGGCAACCACACGAAGTACAAGGTCATCTCGCGCGCGGTCGCCTACCACGGCACCCCGCAGGGCGCCCTGTCCATCACCGGCCTGCCGGCCCTCAAGGCCCCCTTCGAGCCGCTCGTCCCGGGCGCGCACAAGGTGCCGAACACGAACATCTACCGCGCCCCGATCCACGGCGACGACCCGGAGGCCTTCGGCCGCTGGTGCGCCGACCAGATCGAGCAGGAGATCCTCTTCGAGGGCCCGGAGACGGTCGCGGCCGTCTTCCTGGAGCCCGTGCAGAACGCCGGTGGCTGCTTCCCGCCGCCGCCCGGCTACTTCCAGCGCGTGCGCGAGATCTGCGACCAGTACGACGTGCTGCTCGTCTCGGACGAGGTCATCTGCGCCTTCGGCCGCCTCGGCACGATGTTCGCCTGTGACAAGTTCGGCTACGTGCCCGACATCATCACCTGCGCCAAGGGCATGACGTCCGGCTACTCCCCGATCGGTGCGGCCATCGTCTCCGACCGGATCGCCGAGCCGTTCTACAAGGGCGACAACACCTTCCTGCACGGCTACACCTTCGGTGGCCACCCGGTCTCCGCGGCCGTGGGTCTCGCCAACCTCGACATCTTCGAGCGCGAGGGCCTCAACCAGCACGTGCTGGACAACGAGGCGAACTTCCTCAACACGCTGCAGAAGCTGAACGACCTGCCGATCGTCGGCGACGTCCGGGGCAACGGGTTCTTCTACGGCATCGAGCTCGTCAAGGACAAGGCCACCAAGGAGTCCTTCACCGACGAGGAGTCGGAGCGCATCCTGTACGGCTACGTGTCGAAGAAGCTCTTCGAGTACGGCCTGTACTGCCGCGCCGACGACCGTGGCGACCCGGTCATCCAGCTGTCGCCGCCGCTGATCTCGGACCAGTCCACGTTCGACGAGATCGAGGGCATCATCCGCCAGGTGCTCACGGAGGCCTGGACGAAGATCTGATCCCCGCTGCCGCGGGAACGGCCCGGTTGCGCCCATCCGAGTGAGATGGGCGGGACCGGGCCGCGTCCTTTGTCCGGCTCCGCCACCGGATACCTACCGTGCCCAGTGACCGATCGGCCCTGCCTTCGTTCCCCCGGAAGGGGGACGGGAACTTCCCGGCAATCTGATCTGAACCGAGGTGTACGCCATGGTGGCCCCGCCGGACAACGACGTGCTCTGGGCACGCGCCCTGCACTTCTCCCACAACGGCTCGCCCGCGCTCACCGGCGTCTCGCTCGGTGTCCGTGAGGGCGAGATCCTCGCCGTCACCGGCCCGCGCGGCGCCGGCAAGACGACGCTCCTGCAGTGTCTCTCCGGTCAGCTGCTGCCCGACAAGGGCGGCGAGGTGTGGTTCAACAGCACCCCCGTCCACACGATGGGCCCGCTGGTCCGCGAGCGGCTGCGCCGGGACCGCTTCGGCTGGATCGACCCGGAGCCCGCCCTCGTACCGGAGCTGAACGTCTGGGAGAACACGGCGCTCCCCCTGATGCTGCGGGGCACGGCCCGCCGCGAGGCCAAGACCGCCGCCCACGAGTGGCTCGACCGGCTCGACGTCGGCCGGCTCGCCCGCAAGCGCCCGCACGCCCTGTCGATGGCCGAGCGGCAGCGCGTCGCCATCGCCCGCGCCCTGGCGCACGCCCCGAACGTGGTCTTCGCCGACGAGCCGACCGCGACGCTGCACCGGGCCGACCGCGCCCACGTGCTCCGTACGCTGACGGCGGCGGCCCGCTCGCACGCCATCACCGTCGTCCTGGCCACGCACGACTCCGAGGTCAGCGCGCTCGCCGACCGCACGGTGTCGCTGCTCGACGGCCGCCGGGTCAACACCGTGCACCTGCCCGCCGCGCCCGCGGACCCCGACAGCACGGAAGGCCGGGCCGCGTGCTCGCTCTCCGTCTAGCCCGCGGCGCCCATCCCCTCGTCCAGCTCCGCAGACTCCTGGTGGCCGCCGCATCCGCGGGCACCGGCTTCCTCCTGCTGTGCACGCTGGGCTACGCGATGGGCCACCCCGACGCCTCCGCGAGCGCCGTCCTGCGCCTCGCCTGGTGCGCGATCCCGCTCGCCGCCACCGTCTACCTCGCGGTCTCCGTGGCCCGCTCCGACCCCGGTACGAAGCCACGCGCGGGGCTCTCCGCGGTGGGGCTCGGCCCGGCCCGCCTCACCCTCCTCGCCGCCGTCTCCACGGCCGTGGCCTGCACCCTCGGCTCGATGCTGGCGCTGCTGTTCTTCCTGCACCTGCGCGGCGACCTGTCCGGCCTGCCGTTCGACGGCGCGGCCCGCCGACTCCTCGCCGCCGACCGGCCGTTGCCGCTCGCCGCGGCCCTCACCCTGCTCACGTTCGTACCGGTCGCGGCGTCCGGCGCCAGCGCCCTCGTGCTGCGGCCCCGGAACGTCAAGGCGACCGCGGCGCGTTCCGCGGACACGGCGGGCCCGGCCCCCGACGAGGCGCAGGACCCGGCCCCCGCGCCGACCGGACTGCCGTGGGGCGTGGCCCTGCTCGCCGCCGGGCTCGCGGTGGAGACCTACGCCTCGCACGCGCCGGGCGGCGTCGGCTTCCCGATGCCGGGCGGTCTGGCCGGCAGCTCCTCCGGCGTCCTCGCGGGCTGGGCGCTGACCGCGTTCGGCCTGGCGCTCGCCGGACCCGGCCTCACCCACCTGTGCGGACGCGCCCTGCAGGCCGTGCGCCCCGGCGCGGTGCGCCTGCTCGCCGGCCGGGTCCTCCAGGAGGAGGCGCGGCGGATCGGCCGCCCGCTCGGCGTCGTCTGCGCCGTGGTCTCGGGGGCGTACGCGGCGAGCGTCCTGTACGGGGCCGCCGGGAAGGCCGCTCCCGACCTCGGGCCGCTGTCGACGCTGGGCGCGTTCCTGGTCGTCGGCTGCACGGTGGCCACGCTCGTCACGGCGGCCGTCGAGGCCCGCCAGGCCCGTCGGCACACGACGTCCGCGCTGCTGCGGCTCGGCGCTCCCGCGACCATGCTGCGCGGTGCGGCGGCGCTGCGGGCAGCCGCTCTGCTCGCCGTGTTCGGGCCGCTGACCTGGACCGTCGCGGAACTTTCGGCGATTCCCCTGTCAGCGCGATGAGTTTTGCCGGCGCCGGCCGTCTAACCCTGCGTACAGCACGACACGATCACTTCAGACGGCTCCTCAAGAAGGCGACGGACACCCCATGTACCAGCAGATGATCTTCCCGAACCTGGCTGTGAACGACCTGGACGCCGCCACGAAGTTCTTCACGGAGCTGGGCTTCGAGCGCAACCCGCAGTTCTCGGACGACACCGGCGCGGCCATCGTGGTCAGCGAGCACATCGTGCTCATGCTGCTCACGAAGGACAAGTACGCGGGCTTCACCAAGAAGCCGATCATCGACTCGACGGCGAGCAGCGAGGTGCTGCTGTGTCTGAGCGCGGAGAGCCGCGAGAAGGTCGACGAGATCGTCGACCGGGCGATCGCGGCGGGCGGCACCGAGACCGGTGAGAAGCAGGACCACGGTTTCATGTACGGCCGGGCCTTCGACGACCTCGACGGGCACACCTTCGAGATCATGTGGATGGACCCGTCGGTCGTCGAGGGCTGAGCGGTCGAGGGCTGAGCAACTGCCCTGCGGGGAGCCGTGCTTAGCATGGGCGGGTGCCGACATCACCGCAGTCACCCGAGCCCGCCCAGCCGCCCGTCACCACCACCGACCGCGAGATCGAGACGCTCGCGGAGTTCGACGAGGCCGCCGCACGCGGCACGCTCGCCGGGCACCGGGTGCAGGCCGTCGATCTGACGGGCCGCACCGAGGAACTGCTCGCCGTCGAGACGGCGGGCGCCATATTCCTCGGCTGCCCGATGGACCCGGCGGCGGCCGCGCGGGTCAGGGCCCGCGGCGCCCTGGTCTTCCCGCCGGTCCCGGGTCTCCCGTTCGACCCGTACCGCGGCCACCTCTACTCCCCCGACGAGCTGTTCGACGGCCTGTCGGGGGAGGACGGGTACGCGGCGACGCCGGACGCCCGGGCGTACGACTGGTTCCAGCACACCAAGGCCGACGGGGACGTGTTCGCGTCGATGCTGCGCGCCGTCCACGACGACTCGGTCTCCGACGCCCTCGACGAACGGCTCGCGGGGGCCCGGGTGGTGGGCGTCATGGGCGGACACGCGATGGCCCGCGGCACGGACGCGTACGCGGGCGCCGCCCGGCTCGGCCGCTCCCTGGCCCGGTCCGGGCTCACGGTGGCGACGGGCGGCGGACCCGGCGCGATGGAGGCGGCGAACCTGGGGGCGTACGCGGCGCCGTTCGCCGACCCGATGCTCGACGAGGCGCTCCAACTCCTGGCGAAGGCACCGTCGTTCACGCCGTCGGTCACGGACTGGGCGGGCGCGGCGTTCGAGGTGCGCGGCCGCTGGCCGGGCGGCGGCGACTCGATCGGCATCCCCACCTGGTTCTACGGCCACGAGCCGCCGAACGCGTTCGCGCAGCACCTGGCCAAGTACTTCGCGAACGCCACCCGTGAGGACGGCCTGCTGGCCCGGTCGAACGCGGGCGTGATCTTCCTCCCGGGTGCGGCGGGCACGGTCCAGGAGATCTTCGACAACGCCACGCCGAACTACTACGAGTCGCGCGGCGAGCCGACGCCGATGGTCCTCGTCGACCGCGCCCACTGGACGGAGCGGCTGCCGGCCTGGCCGCTGCTGCGGTCCCTGGCGCGCGAGCGGGCGATGGAGTCCCGGATCGCGCTGGTCGATTCGGTGGAGGAGGCGGCCGACGCGGTACGCCGTCTCGGGTCAAGCGCAGGTCAAGACTAACTCCCTTGTCCCTCATGGTATTGACGCTGCGTCACTGGCACTTGTAAACGTGAGGGGACCGTGAGGGTGCTGAGGCAGGAGCCGTGGTGCTCCCTCACCGCACCCCCCTCATCTGCACGAGATCCCGTGAAGGACGACTGTGTCCGTAACCCCCCGTATATCCGCACGCACCGTGCGCCTGGCCGGCGTCGCGTGTGCCGCGACGGCCCTGACCCTCGGCGTCGCCGGCACCGCCTCGGCGTGCAACATCAGCGAGTTCTCCGCCGAAGCGTCCTGCACCGGTGAGCAGGGCGTCATCACCGTCGTCGACAAGGACGCCTCCGGCACGCCGGCGACCGTCACCGTCTTCCTCGGTGACAAGCAGATCGGCTCCCAGGACGTGAAGGGCACCCGCGAGGGCGCCACCGTGACGTTCAAGGAGGACTGGCAGCCGAACGCGACGTACCGCGTGCACGTCAAGGCCGGCAACCTCGTCGACGAGGACATCACGCCGAACCTGACCACGCCGTCCAAGGCCTGCGCGACGACGACCGCGACCCCGTCGCCGTCGTCGCCCGCGCCGAGCACCTCGGCTCCGTCCGAGTCGGCGAAGCCGACCCCGTCGGCGCCCGAGTCCACCACCCCGGCGGCCCCGGCCCCGAGCAACTCCGCCTCCCCGGCGGGCGGTTCGGACAACCTCGCCGAGACCGGCGCGAGCTCCAACACCGGTCTCTTCGCCGGCATCGCGGCGGCGCTGGTCGTCGCGGGCGGCGGCGTGGTCTTCGCCCTGCGCAAGCGGGGCACGGCCAAGGGCTGATCACTCCGGACGGTCGTCCGAGGCGGTATCACCGGCCGAGCATCGCGGCCAGCGCCTCGTACGACCGTCCCCAGTCCCACTCCCTGCACACCCGTTCGCGCCCCGCGGCCCCCATGGCGCGCGCCGACTCCGGGTTCAGGAGCAGCCGTACGAGGCGGTCGGCGACGGCGGCGGGCGACCTGCCGTCGACCACGTACCCGCCCTCCCCCTCGCGCACGGCGTCCGGCGCGCCCCCGGAGTCACCCGCCACGACGGGCAGACCCGCGGCGGCGGCCTCCAGGAACACGATGCCGAGCCCCTCCACCTCCAGACCCGCCTTCCGGGTCCTGCACGGCATGGCGAAGACGTCCGCGGCGGCGTAGTACGCGGGCAGGTCCGCGTGCGCCCGCCCACCGGCGAACACCACGTCGTCCGGCACCCCGTGCTCGGCGGCGAGCCGGCGGAGCCTGCGCTCGTACCCGCCGGACCCCACCAGCAGGAGCCGTGCGCCGGGCACCACGCGGCGCACCATCGGCAGCGCCGCCACCAGGACGTCCTGCCCCTTGCGCGGCACGAGCCGGGCGGCGCACAGCACGACCGGCGTCCGCGCGCCGATCCCGTGCCGGGCGCGCACCGGCCGCGGGTCGAGCCCCGGCCGGAAGACGTCGGTGTCGACGCCGGGGACCAGCCGGGCGAGGGCGGTCCCCGCCGGCAGCACGGGGGCGATGGCCCGGCGGGTGCGTTCTCCCAGGTACGTGACGACGTCCGCCCCGGCGCCGACCCTGCGCAGCAGCGAGCGCGCGCCGGGCGCCTTGGCCCACCACACCTCGTGGCCGTGCGTGGTGGCGACGACGCGCCGCACCCCGGCATCCCGGCGCAGCGCCCCGGCGAGCAGACCGAGCGGTGCGGCGGCGCCGAACCAGACGCTGTCGCAGCGGAACCGGCGGGCGAGCGCCACGGCCCGCTCGGCGGTGCCCCGGGTGGGCAGGAGGGTACGGGCCGCGTCGCGGACGACGGGGTGCGGCAGGCTCAGGTCGTACGCCTCGGCGCCCGGCTCGGCCGAGGTGTACACGACGACGTCGTCCGGCCCGAAGCGCCGCACCAGTCCGTCGACGAAGACCTCGATGCCGCCCTGCCGCGGCGGCAGGTCGTTGGTGACGACGAGGGTGCGCTTCCTGGTGTGCGTCATGCCCGGACCCCCTGACGTCGGTCGGCGCACCGGGGCACGGCCCACAGCACGAGCGGATACACGAGATAGCCGAACCGGGACGCGGGCATCAGCAGCATCGCGGCCCCGAGCCCCACGGCGAGCCGGTCGGCGGCGGCCCGCACCGTGCGCGGCGGCCGGACGGCGAGCGACCCCGCCACCGCCACGGCGGCCGACGCGAGCAGGGCGACGGCGAGCCCGGCGCCCCCGTCGACGTGGGTGGCGAGGAGCCGTCCCGGCAGCGGGCTGTCGGCGGGCGACGCCAACTCGCCCAGGCCGAGCGGGAAGCGGACGACGTTGTCGTAGAGGGCGTGCGGTGCGCCGAGGGCCACGGGCCCCACGCCGACGGCGACGACGCCGAGCGCTGTCAGCGCGAGCCGGGTCCCCGCGCCGCGGTGGGCCCGCGCGTCGGGAGCCGCGGAGCCGTACCGGCCGGTGGCTCCGGCGCGGCGCGGGCCCGCCCCGATCAGCGACGGCGCGGCGCGCAGCCCGTCACCCGCCCGCGCGCGGCCCGCGCTCGCG
>NZ_JAMOLN010000106.1 GCF_024448165.1 Streptomyces longispororuber
CGCTCCCTGCTGCCGGGCCGCGTCGGCTTCGGCACCGCCCCGCTGGGCAACATGTTCCGCGCCATCCCCGACGACGAGGCCGCCGCCACCGTGCAGGCCGCCTGGGACCAGGGCATCCGCTACTACGACACCGCGCCGCTCTACGGCGCGGGCCTCGCGGAGATCCGGCTCGGCGACGTCCTCGCCGACAAGCCGCGCGACGAGTACGTCCTGTCCACCAAGGTCGGGCGGATCATCCTCGACGAGGTCGAGGACCCCACGAGCCGTGAACTCGGCGAGAAGGGCGCCCTGTTCGAGCACGGCCGCCCCAACAAGATGGTCAACGACTACAGCGCCGACGCCACGCTCCGTTCCGTCGAGGACAGCCTGAAGCGCCTGAAGACCGACCGCCTCGACATCGTCTGGGTCCACGACATCGCCCAGGACTTCTACGGCGACGCATGGGTCGGCGTGTACGAGAGCGCCCGCACCGGCGCGTTCCGCGCCCTGACCCGGCTGCGTGAGGAGGGCGTCATCAAGGCCTGGGGCCTCGGCGTCAACAAGGTCGAGCCGCTGGAGATGACCCTCGACCTGGACGAGCCGCGGCCCGACGCCTTCCTGCTCGCCGGCCGCTACACCCTGCTCGACCACGGGCGGTCCCTCCAGCGACTGCTGCCCGCGGCCGCCGAGCAGGGCGTCGACCTCGTCGTCGGCGGCCCCTACAGCTCCGGGATCCTCGCCGGCGGCAGCCACTTCGAGTACGCCGAGGCACCGGCGCACATCGTGGAGAAGGTCGGCCGCATCAAGGCGCTGGCGCAGGAGCACGGCATCGGCATCAAGTCCGCCGCGATCCAGTTCGTCCTGGCCCACCCGGCCGTCGCCGCCGTCATCCCCGGCGCCTCGCGGCCCGGCCGCATCGCCGAGGACCTCGCCGCCGCGGCCCAGGACATCCCGTACGCCTTCTGGAAGGCCCTGCGCGACCAGAAGATCATCGCGCACGACGCGCCGGTCCCCGTGCAGGACGCCGCCTGATGAGCACCGGACCCACCACGGCCCCGGCCGAGGTCTCGACCACGGTCACGCTGGACCTGACGCACCCCGCCGACGACGTCTGGGAGCTCATCGGCGGCTTCGGGTCGCTGCCCGACTGGCTTCCGTACATCACGGAGAGCCTCCTCGACCGCGGCGGCCGGCTGCGCACCCTGACGAACGCCGACGGCGACGTCATCGTCGAGCGCCTGGAGACCTACGACGCGGCGGCCCGCAGCTACGGCTACTCCATCGCGCAGGCTCCCTTCCCCGTCACGGGCTACCGCTCCACCCTCCGGGTCGTCGACCGGGGTGACGGCGGCTCCCGCGTGGAGTGGTCGGGCGCGTTCACCCCGCGCGGTGTCACGGACGACGAGGCGATCGCCCTGTTCGAGGGCATCTACCGGGACGGTCTGGCCGCGCTGGCCGACACGCTCGCACGCCCCCGCGCCTGAGCGAGAGCCGTCACGACGGAGTCCCTGGCCCGATCGGGCCAGGGACTCCGTCGTTCACGCGTGCAGGCTGCGCAGGTCCACGGCGTCCGCCAGGGCGCGCATCCCCGCGTCGTCGGGATGGATGTGGTCGCCCGAGTCGTAGTCGGGGTTGAGGGCCGCGGGATCGGCCGGGTCGCGCAGGGCGCGGTCGAAGTCGACGACGTCGTCGAAGGCTCCGCCGGTACGGATCCAGTGGTTGACGTCCTGCCGGATCGCCTCGGCGGCCGGGCTGTAATAGCCGTTGCCCTTGTCCGGCATCAGGGTCGCTCCGATGACGCGGACGTGGGCGCGGTGGGCCTCGTCGATCAGCGTGCGATAGCCGTCGATGAGGTGCTGGGCGGTGAGGGGCGCTCCGTCCGGTCCGGCGTTGTTGCCGATGTCGTTGATGCCCTCGAAGAGGATCACGTCCTTGACGCCTGGCTGACCGAGGGCGTCGTGCCGGAAGCGCTTCAGGGCGCTCACGCCCTGCCAGAGGTTGGGCACGTCGGTCAGGACACGGTTGCCGCCGATGCCGGCGTCGACGACGCTGAGCCGCTGCGGGCCGCGGCCCGCGGCGAGGCGCACCGCGAGGAGGTCGGGCCAGCGGGTGTAGGTGCCGGTCGAGGAGTGGTAGCCGTCGGTGATGGAGTCACCGAACGCGACGACGGTGCCCTTCGCGGTCGACGGCACGACGTCGAGGCCCGCGAGGTAGTACCAGGACGTCGTGGTCGCCGTGAACGCCTCGGGGCTGTCGTCGGCGGTGTGGTCCCCGGCGGCCACGTAGGTCGTGTCGAAGGCGTCCGAGTGCCAGGTCGACGTGCCGGTCGGGCCGGGCAGGTGGAGGCTGACGAGCAGGTTCTGTCCGGCGCCGACCGTCATGGGGACGGCGTCGCTCACCACCTCCGCCCCCGCGTCGACGGTCGGCCGCCCGGAGCCACCGAAGGTGACGCGGTGGCTCGTGCCGGGTTTCGCCGCGCCGCCGCTCGCCTGCACGGCGACGTCCACGGCGTCGACGCGCAGCGGCTCCGGGCTGTAGCGGTTGGACAGGGTGATGCGGGGCTGCGAGCCGGCGACGCTGCTGTGCACCACCATGCGGAGCGTCGTGTCGGTGAACGACGGGCCGCCCGTGGTCATGCTCGGCGACCATGCGGCGACCCGCCGTCCGGTGGCGTCGGGCGCCGCGGCGGCGGGCGGGGCGATGGCCAGGCCGAGCGCCAGGAGCATGCCGAGCAACGGCGCGAGGGCTCTGGCGCCCCCTCGTCGTCCGTTCGCTGAACGGCGGTCGGTCCCGCCAGGTCGTCGATTCATTCAGACCACCAGCTCGGTGAGTGCGACCGTCTCGCCGGGCTTCAGCGTCACGCGCGCACTGCGGCCGCCCGCCGTCACGGTGGTCGTGCCGCCCGCGGCACTGTGCAGGGACACTGCCCTTACTCGGCCCCGCTCCCAGCTCATGTCGAGGGTGAACCCGCCCCGCGCGCCCGCCCCCTTGACGGAGCCGGCGGCCGCCCATGCGTCGGGCAGGGCGGGAAGCAGTTCGATGTGACCGGGCCGTGAGTAGACGAGCATCTCCAGCATGGCCGTCGGCGTGCCGAGGTTGGCGTCGATCTGGAAGATGGCGCGGGTGTCGGAGACCCGGTACATGTCGAAGAAGTTCATCGCGGTGCCGGTGTCGCCGCCCGCCCAGGGCTTCAGGTTGGTCAGCACCAGGTCGTAGGCGTTGTCGGCGTTCTTGAGCCGTGCCCAGCACGCGGCCCGCCAGGCGCACGCCCACCCGTAGCTCTCCATGCCGCGCGCGGTGAGCAGTTCGGTGGCGCCCTTGAGGATGACGGGGTCGCCGGCGTCCGGGCGGATCCGGTCGCCGGGGAAGAGGTTGATGAGCGGGGAGAGGTGGCGGTGCGTGGTCTCGCCGAGGTTGTCCTCGCTCATCCACTCCTCCAGCCAGCCGGTCTTCGGGCTGACGCGCGGCAGGTAGAGGCGTTCGCGGAGGGCGGCGACGGTCGTGGCGTGGGCGGTGTCGCGGCCCAGGGTGCGGCACGCCTCCTCGTAGTGGCCGAACAGGGACCACAGGAGTTCCTGGGTGTACGTGATGCCGCGGGCGTCCTGCGGACCGTGCTCGGGCGACCAGTCGTGGTCGTCGACGAGGACCTGGCGGCCGTCGACCGTGGTCTCGATCAGGCGTGCCTCCCAGAACTCGCAGGCGCCCTTCAGCAGGGGGTGGATGCGGGCGAGGTAGGCCGCGTCCTGGGTGAACTCGTAGTGCTCGTAGAGGGATTCGCACAGCCAGGCGTTGCCGGCCGGGTGCCACCACCAGCCGAGGCCGCCGTACGGGTTGGTGGAGAACGCGACCGTCCAGCCGGCGACCTCGCCCGAGGTGTTGCGGTAGCGGTTGCGGGAGTCCTGGAACTTCTCCTGGGTGACCTTGCTCCAGGCGGGCAGCTGGGCCAGGCAGTAGTCGGCGAACGCGGTGAAGGTGTCGCTGTCACCGGCCCGGTCGGCGAGCCAGTAGTTCATCTGAATGTTGATGTCGGTGTGGTAGTCACCCATCCAGTCCGGGGTGTTGCCCTCCAGCCACACCCCTTGGAGGCCCATGGGCAGTCCGTCGCGCGAGCCGCACAGGGTGAGGTAGCGGCCGAACTGCAGGTAGCTCGCCTCCAGTTCGGGGTCCGGTGCCGCTCCGGCCGCGGCGCGCGCCTTGAGTCGCGACCAGGTGTCGAGCCGGCGCTGCCGCGAGGTCGAGGAGCCGAGGTCGAGGGTGAAGCGCTCATAGCGGGGCCGGTAGTCGGCGACATGGGTGTCGCGCAGGACGGTGCCCGCGTGTGCGGCCGCGGCCCGGGCCTTGGTCCGGGCGAGGTCCAGAGGGTCGGCGTCCGGGTCACGGAAGCCGGCGGCGTGGTCGGGGGCGTAGTCGGTGCCGCCACTGATGACGATCACGACCTCGGCGCAGTCCGTGAAGGTGACGCGCGATCCGCTCGCGGCGACTTCTCCGCCGCCCTGGCCTGCCGCGGCCGTGGCGGCGGCCGCGTAGCGCAGGCCGTTGCCGAGCGTCGCGGAGAACGAGGCGACGCGGCGGGCGGCGTCCGGGGTGGTCGACTCACCGTGGGTGCCGGACAGGGCGAGCGCTCCGGTGAGCTTGCCGCCGCCGCTCTGGCTGAGCCGGATGACGAAGGCGTCGTCGGGGGCGCTGACGAACATCTCCCGCGTGTAGCGGACCTTGCCCTTGGTGTACGCGGTGGTGACCAGGCCGTTGCTGAGGTCGAGGGTGCGCCGGTAGTCGGTGACGGCCGCGCGGTCGTGGCCCGGCATCATCAGGGTCGTCCGCGCGAGGAGGGTGAGGCTGCCGAAGTCGTCGCGCCCGTACGGGAGTTGTCCGTCCGAGTCGGGGGTGTCGTTGGCGCCACCCGTCCACATCGACGCGTCGGTGAGGTGGCAGATCTCGGCGGCCGGATCGCCGCCGACGAGGGCGCCGAGCCTGCCGTTGCCGAGCGGCAGACCCTGCTCGATGAGGAGCTCGTCGTCGGCGGGTTCGGGGTACCAGAGGGTGGTCGCCCTGGCGGCGGGGACGAGAGGGGAGCCGGCCGGGCGGCGTGGTGCGGCGTGGGCGCTGAAGGCGGGGACGCCGCTCAGGGCGAGGGCGGCGCCGAGTCCGAGGACGAAGCGGCGGGACGGTCCGGTGCTCATGGGTGCGGGGATCCTTCCGTGCGGCGGCAAGGGAGGCCCGGCGCGGCGGCGACTGCCGCGCCGGACCGGAGGCGAGCGGGGACCGTCGGCTACGACAGCTTGATCAGGCGGGAGCCGTGCGCCGGCACGTTCGACGCGGTCCAACTGCGCTTGAACGAGCCGAGGTTCTCGCGCGCGACGACGTCCCGCAGCCGCTGCGGACCGTGCACGCCGAGGTCTTTGAAGTCCACGGTGATGGAGGCGGCCGACGAGCCCATGTTGTAGACGGCGAGGTAGGTGTCGCCGCCGACCTTCTTCGTCCACACCTGCGTGTCGCCGTCGCGCAGTTGCCTGGGCAGCACGGCGGCCTGGTCGACGGCGATGACCTCGGGGTTGGTGAGGATGGCCCGGGCCTTGTCGTCGAGGAAGTAGATGTCGCCGCCCACGTACAGCGGGGCGGACGCCATCGACCAGAAGGTCATCACCGACTGCCGCTCGGTGTCGTTGATGCCGTCCTGGAGGCCGCTGCCGGTGTTGTTGTTGATCGGCATGGAGTCGAGGTCGGCGAGGTAGTCGGGGGCGCGCACCTTGTCGAGCCACTTGGGCAGGTCGCTCCAGCGGTCGTCGACGGAGCTGGTCCAGCTGCTGGTGGTCTCGCAGTAGCACTCGACGTCGGTGTCGACGCGCACCCCGTTCGCGTAGGGCCGCAGTCCGTCGCCGGCCTCCAGTTCGACGGGCCAGGCGCTCGCGGTCAGCCACATCTTGCGGCCGCTGTGGTCGATGGCGGTGGACCATGCCTTGATGTCGGCAACGTTGTCCTTGGTCACGCCGTCGATCTTGATGAAGTCGACGCCCCAGGCGGCGAGCCGGGCGACGATGGAGTCGATGTAGTCCTGGGCGCACGGGTTGGAGTAGTCGATCTTCCAGCTGCCGCCCCACTTGTTGGTCGGGGTCAGCGGCTTGACCGCGATGTCCTGGGCGTGGCAGTCGGTGCCCAGGATCGGCGCGTTCTTGTCGTAGACCTCCTTCTCCAGGCCGGCCGCCCCGTACAGGCCGAGCTTGAGGCCCTTGCCGTGCGCGTAGTCGGCGATCGCGCCCATGCCGTTGGGGAAGCGGTCCTTGTCGGCGTCCGGGATGCCGTTGGCGTCCGAGTGGTAGGTCCAGTCGTAGGTGAAGTTCCAGCCGGCGTCGATGTTGAGGTACTTGTAGCCGGCCGAGGACAGCTTGCCGCTGAGCGCGTCGGCGGCGTTCCTGATGTTGCCCTCGTTCAGCCAGCGGGTGCCGTAGCCCTCGCGCGAGGACGATTCCACGCTCCAGCTGCTCCAGCCCATGAACGGCTTCACGTACGGGGTCTTGGCCTCGGCGGAGCCGGCGGACAGGGCGAGGGACAGGGGCAGTGTGCAGGCGGCGGCGAACGCCAGGGTGCGGGTGCGGGATCTCACGGAAGTGCCTCCAGACGGTGGGGAGTTACTACGGGTGAGCTACGACTTGAGACCGGACATCGCGATGCCCTGGACGATGTGGCGCTGCGCCACCAGGAACATCACCACGAGCGGCAGGATCGCCACGACCGTCCCGGCGAACAGCTCGGGCAGGTTGACGGTCTGGGACGTGAGGAAGCTGGACAGGGCGATCTGCACGGTCCAGCTGCTGGGGTCCTGGCCGATCATCAGCGGCCACAGGAAGGAGTTCCACGCCTCGATGAAGGAGAGCGCGCCGAGCGAGGCGATCATCGTGGTCGAGTTGGGCAGGATGATCCGGCCGTACACGCCGAGGTAGCTGAGGCCGTCCAGGCGGCCCGCTTCCTCGATCTCGGCGGGGAAGGACAGGTAGAAGCTGCGGAAGAGGACCACGGCGAAGGCGTTGAACACGCCGGGCGCGATCAGCCCCCACATGGTGTTGACGCCGCCCAGGGAGCCGACGACGACGAACGTCGGCAGGAACGTGACGGCCTGCGGGATCATCAGCGTGCCCACGATCACCGCGAGGACCGCGGAGCGTCCCGGTACCGCGATCCGGGCCAGGGCGTAGCCGGCCATCGAAGCGAACAGGGTGGACAGCGGTGCCGTGACGACGGCGATGACCAGGGAGTTGACGATCGAGCGGCCGAAGGGGCGCTCCGGGTTGTCGAAGAGCGAGCTGAAGTTGTCCCAGTTGAGCGCGGACGGCAGCCAGTGCCAATCGGTGGCGGTGACCTCGGGCGTGCTCATGAAGGCGTTGCGCAGCAGGACGTAGAACGGGATCAGGAAGACCGCGGCCAGCAGGCACAGCACGAGGTACGTGAGGGCGGAGCCGAGGGCGCCGCCTCGATATCGGTTCATGGCTTCAGTCCTTGTCGCGGGCGAACCCGAGGATGCGCCCCTGCAGGAACGTGACCAGCACGATCAGCAGCGTCAGCAGGAACGCGCCGGCCGAGCCGACGCCGTAGTCCTGGTCCTGGAGGGCGACGCCGTACAGGTGCGTGAGCGGGGTGCGCACGGGCTCGCTGCCGAGCGAGGCGCCGGTGGAGAAGATCGCGTAGAACTCGTCGAAGGCCTGCAGCGCCGCGATGAACATCAGGAGCAGGATGGCGATGGAGGTGTTCCGCAGCATGGGGAAGGTGATGCTGCGGAAGGTGCGCCACGCTCCGGCGCCGTCCAACGAGGCGGCCTCGTAGAGGTGTTGAGGGATGGACTGGAGTCCGGCGATGAACAGGATCATGTAGAGGCCGACCTGGAGCCACAGGCGCAGGGTGACCAGGACGATCCAGTACAGGGGCGGGCTCTGGGTCTGGATCCACGGGGTGGGGTCGGCACCGAAGAGGGCGCCGAGGGTGTTGGCCAGGCCCGAGGGAACCCCGCTGAACAGGGCCATCTTCCAGATCATCGCGGCGGCGACGTAGCTGACCGCGGCGGGGAGCAGGAACGCGGTGCGGAAGAAGGACCGGCCGCGCCTGACCCGGTTGACCAGGACGGCCAGGGCGAGCGAGGCGACGAAGGTGAGGGGGACGATGAGCGCGGTGAATCCCACGATCATCGTGAGCGAGTCGCGGAAACGTTCGTCGGCGAGAAGCTCCTGGTAGTTGTCGAGACCCACCCAATTGCCGAGGGCGATGGTGCGGCGGGCCTCGCTGAAGCTGAGCAGGAAGCTCCAGCCGATGGCGACGTAGCGGAACAGGCCGAGGCCGAGCAGCATCGGCGCGGTCAGGACGATGAACGCGAGGGCCTTGGACCGCCGTTCGGTCAGCCGCCGACGGCGTGGGGTCGCGGCGGACGCGGGGCGCGCCGCACTTCCCCGTAGGGGCGTGGTGACGGTCATGCCGGGTCAGCCCATCTGCTTGTCGAGGGCGCTCTGCGCGGTGGCCTGGGCCTTGCGGAGGGCCTTCTCCGGCGCGGCGCCCTTGGCTATGTCGGCTGCCGCGGCGATGAAGGAGGCCTGCATGGCCTGGGTCCACTCGGCGGGGAAGGAGATGCCGTTCTTGTTCGCGATGGCCACGGCGTCCTTGGCTGCGCCCTTCTTCAACTCCGGTGTCCTGGCGGCGACTTCGGCCTGCGGCGGGACGTGGAAGCCGTACTTGACCGCCCAGTCGATCTGGATGTCGGTCTGCTGGACCCACAGCCACTGGAGGTACTTCTTGGCCTCCGCCACGTGCTTGCTCTTGGCGTTGACGGCCTGTGTCCAGCCGCCGAGCCGGGCGACGGGCTTGCCGGCGGAGTCGTACGCCGGCCAGGGCACGACGCCGAAGTCGTCGCCGAGCGCCTTCTCGATGGCGGGCAGCGACCACATGCCGCCCCACTGCATGGCGGCCGCACCCTGGTTGAAGGCGCCGGGGTCGTACCAGTCGGTGGTGAAGCCGAGCAGCACCGACTTGTCGGAGTGCAGTTGGTGCAGGCCGCCGATGGAGCGGGCGGCGTCCGCGTAGACGACCTTCTTGCCGTCGATGAGGTCGACCCCCTGGGACCAGGCCAGCAGGTAAGGACTGTCACCGATGCCGTCGTTGCCGATGAACAGGCCCTTGACCCCGTCGGTGGTCAACTTCTTGGCTGTGTCGACGAGTTCGGCGAAGGTGGTGGGCGGGGTGACGCCGGCCTTCTTGAGCAGGGACTTGCGGTAGTAGAGGACCATCACGTCGTCGATGGTCTTGATGCCGTACAGCGTGCCGTCGACGGTGAGGTAGTCGAGGTCCGCCTTGTTGAAGCCGCCCTTGGCCGCGCCGTAGACGTCGTCGAGCGGTTCGAGCTGCCCGGCGCGGGCCATCTCCGCCCGGAAGTCGCCGAGTTCGAAGATGTCGGGGGCGTCGGCGCCGAGCAGCGCCGCGTTGAGCTTGGTCTCGTACTGGGAGGTGTCGGCGCCCCACACCACGTTGATCGCGACGTCCGGGTTGGCCTTCGTGTACTGCTCCGCGTACCGCTTGACCGCGGCCTGTGTGCCCTCCTCGCCGTACTGGTGGTACCACTGCGTGAGCGTGACCTTGGCGCCCTTGGCGGCGGCGGTGCCCTGCGGGTTGCTGGAGCAGGCGACGGCCGCGCCCGCGACGAACAGGAGGGACGTGCCGAGGAAGCCTCGGCGGGACAGCGCGGAGCTGGCGGACATGGCAGTGCCTTTCCGGGGACGGACGGGTGTGATGTCTGGGCGCTGAGCGTGTGCGATGTCATTCGGGTCTGGTGCGTGCGGGTCTGGTGCGTGCGGGTCTCGTACGTTCAGGTCAGGCGTGTTCGAGTCAGGCGAGATCGGGTCAGGCGGTGAAGAGCGACTGGATGCCGACGGCGGCCGCGCCGCGCGCCCACTCCTCCCAGGGCAGCGGGCGCACGACGAGCGGGCAGCGGGCGGCCGCGCCGAAGACCTGCGTGGCGAAGGCGGCGCGGATCTGCTCCTCGAAGAGGTCGTACGCGGCCAGGCCCTCGCCGGAGACCACGACGCGCTCGGGACCGACCACATTCACGACGGCGGCCAGGCCCAGACCGATGGCCTGCCCCGCCTCGGCGAACACGGCGCGCACCTCGGTGTCTCCGGAGTGGGCGCGGTCCATGGCACCGGTCAGGTCCAGGGCGTCGTCGCCCGCGGCCGCGCGGGCCCGGGCCACGATGGCCTGTTCGGAGGCGATGGCCTCGACGCAGCCGCGGCCACCACAGTGACAGTCGGGGCCCGAGCCCGCGGCGACCGGGATGTGCCCGATCTCACCGGCGACGCCGAAGCCGCCCGCCACCACCTGCCCGCCGACGACGAGTCCGCAGCCGATGCCGGCGCCGACCGTGACCAGGGCGAAGGAGTCGGCGCCCACGCCTTCACCGAACCACTGCTCGGCGACGGTGAGCGCCTTGACGTCGTTCTCCACCGTGGTGGTCAGTCCGGTCGCTGCGCCGAGGAGTTCGGCGAGCGGCACCTCGCGCCAGCCGAGGAACGGCGAGTAGCGCACCACTCCCCCGGCTCGGTCCACATCGCCCGAGACCGACACTCCTAGGGACTGGGTCCGCCCCTGGAAATCAGGCAGCAACTCGGCGACCAGCGCGGCGATGTCGGCGACCACCGCATCGACCTCGTTGCCGGACACGGGCATCCGCCGGGCCGCCCTGACCTGCGCCCGCAAGTCCGTGACGACGCCGATCAGCTCGTGCGCGGTGACCTTGACGCCGACGAAGAACTCCCGGTCCGCGCGGACGGCGACGGGGTGTGCGGGCCGCCCCGCTCCCTCCACCGCGCGTTCCTGCTCGGGCAGTTCCTCCAGGTACCCGGCGTCGAGGAGCGGCCGGACCGCCTTGGTGACGGCGGCGGAGGAGAGTCCGGTGATTCGGGCGATCTCGGGGCGGGCGACGGGTCCGCGGGTCAGCACGGTGGTGAACACCGAGTGGGCGGCCGGGGACGAGAGCACCTGCGCTCGGCTCAGCAACATGGAGGCAACGTAGGGGTAATAATTTCCTTCGTCAATATTTGATTTCAAGGAATCCGGGGCCTACGCTCCGGCCCATGTCTCAGGTGTCCTACGCAGCGTCCAGCCGCACGTTCCTGCTCACCACGCCGTCCACGTCCTACGCACTGCGCATCGCGGAGGACGGCGATACCCCGCAACACCTGCACTGGGGCGGCCCTTTGACACTCAGTCAGGCCGCCACCCTCACGCCGTACGACGGGGTCACGAGCAGCTTCGCCTCAACAGGCGGCGAGGAACTGGCCGTTGAGGCAGGACCGCGCTTCGGCCCGCCCTCGCTGCTCGTCCGGTATGCGAACGGCGCACGCGGCGTGGAGTGGGTCTACGAGGGCCACCACATCGACGGCGGCCGTCTGGACATACGCCTGCGCGACCGTCACCACCCCCTGGAGATCACCCTCCACTACGCCGTCCACCACGACAGCGACGTCATCGAGCGCTCGCTCTCCCTGCACCACGGCGGAACGCCCGGCACCGATCCGGTGGAGGTGCTGCGCAGCGACGCCGCCTGCTGGTCCGTGCCCGCCCGGTCCGCCGAGCGCCTCAGTCACGCGGTCGGCGACTGGTCGGGCGAGACACAGCTGCGGCGCACCCCCGCCCCGTACGCCGAGACGACGTTCACCAGCCGCCGCGGCATCAGCAGCCACCAGGCCGCGCCGTGGCTGATGGTCGACGCGGGCGACGCCGACGAGGTGCACGGCGAGGTGTGGAGCACCGTCCTCGCCTGGTCGGGGAGCTGGCGGATCACCGCGCACCGGGACCACACCGGGGGCCCGCTCACCGTCACCGGCGGATCCGGGCACGACGGCATCACCTGGCACCTGTCGCCGGGCGAGACGTGGCGGTCCCCCGTGTTCGCGGGACTGTTCAGCACGGGCGGCTTCGGTGCCACGAGCCGGGCCTGGCACGCGTACACCGCGGCCCATGTCCTGCCACGGCCCGACGAGGTGCGGCCCATCGTCTACAACGGCTGGGAGGCCGCCGGCTGGGACGTCACCCTGCGGGGCCAGACCGAACTGGCCGCGCGGGCGGCCGACCTCGGCGTGGAGCTCTTCGTCGTCGACGACGGCTGGTTCGGCCGGCGCACCAGCGACGCCGCCGGACTCGGTGACTGGCACCCCAACCCGGAGCGCTTCCCCGACGGTCTCACCCCGCTCGTCGACGAGGTCCGCACACGCGGCATGCGGTTCGGCCTGTGGGTGGAACCCGAGATGACCAACCCGGACAGCGACCTGTACCGCGCCCACCCCGACTGGGTGCTGCACCAGCCGCACCGCCGCCGCACCGAACTCCGCAACCAGCTCGTCCTCAACTTCGCCCGCCCCGACGTCGCCGACTGGGCCCACGAGTGGCTCGACCGGCTGGTCGGCGACCACGCGATCGACTTCCTCAAGTGGGACATGAACCGCGCGTTCACCGAGGCCGGCTGGCCGGGCGCGCCGGACGGCGAACGGCTCTGGGAGGCGCACACCCGCGGCGTCTACGCGGTCCTCGACCGGCTGCGCCGGGACCACCCGCACCTGCGGATCGAGGGCTGCTCGGGCGGCGGCGGCCGCGCCGACCTCGGCATGCTCGCCCACACCGACCAGACCTGGATCTCCGACAACACCGACGCCGTCGACCGGATCGCCATCCAGAACGGCTACAGCCAGATCCATCCCGCCCGCACCATGTCCGCCTGGGTGACGGACAGCCCCAACCCCCACACCGCCCGCACCACCCCGCTCCGCTTCCGCTTCCACATCGCCATGGCCGGAGCCCTCGGCATCGGCGGCGACCTCACGCACTGGAGCGCTGACGATCTCGCCGAAGCCCGCGAGCAGATCGCCCGGTACAAGGACATCCGCCCCGTCGTGCAGTTCGGTCAGCAACACCGCCTGCCCGACGCCGTCCAGTACGTCCTGGACGACCGCGCCGTGATCATCGCCTGGGGCCCGGCGCGCACCCTCCGGCTGACCGGCCTCGATCCCGCAGCGCGGTACGAGGACCAGGACACCGGCACGGTGCACGAAGGGGCGCTGCTGCTCGGGCACGGGCTGCCACTCGCCCCGGAGAAGGGGGACCATCCGAGCGTGCTGGTGCGTCTGCTGCGCCGGTGACCGGCACGCGCGAGCGCACGCCGGGCGGATCGGGTGCCCCTGCCGGCTCGCCCCGGTCGGTGGGCATCGCGCCGACATCACAGACCGGCAGCGATCAGGATGCGGTACATCCGGGTCGGACGCAGTGCGGAGTGGGCAGCCGCGTCGTCGGCGACCTGGGGGTCCGGGTCCCAGAGCAGCTGCTCCAGCAGGTCGTCCGTCAGGTTGGGGTGACGGGCGACTCCGCGGCGCAGGAAGGGCTCGGCAGCCGCGGCGAGTTGCCGAAGTCCCTGCACGGGCAGGTCCGTGTCCTGCAGGGCGACGTAGCGCACGTGAGGGTCTGGTTCGTGAAGGAACGAGCGCAGCACGTGACGGGGGAAGTTGGGGTGGTCGACGAGCGGCGGCCGGATGTGTGACACGTCGCCGTGTCTTCGCACCAGCGTTTCCAGGACGTCCGGTGGGGTGTCCGGTCGGCGAGCGGCAGCACGACGGACTGCTAGGTCCGGATCGTTGTCCAGCCGACGCCATGCTTCCTCGGGGAGGTCGCGGCAGGAGGCGAGGACGCGCCGGAACGTCGTGTGCCGGCAGTCCAGATAGCTCATCCGCTCGTCGAGAGGCGCTTCTCGCAGCCAGTCCGGCTCGGTGAAGTTCCAGCTCAGAGCCACCTGGGCCGCAATGCTTCCGGCCGCGCGCTCGGCTTCCACGAGCGCATACAGTCGGTCCCGTGTCGCGGCGTCCACATGGCGGCTCTGCGCCACCGCGACCCGCACGAGCGGGTCGTCGATCCCCATGAGCCGCTCGGCCATCTCTGCCGAGAGATGGGGGTTCTCCGCGACAGCCTGATTCAGCTCCTCGTCCCCGCTCCGCATGAGCTGAGCGAACTGCTCCGACGTCAGCGGGACGTAGCGCGCCACGTTGACGCGGACGGCGGGGTCGGGGTCGGCAAGGCAACGCTCCCTCCACTCCGGCGGGACACCTGGCTGCCGGTGCTCGGTGGCGGCGGCACGGACCTGCGGATCCGGGTCGGCGAGCAGTGCCGCCTGCACGGCGAGGGGCCGGTCGAACCAGGCCCGCGCGACCGCCGCGCGCAGGCTCGGACTCGGCGCACCGACGAGTGCCGTCCGGGGCTGCCCGTAGGCTTCCTCCAGGGCGCCGATCCCGATCGTCACCTCCCGCTCCACCATGCCGCGGACGAAGTCCGGGTACGCGTCACGGATCGCCGGATCGGGATGCTCCGCGATCCGCGCGCGCATCGACGCGGAGATCCGGTCTCCATGAAGGCGCACGGCGGTGCTGTCGTCGCCGTGCGTCAGCAGAGCGTCGACCACGGAGTCCGCCAGCCGCCCGGGACGCAGCGAGATCCCGTCCCGGCCGGCCGCGTGTGCGGCCAGGCGCACCAGAACGTCGTGCGGGGCCGCCGGGTTCCGCCCCAGACCGGACAGGTGCGGATGAGCGAGGCTTGTCATGCGCCCAACCTAGCGAGGGCCCCTTCGCCGAAGGTCAACAGCCCGTGCTCGGACGCGAGATGATGGCCGAATGGATCTCACAGGCGCGAGCGAGCGCGAGTACTGGGCCACCGTCGCGAAGCGACCTGGGATGTACCTCGGCCGAACGACGCTCACGAGTCTGGAGGCGTACTCGGAGGGTTACCACCAACATTCCGTGCGCCATGGCTCTTCGAACTGCTCGACGAGTTCCTCTCGGAAGGCGAGGCGGACATCCGCACGGTGTGACCTCTCCGTCGGGAAGCCATTCCCCACCGGGAGGCAGCCACTCAATGCCGGCCCTCCGTCAGTCCCCGGTCAGCCGGGCGGCGGCCTCCCAGTTGCGCAGCCACAGGACGAGGTGCCAGTCCTGGTCGTTGGCGAGCGGGTCCGCCGTGTGCGCGGCCCGTCCGTCGACCGCGGACGGCATGACGAAGGCGCAGGTGGCCGAGCCGTCCTCACGGTAGTTGGCCATCCCTGCCCGCAGGATGTGCCCGGCGATTCCGTCCGTGTGATCGGTGCGCAACTCCTCAGGGAGACGCAGCAGTGTGCAGGCGGTCAGGGTGCTCCAGTGGTGCGGGAAGACGTCTCCCCACAGCCGGTCGGCTCCGAACCAGTAGCCGTCCCAGTGTCTGATCGGGACGCCGTGCAGTCGCACGTGCGGCTGTGGGCCGGAGAAGGCCAGCAGCCACGGCAGTCGCTCCTTGATGGCGGAGAGGAACACCGGGTCGCCGGTGAGCCGGTGGGCGTCGGTCAGCAGGTCGAGCAGCGGGGCGACCATGGACTGTTCGTACGCCACCTCGTGCGGCGGCAGACGCGGGCCGGCCTTCACGAAGTACCGGGCGCTGTCGAGGATGTTGTTCCGCAGGTCGTCGGCGCGGCGGTCCTGCCCCGGCGGCCCGAGAGCGTCGGCCACGGCGGCAGCCGTCTGCGACAGCCCGATCGACAGGTGCTCACGGCCGCCGAGTTCGAAGTTGCGTTCCAGGATGCGGGCGGACAGGTCCAGGTCGACGTCGTCCCCGGTCAGTCCGTGCCGGTCGTGGAAGAACTGGGCGAGCCATGGAGAGTCGTAGAGCCGCGGGCCCAGGTGCCCGAGTTGTGAACCGCGCCGGGGGGCCGCGGTCGCGTCCAGCAGATGCGCCCGTGCGAATCGCGCCCAGCCATCGAGCGGCGGTCCGGTCGTCGCCCTGTCCAACCACCCCAAGCGAGTCCCCAGTTGGAGCAGCAGCGGCATGGCGACGCGCTCGGATCCATCGCTCCAGTCCGCCCAGCCGTTCTCCGTCTGGGTCAGGCCGGTACGGGTGTCGACCGGGACGAAGGCGTGTCCGAGCAGCCCTGGTCGTTCCCGGGCGACGTGGTCCCTCATGATGACGTGGGCCCGGCGACGGACCATCTCGTCCACTGGCAGATGGAACAGCACTTCGCTCCGTGCGCCGCCGCCGATGCGCACGGGATAGGTGCCGTGCACATCGGCGGTCAGCCGGTGCCGCGTCGGGCTCTCACGCACCACGCGGACGGCTCGATCGGGGCAGTTCACTTCCTGGCCGCTTTCCACGACGAGGCCGTGTCCGGTCCGGGCGGCGTACGCGGGCATCCGGGCGGGAGCGCGCGTGGCCGCGAGGAAGGCGTCCGTCGAGTCGTACCAGCCGAGTTCCCACTGGAGGACCCACTCCTTACCGGGGGCGATGACGACGGGTGGCTGACCTCCGAACGCTCCGGGGTTGCGTGCACGGTCGGTGGCGAGGAGCACCAGGTGGCCGCGGACGTTGGAAAGCGTGTCCTTGTTCCGGGTCTCCACGGCGTACGCGTGCAGCGCGCCCTCGCGCACGATCAGTCCGAGACTGCGGCCTTGACCCGACATCGGCTGGGCCAGGACCCAGGCCCAGCCTCCTCCCGTGAACACATGGGCGTGTACGGCGTGGTCGAGTGCCCGCTGGGCGCCCTCGTAGAGATCGGCGAACGGTGTCTGCACCCCGAGCCCGGTCGTGGTGAGCGGTTCCGTTCCGGTGTTGCGGAACGCGTACCGCTCGACGAGCCGGTCGGCCGCCACCGTGCGCCGCACCTGGACCTGCAGGCCAGGCAGCAAGTGGTACTCGGCCTCGACCACGTCGGCTTCGATCCGCAGGGCGTCCGGGGTGTGCCACCGGGCACTCCCCCGGTCGGACACGACGTGGCCCGATCCCCATTGGTGCGTGCGGTCGTGCCAGTGCGCGAAGACGTTGTCGAGCAGGAAGGTGCGCTGGGGCCGTGCCTCGTCGACGAAGCGGTCCGGTGCTCCTGTCCCAGGGTCGAGCACGGCATGCCCGCCTCCGAAGGCCAGCAGGTGCAACGGACGGTCAGAAGTGGATTCCACGTCGGCTCGCTTCCTCGATCTGATGCGCCTGCGATGCGGTGGAGGGCGGCTGGGCGGCGCCGACACAGGCATCACTGAGGGTTGAAACGACTCAATTTGCTGATTCGAGCTGAACGTTATGAAGCAACGGGCACAGTGTCAACGGCCGCGACAGAAGGATCACGAAGCGCCTCGCCCTACTTGCCTGCACCCAACTGCAGTGTGGCTAAGCAGAGTTCGAGACGCCCACGAGTGAAACCACCGTACGTCGCAGCAATCTGCACCGAGATATTGACGCGTGCTCAATTCTGCATCAAGGTGCAGGCGCTGGGGGCGACGCCTGCCGTCGGACGGCCCGCGCCCCCTCTCCCGCGTGACCTCCTCGACGCTGAAGGGAATCAGTCATGCCTTCCACCCCATCGATCCGCAGAGCCACGCACACGACTGCCCTGGTCACCACTGTGATCGGACTGGCGACGCTGTTGGCGGGCCCCGCCCACGCCGCGCAACGCCACACCTCCGGGCTGCCTGCCGAGTGCTCGGGAACCACCAGCATCGTCTGCCACTTCGACGTGCCTCCCGGCAACTACACCGTCAGCGCCCTGCTCGGCGGGCGAGCCGCGGGCAGCACCAGCGTCTTTGCGGAGACACGTCGTGCGATGCTCCCGGAGACCTCGACCGCCGCCGGCCGCGTGACACCGCGCAGCTTCACCGTGAACGTCCGCGACCCCGAGGGCGAGCCGACCGGACCCACGGGGAGTCCCGGCCTGGACCTGCGGTTCGAAGGATCCGCCTCGCAGGTCGCCGGGCTGAAGGTCACCCCGGCCAGACGGGTGCCCAAGCTCCTCCTGGCCGGCGATTCGACCGTGTGCGACCAGGCCGCCGAGCCCTACACGGGATGGGGGCAGGAGATCACCCAGTTCCTCCGGCGCGGCGTCTCGATCGCCAACTACGCGGACTCGGGCGAGTCGTCGCAGACCTTCGTGGACAACCCGGCCCTGTTCGACGCCCTCGAAGCCCAGATCCGCAAGGGCGACCTGGTGCTCATCCAGCTCGCCCACAACGACAAGACCACCACGGCCGCCGACTACCGCAGGAACCTCACGACCATGGCGCAGCGGGTCAGGGCCAAGGGCGGCGAGCCGGTCTTCGTCACGCCCATCGTGCGCCGCCGGTTCAACAGCGACGGCACCCTCAACTCCGTCGCCCTGCACGTCATGGCCGCCAACCTCCCCGTCGAGATGCGCTCGCTGGCCGCGGAACTGGACGTACCCCTCGTCGACCTGACGGCCATGACCCAGGGACTCGTCGAGAGCCTGGGCCCCGCCGGGTCCGGTGACCTCTACCTGACCAACATCAACGGGGACAACACGCACACCTCGGTGTACGGAGCCACCACGTTCGCCGGTCTCGTGCTGGAAGACCTCAAGGCACAAGGACTCCTCCCCGCCGCTGTCGTCCGGTGACCCGTCCGACGCATCGGAGTGTGCCGATGAGACCGTCCCGGCCCGTGGCACGAGCTCTGCTGAGCTCAGCCGTCATCGTGAGCGTCCTCGCCGTCGTCACCGGCCCGACCACCGCGTTCAGCGCACCAGCACCTCACAAGCCACACCCGGCAGCCGCCGGCGCGTACTACGTCGCGCCCGACGGCAGCGACAGCGCGGCCGGTACCAAGGACTCCCCCTGGGCATCGATCGCCCATGCCCAGACCGTCGCCGAACCCGGCGACACCGTCTACGTCCGCGGCGGCACGTACGACTACACCCACGCCACCACCACGTGCACGAGCCGGACCGCCCGGGTCGACGCCATCACGCTGGACAAGAGCGGTACCCCGGGCAGCCCGATCCGCTACTGGGCCTACCCCGGCGAGGTCCCGGTCCTCGACTTCACGGGCATGACGGACGACTGCCGGATCAAGGGCGTCGACGTCACCGGAAGCTGGATCCACCTGAAGGGGCTGGAGATCACCGGTGTTCCGCAGAACAACACCCTCAACCACGAGTCCTGGGGCGTGTGGAACTCCGGCAGCGACAACACCTACGAACAGCTCGACATCCACCACATCATGGGTCCTGGCCTGTTCGTCCAGGGCGGTGGCGGCAACCTCGTCCTCGACACCGAC
The DNA here is from genome assembly GCF_024448165.1 of Streptomyces longispororuber. Lineage (GTDB taxonomy): Bacteria > Actinomycetota > Actinomycetes > Streptomycetales > Streptomycetaceae > Streptomyces > Streptomyces longispororuber_A. The sequence goes on from NZ_JAMOLN010000106.1 coordinate 19,063, forward strand.
TCGCACGACAACTACGACCCGAACAGCTCCAGCGGTGCCGGGACCAATGCCGACGGGTTCGGCGCCCACATCCCCGCGAACAACCCCGGCAACGTGTTCCGGGCCTGCCGGGCCTGGAACAACTCGGACGACGGTTTCGACCTGATCAACGCACTGTCGTCGGTGACCATCGAGTCGTCATGGGCGTGGTCCAGCGGCTACGTGCCGGGCACCGCAACCCGGTCCGGTGACGGCAACGGCTTCAAGGCCGGTGGGTACGGCGGCACATACGTCACGGGCGGGGTGAAGCACACCGTGCGCCGGTCCGTCGCCTTCGGCAACCGGGCGGCCGGCTTCTACGCGAACCACCACACCGTCGCGAACGACTTCTTCAACAACACCGGCTTCGCCAACCACCCCGACTTCAACATGCTCGGCGTCTCGCCCACCGGCGAGGCCACCGGTCTGGGCAACCTCCGCAACAACGTCGCCTACGGCGGCACGCCGACGTCGAACATGACCGGCACGGACGCGGACCACAACACGTGGGACCTCGGTACACCACTGTCCGACGGGCAGTTCCAGAGCGTGGCGACCACCGGGTGGGACGCCCCGCGCCGTCCCGACGGCAGTCTGCCCGACCTGCCGTACCTGCGTCCCACGGCGAAGAGCGACCTGATCGACCAGGGCACGCCCGTAGGACTGCCGTACAAGGGCCGAGCCCCCGACCTCGGCGCGTTCGAGGTCTCCTGAACCATCCCACGTTGACGCAACGTGATTCGCTCAGAGCACGACTGAGGCCCGCTCGGGGTGCCGAGCGGGCCTCAGGAGGTCAACGGGTCGAGGGGCAGGGGGTGTCGGTTCAGACGGTTCCGCAGGACGACCTGATCGTCAGGCGGGGCTGCAGGAGCATCTGACGGATGGGTACGGCAGCCGGATCCGGCGCCGCCAGACGGTCGAGGAGCAGGCGCGCCGCGTACTCGCCGAGCGTGTGCTTGGGCGGCGCCACCGCGGTGAGCGGGACATCGGCCAGGGAAGCGATCTCGTCGTCGTACGCGATGAGGGCAAGATCCTTCGGAGCCTGGAGCCCTTGCAGCCGCATCCGGCGCAGCAGTTCGATCGCGTCGTGGTCGGAGTGGACGAGCGCGGCCCGGACACCGCCTTCGCGGCAGGCGCCGAGGAACCGGTCGTAGCACTGCGTCGCCTCGGCCGATCCCAGCGTCGGCCGCCCGCTGTCCACGACCGGCACGTCCGCGTCCAGGCCGAGGTTGTCCAGCGCCGCCCTGTGCCCTTCGCGCAGCAGCGCGGCGGTGGGGCTGCCGTTGGTGAACAGGGCCACCTTGTGGTGGCCGAGTCCGGCGAGGTGCCGCACCGCGGCGAAGGCCCCCTGGCGATGGTCGGACGCCACGAACTCGCAGGCCGCGAAGGGGTCGTGGGGCTGCCGCTCCAGCAGTACGAAGGGCAGACCCAGGTCTTCGAGGTCCTGGAGGTTCTTCTCCGGCAGGTCGTGGCCGCCGGGCAGAGCCACCAAGAGCCCGGAGGCGCCCGATGCGGCCAGCTCCGCGATGCGTTGTGCGTCGCTGTCGCCGCTGTAGTCGGAGAGGGTGATCACCACCCGGGCGCCCCGCTCGGCCGCCACCGCCTGGACGCCGGCGACGACCCGCGGGTAGTAGTACGTCGCCGAAGGCACGATCAGGCCCACCGTCGGCCCGTCCGGCACGACGGCCGACCGGGGCGCCGGCACGGCGGCCTGCGTCTGCGCTGCGCCGTCGTGCGTGGTGGCCAGCATCGCGCCACCCCGTACGCGGCTCAGTTTCCCTTCGTTCTCCAGGTCGAGAAGATCGCGCCGGACGGTCGCGCGGGAGACGCCCAGACGTGCTGCGAGGTCGATGACCTTGAGGCCGCCGGACGCCTGCAGCTCGTTGAGCAGTTGCTCACGCCGCTGGGCGACGAGCATGTCAGTCATAAGGCCCCCTCTGGTGAACAATTCTTGACGATCGTAGAGGAAGCTGCTCGATCATGCTCCGAGCTGGGGCGTTCCCTGCGACAGGTTGTCGTCGATGTCAGATTTCGTCACCGACGAGGGCCAGGCATTGGATGGCGGCCAGGCCGAACTGGGCGCTGGCATTGGCCGAAAGGCTGGCTTCGTCGACCGGGTTGAGTACGTCGGGGCCCTCGACACGGTGCGCGGAGAAGTCGTGGTCGTCGGGGTAGCCGGCGGCACCGGTACGCAGTTCCTGCCAGGCCCGCTTGGCCAGGGCGGTGTCGTCGAGCCGGCTGGCTGCGTAGGCGGTCGCGCGGGCGTAGGCCTGCCGCAGGTTGAGGTTGCCCCAGTCCGATCCCGTGGCTTCCTTCTGCTCGGCCTTGGTCGCGTTGTACAACCGGCAGAAGTTCACCCACTGCTTCTTGACCGTCTCGTCGTCGGTGAGGGCGACGACCTCGGTCATGACCTCGATGAGACCGAAGACCGAACTGAGCGATCCCACCGACACGCTCGGCTCGCTGGGCCCCGTGAACTTGCCGTCGGCGAGGTTGTAGGTGATGGCTCCGCTCTGCACCCAGCCGTTGGGCAGGGCCGCGATGGTCTGCGCTCCGTTGAGGAGCTTCTTCTTCGCGATCGGATTGCCGCCCCGCTCCCATTCGGCGAGCCAGGCCATGGCCAGCGCGCCCCAGTCGGTGGTGGTGCTGACCGGCATGGCCTTGGGGTCGGGCTCGAACGGGTCGCCCTCCCTGATCTTCCGTCCGGGGTCGAGGACGAGGAAGCTCCGGTCGGCGTCGACGAGTTCGTGCAGGACGTCGCCGACCCGCTCGTCAGCGGTGAGGAAGTAGTGGAACCGCTTGTAACCGGCATTGCTGATGCGCACCTGCTTGGCGCTGTCGCCCCAGTGCATGACGCCGTGCCGGGTGCCCAGGCCCTGGTACTTGCCGATGTGGTACATGTCCACCTCACCGGTATGACGGGACATGGCCTCGACGAAGCGGAAGGCCGTCGCGTCGCCGGTGCGCAGGTAGTGGTACCAGAGCCACAGGTCCGTGGAGAGCTCGGAGTTGTCCCAGGCGTAACCACCGACGTCGTAGCACCAGCTGTGCCGGGTGCCGTCGTAGCTGTGCATGATGTCGCCGTAGTCCCAGAACCCGTACCAGGAACGCTGGTCCACCTGACCGCGGTGGTAGTCGTGCATCGCCTGCAGCTTGTCCTCGAACTCGGCCTTGGCCGCAGCCGTCCGGTCGACCGGGCTCCAGGAGCCGAACACCTTCGCGGAGTGGTTGTGTTCAGGGCTGCTGGCCAGCAGCGGCGGTGTGGCGTTGGCGGCCGCGAGCTGGGAGAAGCGCTCGGCGGTCGGCGTCTCGCCCAGGGCCCAGAAGGTCATCTCGGTGGTGCGGGCCACGCCGTAGGGCGTACCGAAGCCCGGCTCGTAGTCCTCGTACGTGATCTCCAGGGCGTCGAGCTGCTCGGGGTAGGTGTCCTGGCCCATCCCGTCGTGGTAAAAGCGCAGGTCCATGGCGCCGGCCCGCGGCGACCACATCCACACCGTCGTCTGCGCCTCGTCCCCGGCGGCGCCTTCGATCTGCAGCTCGGTGGGGTGCAGCTGCCAGAAGTTGCGCATGCCGAAGGCGAATCCACCGCTCGGCGAGCCCACGTACGCCAGGCCCTCGGCGCGCTTGCCGCCGTCGACGCGGACCCAGGAGTGGCCCACTTTGGTGCGCTTGCGCAGTTCGAAGCCGTGGGCGTTGAGCTGGCTCAGGCTGTAGTCGCCCCACGCGGGGATCCACTGCAGGCGTGAGGTGACCCGGCTGTCCCAGGTGCTGGTGGCCGGGGTCGCCCGGCCCTCGTGCTGCGCGGTGCGCACGGCCGCCCCGGGATCGCGGCGCAGCCCGGTGATGCCGCGCACCGCTTCGGAGAGGACGCCCTTGCCCTGGCCTGCGAAGCGGATGTGCCGGTCGTGCAGTTCGCCGCGCATCGGCACGGTGAACCGGATGCCGAGCCCGTTCAGGAAGTCCTTGTTCTCGTTGCCGTCGAAGACGAAGGTGTGCACAGTGCGGATCGCGTCGGATCCGGCGTAGAAGTAGAACCGCACGCTGAAGGGCAGCCAGGCGCGGCGTCCCTTCTGGTGCTTGCCCTCCACCTTGATCACCGCACGGACGGGTCCGTCCTGCTCCACCTTGATGGAGCTGACGAAGCCGGTGAAGGACTCGGTCTTGATGACCGGGGCGCCGTCGGTGTCGGGCCGGTCCTGCCGGGACGCGACGAGTCGGCCGTCCTTGGCGATCACCGTGTTGCCGCGGCGGATCTCGGAGATCAGGCGGTCGCCCTTGCGCGGGAAGACCACCTCGATCACGCCCGTGCTCACGGTGTACTGGTCGCGGCCCGCGTGCACGGTGACCGCGTCGTCCGCCGTGGCCGGCCCTCCGGCGGCGAGCGTGTAGGTGGCGGAGCGTGCGGCCGTCGAACTGAGCGCGTGGGCCGTCCACTTGACCGAGCCGTCCGGCCAGAAACCCGTCGGCCAGCTCTGCACCGGCACCTGCTCACCCGACGCGGTGGCGAGGGAGAACTTCTGGTCGGGCCCGAAGGAGCCGGCCGGCCACGGAACTCCCCACGTGGTTCCTCCGGTCAGCTCGGCCGGAGTGTCCTTCTCCAGCCAGTGGAGGGTGACCGGGTCGTGCCCCTCGGCCCTCAGCGGGGTGCTCGCGGTCCGGTCGCGCACCTGGTCGGCGTGCGCCGCCGAGGGCGGAGTGAGCAGGACAGCGGCTCCGCCCGCTGCCGCGCCGGCAAGCATGGATCGTCTGCTGATCTGGACCACAGAGTTCAACTCCCTTGTGACGGCGCCACGATGACGCCATGCGGTGAGCGAGGAAGCACGGACGGGGACGCCCGGATCCGGCCGGTGGTGAGGCGATCGCGGTGATCGCGATGATCACGGTGAGCGCGAGACGGGGCGTCGGCTCATCCGAGACGGTCATCCCCGGTTCAGTGGTGCACGAGGGATGACGACTACGAGCAGCATGAAGTGGCGTGGCGCGAGCGGCCGTTGAGGTCCGGCGAGGATGCGCTGCCGACGGACATGCTTACACCATGCGCATCAGCAGGACCAGATCTGACGCAAAATGCGTCGAGAGGATGAGGCGGCTCCGCGGGGTGAACCCGTCCCCCGCGGACCCACCTCTCCAGTGCAGCAGGGACTTTGCCGCAGGTCGGGAGCCTCGATGCGCAGCTTCCGGAGACGCTCCCGTACCACTCGCCAATGAATCAACATGATTCTGTGTGAAGAATATTGTCCAAGCGACGCTCTCCGTGCACAATGCGTATCGCCGCGACGTCAGCGGCTCTCTTGAATCGTTTTTCCTCACGCTCCCGCCCCATCGCAGGCATGCGGTCACCGGGGCACACCTGCGCGACGAGAGGAGGGGGCATGGCTTTCCAACTGCTCACGGACGGCCGCCTGTTGTTCCAGGGCGACAGCATCACGGCCGCGAAACGCGACCCCGGCGACAGCTCCGACCTGGGCCACGGCTTCGTCAGCCGCATCGCCCACACCCTGGCCGGCACGCGTCCGGACCTGCGTGTCGTCAACCGCGGCATCAGCGGCGACCGCGCCGCTGATCTGGCCCGGCGCTGGCAGGAGGACACCCTCACGCTGCGCCCGGACCTGGTGTCGGTCCTGGTCGGCGTGAACGACACGTGGCGCCGCTTCGACCGCGACGACCCGACCTCGACCGACGCGTACGAACGCTCGTACTGCGACGTCCTGGCACGTTCCGCGAAGCAGGGCAGCCTGCTGGTCCTGGTAGAACCCTTCCTGCTTCCCGTACGAGCGCAGCAATGGGCCTGGCGCGAGGATCTCGACCGGCGCATCTCCGTGGTGCGGCGCCTGGCCGAGGAGTTCGACGCGCAACTGCTTGCCGCTGACGGCCTGCTCAACCAGGCCGCCCGTACCCATGGCGACCCATCGGCCCTCACCACGGACGGCGTCCACCTGACGGAGACCGGGCACGACGTCCTCGCCTCGGCCTGGCTGGCCCTGACCACCGCGTCATGAAGCCGCCGGTCCCCCACCGTCCGCCGGAGCGATCCGGCCTCCCCCGGCCCGGCACCCCGGTCCGGGCGACTCCCCATCATTCGAAGGAGCACCGGTTGTCCTCGCGTCTTCGGGCCGCTGTCGTCCTGGGTCCCGCGCTCAGGAACGAAGTGTTCGGCCCGGCCCAATGGGAAGAACTCGCGGGCCTGGTCGACGTCGTGGCCGACTGCCACGACGGTCAGGCCCTGGCCCTGCACCCGCGACGCGCCGAGATCGACGTGCTCATCACGTCCTGGGGCATGCCCCGCCTCACCGAGGACCTCCTGCGCGAACTGCCGTCGCTGCGGGTCGTGGTCCACGCTGCGGGATCCGTCCGCAAGATCGTCAGTGACGCGGTCTGGGCCCGCGGGATCGTCGTGGTCTCGGCCGCCGACGCCAACAACGAGCCGGTGGCCGAGTACGTCTACGCACAGACCGTCCTCGCGCTCAAGGACGTGCACCGACGGTCCCACCGCATCAAGTCCGAGACCGGACTCCCACCGCTCGAGCACATCCCGGGCATCTACCGGCAGACCGTGGGACTGATCTCCTTCGGGTCCGTGGCCCGCAAGACGGCCGCGCTGCTGCGCCGGCTGGAGGCGGACGTGATCGCCTGGGACCCCTTCGTCACCGACGAGGTCTTCCGTGCCGCGCAGGTGGAGCGGGCGGCGGGCATCGACGAGCTGTTCCGCCGGGCCCAAGTGCTCAGCGTGCACACCCCGTTGATCCCGGGCCGGACGGAAAGGCTGATCACCGAGGACCTGCTGCGCCTGCTGCCTCGGGACGCCACGCTGATCAACACGGCGCGCGGTGCGGTGCTCGACGAGGACGGGCTCATTCGCGTGCTGCAGGAACGCCCCGACCTGTACGCCGTGCTCGATGTGACCACCGTCGAACCCCTGCCGGCCTCTTCCCTCCTGTACGCGCTGCCCAACGTGATGCTCACCGGCCACGTCGCCGGCACGGTCGGCGGCGAACGGCGCGGGATGGGCCGCCTGGTGATCGCCGAACTCCGCCGCATCAGCGGGGGTTCAGCGCCCCTGCACTCCGTCTCCTCGCACGCCCTGCTGCTGCGCGCCTGACCCGTCCTGGCCGGTCCGCACCACCGGCCGGCATCACCCGCCCGCACCCCACTCAAACGTTTCAGTTCCCGTCCGACATCCCTTCACAGCCGAGGAGGCTCCGTGGCACACCTGCTGCGCGAGCGCCCCGGAAGAACGGCACAAGGTCGTCCTTCCCCGCCAGCGTCCGGCGCTCGAACCAAGCGACACCACCCTCGCAGCAGGCGCAGCCTCGTGCTGTCCCTGCTCATGTTCGGCACCTTCACCTACTTCCTGGTCTTCCACTACGGGGCCCTCGTCGGCAACGTCATCGCCTTCAAGGACTACGTGCCGTTCGACGGCATCTGGGGCAGTCCCTGGGTCGGCCTCGACAACTTCCAACGGATGCTCCAGGACGGCGACTTCTGGCACTCGGTGATCAACACCATGCTGATCGCCGTGCTGCAGCTGGTCTTCTACTTCCCGGTCCCGCTGGCCCTCGCCCTGCTGCTGCACAGCCTCACCTGGGGCACCGTCCGCCGGTTCGTCCAGTCGGTCGCCTACCTGCCGCACTTCGTGTCGTGGGTGATCGTCGTCGCCCTGTTCCAGCAGGTGCTCGGCGACACCGGGATGGTGAACGGGTTCCTCGGCGACGCGGGTCTGCACACCGTCGACATCGTCGGCAACCCCGACGCCTTCAAACCGCTCGTCGTCGCCCAGGTGATCTGGAAGGACGCCGGCTGGGGCACCATCATCTTCCTCGCCGCGCTCTCCCAGGTGGACGAGCAGCAGTACGAGGCCGCCGCCATCGACGGCGCGGGCCCCTGGCGGCGCTTCTGGCACGTCACCCTGCCCTCGATCCGTCCCGTGGTCGTGCTGCTGCTGATCATGCGGCTCGGCGACATCCTCTCCGTCGGCTTCGAGCAGATGCTGCTCCAGCGCGACGCGGTCGGCCCGCAGGCCGCCGAGATCATCGACACGTTCGTCTACTACCAGGGCATCGTCGGCGGCGACTACGGATACGCCGCGGCGGCCGGACTCTTCAAGGGCCTCATCGGGGCCGCACTCGTCTACGCGGCCAACAAAGTGGCCCACCGACTCGGGGAGCAGGGGGTCTACAGATGAGCACGCAAGCACGCCCCGGCTGGATGGAGAAGCCGAGGCCCGTCACGCAGGCGGGCAAGGTAGTCGCCCTCGTCGCCGTCGTCGCGCTGGTGTGCGTCCCCTTCCTGACCATCGTGGCGACCTCACTCGCGTCCCCGCGCGAAGTGGTGGCCAACGGCGGCTGGGTCCTGTGGCCGCAACACCCCACCCTGGACGCGTACCGCGACATCCTCGACGGCGGCATCGTCACCCACGCGCTCGGCGTCAGCGTCGGCGTCACCCTGATCGGTACGCTGCTCAGCCTCGCCGCCACGGTGTTCCTGGCCTACGCGCTGTCCCGCCCCCAGGTCTACGGCCGCAAGCCGATCCTGCTGCTGGTCCTGTTCACCTTCCTGTTCCCGCCCGGCATGATCCCCAGCTTCCTCGTGGTCAAGGAGCTGGGCCTGCTGGACAGTTACGCCTCGCTGGTCCTGCCCGTGCTGGTCAATGTCTTCAACCTCGTCGTCCTGCGCGGCTTCTTCCAGGGCATCCCCGAGGAGCTGTACGAGGCCGCCCGGCTCGACGGCGCCGGCGACCTGCGCGTCCTGTTCAGCATCGTGCTCCCGCTGTCGAAGGCCGCCCTCGCCGTGGTCGGCCTGTTCTACGCGGTGGCGTACTGGAACTCCTGGTTCTACGCCTCGCTGTACATGGAGAGCGACCACTGGCCGCTCCAACAGGTGCTGCGCACCTACGTGGTGGCCGGTGAGGGCCTGACCGACACCACCACCGGCGAGGGCACCGTCAACGCCCCGCAGACCGTGCAGATGGCCGTCCTGGTGCTCGCCACCGCCCCCATCCTGCTGGTCTACCCCTTCCTTCAGAAGTACTTCACCAAGGGCGTGCTCACCGGCGCCATCAAGAGCTGACCCTCACCTTCCTCCGTACGAGCCGCTCGAAAGGTCGATCAGTCATGCCCGGAATATCGCGGAGAACCGTCCTGCGCACCGTGGCCGTCGCGGGAGCCGCGGCCGCCGCCTCCCCGCTGCTCACCGCCTGCTCCGACTCCTCGGGAGGCGGGGACGTCACCAACGCGGGCAAGAAGCAGGCCCCTTGGCCCGCGTACAAGGCACCCGCCGGCGCCCAGCCGGACCTCGCCCCGACCGAGGCGGGCGTCCAGGCCGGATACACCCGCTACCCCTCCGACCTGGCCACGGCGGTCAAGCGCACCCCGGGCGACGGCAGCACCATCAAGGTCATGTCCGTCACCTTCGGCACTCCTCCGAAGGCCGCGGCCCAGAACCAGTACTGGAAGGCCGTGGAGAAGGCGCTCGGCATCAAGGTCGAGTACACGGTCATCCCGCAGGCCGACTACCAGAAGAAGATGGCCACGGTCATGGCGGGTGACGCGGACGCGCTGCCGGACATCATCAACATGTTCTCCGGCTACACCCTGCCGCGCGAGCAGCAGTTCGTGCAGACGCGCGCCCAGGACCTCACGCCCTACCTGTCCGGTGACGCGGTCGCCGACTACCCCAATCTGGCGGGCATCCCCACGCACGCCTGGCGCGACATGGGCCGCATCGGCGGGCAGATCTACGGCATCCCGCTCGAACGCCCGGTGACCGGCTCGACCCTCTGGGTCAACCAGGGCATGTTCGAGGACGCCGGCATGAAGGACGGCTGGACCGACGAGGACTTCGCCGCCGTCGCCAAGAAGGCCACGCACGGCAAGACGTACGCGCTGGGCGCGGCCGTCGGCTCCAACTTCTGCAACGGCGTCCACTCCGCCGCCCACCACGCCCCGCAGGGCTGGGCCGTCGACAAGAACGGCGCGTTCCACGCCAACTACACCGACGAGCGGTACCGGCAGGCCGTCGCCTACCAGGTCCAGCTGCGCAAGAACGGCTCGTACCACCCGGACGCGACGTCCCTGTCCTCCCCCGATCTCAACACGCTGTTCCTCAACGGCACGGTCGGCTCGATGCAGAACGGCTTCGGCGCGTACACGACGCTCTACCCGGACACGAAGGGACTGCTGACGCCGGCGCCCGCGCTGCCCTACGCGGTCGACGGCACGCCTGGAGGCCACGTCGCGGCCCGCCGTTCCTTCGGGTACACCATCTTGAAGAAGGCCAAGAAGGAGCGCATCCAGATGCTGCTGCGCGTCCTCGACTACCTGGCGTCGCCCTTCGGTACGAAGGAGTGGGAGCTGATGCAGTTCGGCGTCGAGGGCGTCCACTTCAACCGTGCCAAGGACGGTTCCCCGGAGCGCACCAAGCTCGGCGAGGTGGAGAACATCACCAACCTGCCCTTCCGCTATCTGGCCGAGGGGCCGCAGGTGCTGTTCGTGCCGGGTCGCCCCGAGGCGGTCCGCGCCCTGCACGCCTGGCAGCAGAAGGTCGTCCCGGTCACCATCCGCGACGCCTCGTTCGGTCTCGTCTCGCGCACCCTCGTCGCCCAGGGCGCCACGCTGCGGGCGCTGATGGACGACGCCGTCACCGCGGTGATCGCCGGGCGGTCCGGCATGTCCGACCTCGACGCGGCGGTGAAGAAGTGGCGCTCCCGCGGCGGCGACAAGATCGCCGAGGAGCTCGCCAAGGAACACGCCGCCAACAGCTGACGTGGCGATGACCCCGGGCGGGCGCTGGTTCCCGGGAATAGCGCCCGCCGGACGGGAAGTTGACCTTGGTATGTGGAGCAGCGAGCAACTCGACCTGGACGCCTACCTCGGTCACCTCGGACACGAGGGCGAGCGGGCCCCCACCCTCACCACGCTGCGGGCCCTGCAGCGCGCCCATGTGCTGACCCTGCGGTGGGACACGTTGGACAGTTTCCTGTACCGCGACGTGCGCCTCGACCTGCCCTCGGTGCAGGACAAGCTGCTCCGCAGGGGCCGGGGCGGCTACTGCTACGAGCACACCGTGCTCTTCGCCGCCGCACTGGAGAAGCTCGGGTTCCGCTTCACCGCCGTCTCGGGCCGGGTCCAGCTGGGTGCGGACTCCACCAGCCCTCGTCCGGCGACGCACGCCATGCTGATCGTCGACCTGGACGGCACCCGCTGGCTGGTCGACATCGGCTTCGGCGCCAGCCCGCTGGAGCCCATCGAGCTCGTCGACGGCGCCCGCAGCGACGCCGGTCCGTGGCCGTACCTGCTCCGCCGCCAGGTCATCACCCACGGCTCGCCGGGCTGGGCGGTCCTCCAGCGTGGGGAAGGCAAGGAGGGCCCCGACGGCTGGGCCGTGCGCCAGGTCTTCACCGAGACCCCGCAGTACCCCATCGACTACACCCTCGGCAACCACTTCGTCGCCACCCACGACCGCTCCCCCTTCGTCATCCGCCCCTACATCCAGCGGCTGACGACGGAGCGCCACGACACCCTGGACACCCTCCTCTGGACCACCGAACGACCGGGCCAGGACCCGGTGACCGAGACGATCCGCCCCCACGAGGCCCCCAAACTCCTGGCCGACGTCTTCGCCATCCACCTCGACCCCACGGAGGCCGACCTCCTGGTCACCCGGCTGACCGAACTCACCGCTGCCTCGCACCCCACCACGTAGCCACCGCCCCGCCCCGGCACGTCCGCTGCGAACGAGCCGTCAGTTCCGCCACCAGTCCCCTGAGTCCTCCATGGCTCGACGCAGGTAGTCCTCCAGCCCGTTCGCCGCCCACGAACGCCCGTCCGTCTCGTGATCCCAGACGAACACGTCCTCGCGCGCCGGGATCCTGACGAAGGCGAACTGGTCTCCGCCACCGTTGTCCCCGAAGAACATCAGCGGCTCGAACGGCATGTAGAGCTCGGCGAAGTCGGCCGAGGTGCGGAAGGCCGCGTTCTCCTCCGCCATCCGCTCAGCACTCCACACCACGTCGGTTCCGTAGTCCCCGCGCACTCCGTTGCACTCGCGGAGCAGGAGCGCGAGATCCCCGGGAAGCGGCTGCCCCAGCACACGCTCGACGTCGGCCAGTGCCCCGCTGGTCGCGGGCTCGGCGATTTCCGCGTCCGCCGACAGTTCCAGGATCAGTTCGCGCCACATCGGCCAAGCATCTCAGGGCCGGCGGCCACAAGGCCCAGGGGGCGGCGGGTGCCGAACTCAGGCTGCCCAGACGCCGCTGGACGCCGTGGGGCTGTAGAACATGAACTTGAACTTGGTGCCGTCCTTGACGTCCGTCGCCAGCACCTTCCACACCCCCGCCGTGGTGGTCTTGTACCCGCCCGCAGCGCAGAAGGGATCGGCGTTCGTCGGGTAGAAGCAGGCGGTCACCTTGACGCTGCGGGTGGTCTTGATGTTGATGTCGGCGCAGTTGCTGGTTGTCGTGTAGTACTTGCCCGCGGTGCCCGGATTCCAGACGTAGCCCTCGGGCTTGGTGTAACTGTGGGCGCTGCCGTAGCAGGTGGCCGCACTGGCGGTGGATGCCGTTCCCACCAGCCCGGCGCCGGCGAGCGCGGCGGTCACGGCCGTGGCGGCGAGGCGCTTGCGGATGTTCATGATTCCCCCGTTGTCGGTGAGTGGATCCTTCAGGTTCTTGACGACCTCTGGAGCATGGCTGACGTGGGCATGCGCGGCCAGGCATTTCAGCCCTGTTGAAAACGGGCAGGCCAGGCAGGTCGAACGGGTTGCTCCGGATCCACGACTCCTGGTCGAGGTGATGCGGTCACCCCGACCGTACAATTTGAGGTCGAATGACCCAGGGAGACCCGGTCCCGGGTCGGTGACGATGCGAGGGGGGCCCGTGCCCAGCCAGCGGTCCATCAGCGAGGCAGAGAAGCTCGCGGAGGCGAAGCTCGGTGGGATTCCCGTCCGCCGGGAGCAGATGGCCGCGGTGGCCAACATCTACCGGGCCGCGTCCGCCGTGCGTCAGCATCTGGAGAACTCGGTGCTGCGCGGATCGGATCTCACCTGGACCGCGTTCGTGGTGCTGTGGGTGGTCTGGGTGTGGGGCGAGTCGGAGACCCGGCACGTCGCCGAGGAGGCGGGCATCTCCAAGGGCACGCTGACCGGCGTGGCCCGCACGCTGGTGTCGCGCGGGCTGTTGCGCCGGGCCGGCCATCCGACCGACGGACGGCTCGTGCTGCTGGCCCTGACCGACGAGGGCGAGGACTTCATGCGTGAGGTGTTCCCCGCGTTCAACGACGAGGAAGCGTTCGTCACGTCCCGGCTGAGCGACGACGAGTGCAGTGGTCTCGCCGACGGGCTGCGCAAGGTAGTGCTCCAGGTCGAGGAGAGCGGCGAGGAGCGGCGCCAGTCGCTGCTGAACGGCGAGGCGCCGACGCCGCGCCGGAGCGGGCGCCGGCCCACGAGCTGAGGCCTGCTGGACGTCAGGGGGTGGCGGTGCCGGCCGCCCGTACCAGTGCGTCGAAGAGGCGCTGCTGGGCCGGGTCCTCGTGCGCGGTGTCCTCCGGGTGCCACTGCACCGCTACGAACAGGGCGCGGGCGTCGGCGAGTTCGACCGCCTCGATCGTTTCGTCGGCGGCCCGGGCGGTGACGTGCAGGCCCTCCCCCAGGCGGTCCACGTGCTGGTGGTGGTAGCAGGAGGCTTCGGTCTTGTCCGTCCCGGTGATGCGGGCCAGGGCCGAGCCGGTGGCGAGGGTGACGGGATGGCGGACGTGCCGGTGTTCGCGGCGCGGGCCGCCCATGTCCTGGTGGAGGGTGCCGCCCAGCGCGGTGTTGACCACTTGCAGCCCGCGGCAGATCGCCAGGAGCGGAAGCCCGCCCGCCAGCGCCTGGCGGGCGACTTCGAGGTCGAACGCGTCCTGGAGGTCGTCGACGTCGTAGACCGCCTCGTGGGCGTCCGGTGCTCCGTAGCGGTGCGGTGCGAGGTCGCCGCCGCCGGGGAGCAGGACGCCGTCGAAGCGGGCGAGGCGGGCGGCGACGTCGCTGTCGGCCGGGTCGGTGGGGTGGATGGTGGCCGGTTCGCCGCCTGCCCGCCAGACGGCCTCGATCAGCGCGCGGGCGTTGACCTCGGCGGCGTAGCGCAGCGCGGAGGTGGAGGCGGAGAAGCGGGCGGGGATCGCGATGAGGGGGCGGGCCGTCGTCGTCACAGCTGGATCCAGGTGGTCTTCAGTTCCATGTACTTGTCCAGGGCGTGGGCGGACTTGTCTCGTCCGTTGCCCGACTGCTTCATGCCGCCGAAGGGGACGGTCAGGTCGCCTTCCTCGTAGCAGTTGACCCACACCGTGCCGGCCTTGAGAGCGCGGGAGACCTGGTGTGCGGTCGACAGATCGGAGGTCCACAGGCCGGCGGCGAGGCCGTACTCGGTGGCGTTGGCGAGAGCGACGGCCTCGTCGAGATCGTCGAAGGTGAGCACGGACAGGACGGGGCCGAAGATCTCCTCGCGGGCGAGGCGGCTGTCGGGGGCGACGTGGTCGAAGACGGTGGGTTCGAGGTAGACGCCGCCGGTGTCGGTGAGGGTGCGGGCGCCGCCGGTGCGGATGCGGGCGCCGTCGTCGCCGCCCGCGCGGACGTGGTCGAGGACGCGGGCGAGGTGGTGTTCGCCGACGAGGGCGCCCATCTCGGTGGCCGGGTCGAGGGGGTCGCCGACGCGCAGCGCGCGGGCGCGGGCCACGACGGCTTCGGTGACCTGTTCGGCGACGGAGGCGTGCACGAGGAGGCGGGAGGGCGCGGTGCACATCTCGCCCTGGTTGAAGAAGATGCCCCAGGCGGCGGTGGCGGCGGCCTTCTCCAGGTCGGGGGCGTCGGGAAGGATGATGTTCGGTGACTTGCCGCCGAGTTCGAGCCAGACCCGCTTGAGGTTGGAGTCGGCGGCGTAGTGCAGGAAGTGGCGGCCGACGGCGGTGGATCCTGTGAAGGCCAGGACGTCGACGTCGGGGTGCAGGCCGAGGGCGCGGCCGGCCACGGGGCCGGTGCCGTTGACGACGTTGAGGACGCCCGGCGGGAGGCCTGCCTCGAGGGCGACGCGGCCCAGGAGGAGGGCGGACAGGGGTGAGTTCTCGGACGGCTTGAGCACGACGGTGCAGCCTGCGGCCAGCGCGGGGGCGACCTTCCAGCCCGCCAGGGTCAGGGGGAAGTTCCAGGGCACGACCGCGCCGACGACGCCGGCGGGCTCGCGGGTGACGAGGGCGAGCGCGTCGTGCGGGGTGTGCGGGGATTCGTCGGTGAGCTTGTCGGCGAGCTGGCCGTACCAGCGGAACGTGTTGATGACGGCCCGCAGTTCGATGTCGTGGGCGTCGGTGATGGGCTTGCCCATTTCGAGGCTGACGGTGAGGGCCAGTTCCGCCCGGTGTGCGTCGAGGAGTTCGGCGATCCGGATCAGGGCGCGGCCGCGGTCCGCGGGGGCCGTGCGGGGCCAGGGGCCGTGGTCGAAGGCGCGGCGTGCGGCGGCGACGGCGGCGTTCACCTCGGCTTCGCCGCCGTCGGCGACCGAGGCGAGCTTCCGGCCGTCGCGCGGCGAGATCGCGGTGAACTCGCCCCCGCCTCCGGCCTCTTCGGCACCGTCGATCAGGTGGGCGCCGGACGGCTGGAACGCCTTGGCCC
>NZ_JAMOLN010000107.1 GCF_024448165.1 Streptomyces longispororuber
CGGTACCGGTGTCCTGCTGCTCTGTGTCGCCGCGTCGGCGGCCTCCGCGGGCATGCACGGGGCCGATCTGCGCAGGGGCCCCGTGCCGGGCCTCGCCGCGGAGTACGCGCGGGTGGGCGTGGAGTTGGAGGTCACCTCCGATCCCCGGCTCACCCGGCCGAGGATCAAGGGCGATCACGCGGCGCCGACCGCCGTGCTGATCGAGGCGGACGTGGTGCGGGTGACCGCGTCGGGCGGCGGGCGGGAGTGGCGGACGCGGACGCCGGTGCTGGTCATCGTCGACGTGCCGCGCGAGACCAGTGGCACCGGGAGCACCCGTGACTCCGGGAGCACCCGTGACTCTGAGGGCAAGAGTGGCACCGGGAGCACCGAAAGCGGCACCAGTGGCGCCGGAGCGGTCGACGTCTCCGTGCCCGGGCGTGGGCCTTGGTCGGCCCTGTTGCCGACCACGCGGGTGTGGGTCCGTGGCGGTCTCGCGCCATCGCTCGGGGGCGGTGACCGGGTCGCGGCGGTGTTGCGGGTAGCAGAGGGGGTGCGGCCGCGCGTGGTGGGTGCGCCGAGCGGGCCGCAGCGGCTGGCCGGGAGTCTGCGCGCGGGGCTGCGGGAAGCGACGCAGGGGCTGCCCGCGGATGCGCGGGCGCTGCTGCCGGGACTGGTCGTCGGTGACACGGCACGCGTCACACCGGAGCTGCACGCCGCGTTCCAGGAGACGGACCTGCTGCACCTGATGGCGGTCAGCGGCGCCAACCTCACGATTCTGCTGGCCCTGCTGATCGGACCACCGGGCACCGCGCACCGCGTCGAGCGGCGCGGGCTCGCACCCCGTATCGGCCTGCCGCTGAGGACGACCGCGGTTCTCGGCGGGATGCTGACGCTGGGGTTCGTGGTCGTGTGCAGACCTGAGCCCAGTGTGCTGCGGGCGGCGTCGTGCGGGCTGATCGCCCTGCTCGCCATCGCCACCGGGAGGCGCAGATCCCTGATCCCGGCGCTGGCCACCGCGGTCCTGCTGCTGGTCCTGTACGACCCCTGGCTGGCGCGGAGTTACGGGTTCCTGCTGTCGGTGCTCGCCACCGGCGCGCTGTTGACCCTGGCCCCGCGGTGGAGCGCGGCGCTCCGCGGGCGAGGGGTTCCCGGGCGGCTCGCGGAGGCGCTCGGGGCAGCCGTGGCCGCGCAGGCCGTGTGCGCGCCGGTCGTCGCCGTCCTGGCGGCGCGGGTGAGTCTGGTGGCGGTGCCGTGCAATCTGCTCGCGGAGTTCGCCGTCGCGCCGGCGACCGTGCTCGGGTTCGCGGCGCTGGCGGCGGCGCCGGTGGCGATGCCCGTGGCGGAACTGCTGGCGTGGTGCGCGAGTTGGCCTGCCGGGTGGATCGCGGACATCGCCAGGACCGGGGCCGCGCTGCCGGGCAGCGGGGTGGACTGGCCCGGCGGCTGGCGCGGGGGAGCGCTGCTCGCGGTCGGCACCGTGGCCGTCGTCGTGGTGGGCCGCCGGGTGCTCGGATCGCCGTGGGTCAGTGGGCTCTGCGCGGTGCTGCTGCTCCTGGTGGTGGTGCAGCCGCCGCCGCTCGCCCGGGTGATCACCGGTTGGCCGCCGCCGGGATGGCGCCTGGTCATGTGTGACGTGGGGCAGGGGGACGCGCTCGTGCTCGCGGCGGGCGCGGGGACCGGGGTCGTGGTGGACGCGGGGCCCGATCCGATCCTCGTCGACCGGTGCCTGCGGTCGCTGGGTGTGACGAGGGTGCCGATGGTGCTGCTCACGCACTTCCACGCGGACCACGTGGCGGGTCTCTCCGGGGTGCTGAGAGGGCGGTCCGTCGGGGCGATCGAGACGACGGGGTTCCCGGAGCCGGCGGACCAGGCCGCGCTCGTCCGGCGGCTCGCGGCGGCGCACGGGGTGCCGGTGGTCCGGGCGAGGGCCGGGGAGCGGCGCAGGGCGGGGCCGCTCGACTGGCGGGTGCTGTGGCCGCCGCCCGGCCCGGCGCCGGCCCCGGACGGGCCGAACGACGCGAGCGTCACCCTGCTCGTGCGGGTGGCCGGGCTGACGATGCTGCTGCTCGGCGACCTCGAACCGGCGGCGCAGCGGGCTCTGTCGAGGAGCGGGCCGGGGGTCGGACTGCCTCCGGTGGACGTGCTCAAGGTCGCCCACCACGGTTCGGCGTACCAGGACCCGGAGCTGATGCGGCGGGCCGCGCCCCGCCTCGCGCTGATCTCCTGCGGGGCGGACAACCCGTACGGGCACCCGGCGCCGCGCACGGTGGCGGCGCTGCGGGCCGGGGGCGCGGCGGTGCTGCGGACGGATCGGGACGGCGCGATCGCGGTCGTGGGTGGGGGCGGGCGACGGGACCGAGCGGCGAAGGGCGGCCAGGGGCGGGACGGAGACGGATGGGACGGCGACGGATGGGGCGGAGACGGTTTGGGGGTGGCGCATTTCGATCGCTGATCCGTCGCTGTGGGCACGGGCCGGGTGCCGTGCGGGAGAGGAGCCGTGGTGCTGGCGGCGCCGCGCGTGGCCGTCCGTGGTGGTGCGCGGGCTGTGGGTGACGGGACCCGGCGACCGCGGCCGGACCGGTCGGCGGACTGTGTCGGAACCGTTGCTACCCGTGAGTAGAAATGCCTCTGAGCTGGCCAAACGCTAACCGGAAGGATGAATTCGGTGCGGTCGTGGGCAGTGCTGCACCTACCGTTCCATTCCCGCGATGTGGGCTCGTGTTGCCTCGAAAGCCGCAACGGTGGTCGAATGCTTCTTCGTTCAAGTAGCAATGACAGCCGTCAAGGCGCACTGGGGTGGGTAGTTCATGTTCGGCCGCTGGCTGGGAAACCGTACGAACCGGGCTCAACGGACAAGTCCCCTGGCGGCGGTGACGGTGCCGCCCAGTGCGGGGGTGCTCAGCTGCCGCGTCCTCGATCCCGTCAACGAACCGGTGCGGGGCGCCGAGTTCGCGGTGAGCGACGCGATGGGGCGCAAGGTGGTCAGCGGGGGCACCGACCCGTTCGGCTCGTTCATGGCGGCCGTGCCCGCCGGGGACTACCGGCTCGCCGTCTCGGCGGAGGGGTACGCGCCGTTCCGGGGGAGCGCCACCGTCACCGAGAGCGGGCACGCCCCGCTCGGTGACGTGACGCTCCAGGTCGCTCCGCCGCCGCAGCTGCCGCAGCCGGGCGACTGGGAGATCGAGCCGATGCACTCCTCGATCGCGTTCACGGCGCGGCACATCGGGCTCGCCCGGATCCACGGCAGGTTCAACACCTTCGCGGGGGCCCTGCGCGTCGCCGAGCGCATCGAGCAGTCCGCGATGCACGTCGTCATCGACGCCTCGTCCATCGACACGAACGTGAAGATGCGCGACGACCACCTCAGGTCGGCGGACTTCCTCGACGTCGAGCGCTTCCCGACGCTGGAGTTCTACAGCGAGCGCTTCGTGCACAAGGGCGGCAGCCGCTGGGCGATCACCGGTGCGCTCTCGCTGCACGGCGTGACCCGCACGGTCACCCTGGACGCGGAGTACCTGGGCCTGGGCAACGGCATGGAGGGCGAGACCCGCGCCGCCTGCCGCGCCACCGTCGAGCTGCACCGCGACGACTTCACCGTCAGCTGGCAGACCATGCTGGCGCGCGGCATCGCCGTGGTCGGCTCCAGCGTCAGGATCGATCTCGACGTGCAGATCGTGCCGAAGGACTGACCCCGTGCGGTCCCGCCGCCGACGTGCCCGAAGATGGTGCCGTGAGCGATGTGAGACACGTACTGGTGCTGCCCGACCGTGACGCCGCGGAGGAGGCCGCCGAAGCGCTCGGGGAGCGCTTCCGGGTGACCGAGGAGCCCCAGCTCGTACGGGACGCGCTGGCCGGTGAGGACGACGCCGAGGACGCGCAGTGGCTGCTGGTCGTCGAGGATCCGGAGGGCCGGCTCGACGCCAAGGAGCTGGACGCGTTCGCGGGCGAGTGGGACGGGTGGCGCGAGGAGCCCTAGCCCCGGACGACCCCGGCCCCGGCCGGGTTGTCAGTGGTGCGTGGGATGCTTGTCCGCGATGGCCAGGAAGACTGCAAACGACGATCCACTCGCCCCCCTCACCGTCGCGGTGGGCCAGGAGGACCTGCTGCTCGACCGCGCGGTGCAGCAGGTGGTGGCGGCCGCGCGCGCGGCCGACGCGGACACCGATGTGCGCGATCTGAGCCCCGACCAGCTGCAGCCGGGCACGCTCGCCGAGCTGACGAGCCCGTCACTGTTCGCCGAGCGCAAGGTCGTCGTCGTGCGCAATGCGCAGGACCTGTCGGCGGACACCGTCAAGGACGTCAAGGCATACCTCGGCTCACCCGTCGAGGAGATCACTCTGGTGCTGCTGCACGCCGGCGGCGCCAAGGGCAAGGGGCTGCTCGACGCGGCCCGCAAGGCGGGGGCCCGGGAGGTCGCCTGCCCCAAGATGACCAAGCCGGCGGACCGGTTGTCGTTCGTGCGCGGAGAGTTCCGCACGCTCGGGCGGTCCGCCACGCCCGAGGCGTGCCAGGCGCTCGTGGACTCCATCGGGAGCGATCTGCGGGAGCTGGCGTCCGCCGCGGCCCAGCTCACCGCCGACGTCGAGGGGACCATCGACGAGGCCGTCGTCGGCCGGTACTACACGGGGCGGGCCGAGGCGTCCAGCTTCACCGTGGCCGACCGGGCGGTGGAGGGGCGGGCCGCCGAGGCGCTGGAGGCGTTGCGGTGGTCGCTCGCGACCGGGGTCGCGCCGGTGCTGATCACCAGTGCGCTGGCTCAGGGGGTGCGGGCCATCGGGAAGCTGTCGTCCGCGCGCGGGGGCCGGCCGGCCGATCTCGCGCGGGAGCTGGGGATGCCGCCGTGGAAGATCGATCGGGTGCGGCAGCAGATGCGGGGGTGGACTCCGGACGGGGTCTCCGTCGCGTTGCGGGCCGTGGCCGAGGCGGATGCCGGGGTCAAGGGTGGGGGGGACGATCCTGAGTACGCCCTGGAGAAGGCGGTCGTCGCCGTTGCCCGGGCTGCTCGGGCGCAGGGGCGGGCGTAGGGGTTTTCCGCCCCCGCGGACCTGTCCCGTTCCGTCGCTTCCCGTCGTCTCCCGTCCCGTCCCTGGGGGCTGCGCCCCCAGACCCCCGCTGTCGGCCTTCGGCCTCGTCCTCAAGCGCCGGACGGGCTGGAGAGTAGCGGCCCTCGTCCTCAAGTGCCGGACGGGCTGGGAAGCCGGGCTGAGCGGAACCCGGACAGACCAGAGCCCCGCCTCGAAGTTCATCGAGGCGGGGCTCCGGATCACGCATCACATGAGCCGCACCCGCGTGGCGAACGCAGTCGCGTGCGGCTCGGGGTGCCGGTCGGGGGCGGATGAGAGAGGGCCCGCCCGGGTCCCACCGGCGTCAAATCAGGTCAGGTTCAGGCCTTGAGGGCAGCGACCTTGGAAGCAAGCGCCGACTTCTTGTTGGCGGCCTGGTTCTTGTGGATGACGCCCTTCGAGACGGCCTTGTCGAGCTGACGCGCGGCAGCGCGCTGAGCCTCGACGGCCTTCTCGACGTCACCCGCGGCAGCGGCCTCGCGGGCCTTGCGGATCGCGGTCTTCAGGGAGGACTTGACGGCCTTGTTGCGCAGCCGAGCCTTCTCGTTGGTCTTGATCCGCTTGATCTGGGACTTGATGTTCGCCACGAAATGAGCCTTTGCAGGTTCAGGCACGGGGCCGGTGAAGGTCCCGTACCGGTGATTTTCACTGAGTGTGTGCCTCGCGCTGAGAGGGCATGAGACACAGCTGCCCACGGTACCAGCCGTACTCCCACCGGCCCAAACCGTGCCCAGCCCCCGGGCCGTGGGACCATGGAAGCTACGTATCGATCCCAACCGAGGCCGACCTGAGGCAAACGGCGCCTCAAGAGACAGGACCCTGCGTGCCCGCGACCCCTAACAATGTGCCCGAGCCGAGCCGTACCGACCCGGCTCTGATCCGCAATTTCTGCATCATCGCGCACATCGACCACGGCAAGTCCACGCTCGCCGACCGGATGCTCCAGCTGACCGGAGTGGTCGAGCAGCGGCAGATGCGTGCTCAGTACCTCGACCGGATGGACATCGAGCGTGAGCGCGGTATCACGATCAAGTCCCAGGCCGTGCGTCTGCCGTGGGCCCCGACCCACGACAAGAGCAATACGCACATCCTGAACATGATCGACACCCCGGGCCACGTGGACTTCACGTACGAGGTCTCGCGCTCGCTCGCCGCGTGCGAGGGGACGATCCTGCTCGTCGACGCCGCCCAGGGCATCGAGGCCCAGACCCTCGCCAACCTGTACCTGGCGATGGAGAACGACCTCACGATCATCCCGGTCCTCAACAAGATCGACCTGCCTGCGGCCCAGCCCGAGAAGTTCTCCGAGGAGCTGGCGAACCTCGTCGGCTGCCAGCCCGAGGACGTGCTCAAGGTCTCCGCGAAGACCGGCATGGGCGTCGAGACGCTGCTCGACAAGGTCGTCGCCGAGATCCCGAACCCGGTCGGCGTGAAGGACGCGCCCGCCCGCGCGATGATCTTCGACTCGGTCTACGACTCGTACCGCGGCGTCGTCACGTACGTCCGTGTCATCGACGGCCAGCTCAACAAGCGCGAGCGGATCCGGATGATGTCGACCGGCGCGACGCACGAGCTGCTGGAGATCGGTACGAACTCGCCCGAGATGCTGTCGGCCGACGGCCTCGGCGTCGGCGAGGTGGGCTACCTCATCACCGGTGTGAAGGACGTCCGCCAGTCCAAGGTCGGTGACACGATCACCTCCCTGCACAACGGCGCGACGGAGGCCCTCGGCGGCTACAAGGACCCGAAGCCGATGGTCTTCTCGGGTCTGTATCCGCTGGACGGCTCGGACTACCCCGAGCTGCGCGACGCCCTCGACAAGCTGCAGCTCAACGATGCGGCGCTGGTCTACGAGCCGGAGACCTCGGCCGCCCTCGGCTTCGGTTTCCGCGTCGGCTTCCTCGGCCTGCTGCACCTCGACGTGATCCGCGAGCGCCTGGAGCGCGAGTTCGGTCTCGACCTGATCGCCACCGCGCCGAACGTGGTCTACCGCGTCGACATGGAGGACGGCACCGAGCACGTCGTCACGAACCCGAGCGAGTTCCCCGAGGGGAAGATCGACAAGGTCTACGAGCCGGTCGTCCGCGCCACCATCCTCGCCCCGTCCGAGTTCATCGGGTCGATCATGGAGCTGTGCCAGACCCGGCGCGGCGTGCTGCTCGGCATGGACTACCTGTCGGAGGACCGGGTCGAGATCCGGTACACGCTGCCGCTCGCCGAGATCGTCTTCGACTTCTTCGACCAGCTGAAGTCCAAGACGCGCGGGTACGCCTCGCTCGACTACGAGCCCACCGGCGAGCAGACCGCGCACCTGGTCAAGGTCGACATCCTGCTGCACGGCGACAAGGTCGACGCCTTCTCCGCCATCACGCACCGCGACCAGGCCTACGCCTACGGCGTCCGGCTCGTCGCCAAGCTGCGCGAGCTGATCCCGCGGCAGGCCTTCGAGGTCCCGATCCAGGCCGCGATCGGCTCCCGGGTCATCGCCCGCGAGACCATCCGCGCCATCCGCAAGGACGTCCTCGCCAAGTGCTACGGCGGTGACATCTCCCGTAAGCGGAAGCTGCTGGAGAAGCAGAAGGAGGGCAAGAAGCGCATGAAGATGGTCGGCTCCGTCGAGGTGCCGCAGGAAGCCTTCATCGCGGTTCTGTCCAGCGACGACAGCGGTGGCGGCAAGAGCAAGAAGTAACGCTCCGCACCGAACGAGCGGTGGGTCCGGCACGCACATGCGTGGCGGGCCCACCTTTTTTGTGTGGGCCCTGTGTGGGCGGAGGCTCCTGGGACGGCCCGGTCGAAGTTGAGTGCCGGAGCCTCTTACGCGGCGGGCGAGTGACCCTTACCCTGATCACTGCTTGCTAGTTACTCGCCAGTTAAACAAGCTGCGATTCAACAAGCCCCGTATGACCAAGCCGCCTAGGAACAAGCCGCACTGTCGCGGGCCCCGGAGGACGTCGTGAGCGACACCCAGACCCTGATCGAGAACCGTCCGCCCTCCGTGGCGTCTCTCTTCCTGGAACGCGTCGCGGCCACGCCGGACGCCGAGGCCTACCGGTATCCAGTGCCCGTGACCTCCGGTGAAGGGCCCGACGACTGGAAGTCGCTGAGCTGGGCGCAGGCCGCGCAGCGCGTCTACGCCATCGCCGCCGGACTCGTCGAGCTCGGCGTGCAGCCGGAGGAGCGGGTCGCGCTCGCCGCCTCGACGCGGGTCGAGTGGATCCTCGCCGACCTCGGCATCATGTGCGCGGGCGCCGCGACCACCACGGTCTACCCGCAGACCAACGCGGAGGAGTCGGCGTTCATCCTGGCCGACTCCGAGTCCAAGGTGCTCGTCGCCGAGGACGCCGCGCAGCTCGCCAAGGCCCGCGAGCGGCGCGCCGAGCTGCCCGAGCTGCGCCATGTGGTCGTGATCGACGCGACCGGCGTCGAGCCGGACGCCGCCGACCCCGACGGCTGGCTGCTCACCCTCGAGGACCTGGAGGCCCGCGGCGCCGCCCACCTGGAGAAGAACCCGGACGTCGTCAAGGACCGCGTCGGGGCGATCCAGAAGGACCAGCTCGCCACCCTCATCTACACCTCCGGCACGACCGGGCGGCCCAAGGGCGTGCGGCTGCCGCACGACAACTGGTCGTACATGGCCAGGGCCATCGCCTCGACCGGCCTCGTCGGCCCGGACGACGTGCAGTACCTGTGGCTGCCGCTCGCGCACGTCTTCGGCAAGGTGCTGACCAGCGGCCAGATCGAGGTCGGGCACGTCACCGCCGTCGACGGCCGCGTCGACAAGATCATCGAGAACCTGCCGGTCGTGCAGCCCACGTACATGGCCGCCGTGCCGCGCATCTTCGAGAAGGTCTACAACGGCGTCGCCGCGAAGGCGCGTGCCGGCGGCAATGCCAAGTACAAGATCTTCCAGTGGGCGGCCGGTGTCGCACGCGAGTACGCGAAGGTCAGCCAGGACAACTTCCGCAGGACCGGCGTGAGCTCGGTGCCCTTCGGTCTCGCGTCCAAGCACAAGGTCGCCGACGCGCTCGTGTACAGCAAGCTGCGGGAGGCGTTCGGCGGGCGGCTGCGGGCCTGCGTGTCCGGTTCGGCCGCGCTCGCGCCCGAGATCGGCTACTTCTTCGCGGGCGCCGGCGTCCACATCCTGGAGGGCTACGGACTGACCGAGTCCAGCGCCGCCTCGTTCGTGAACCCCGGCGAGGCGTACCGCACCGGCACGGTCGGCAAGCCGTTGCCCGGCACCGAGGTGCGGATCGCCGACGACGGCGAGATCCTGCTGCGCGGCCCCGGCATCATGGAGGGCTACCACGGGCTGCCCGAGAAGACCGCCGAGGTACTGGAGAGCGACGGCTGGTTCCACACCGGCGACATCGGCGAGCTGTCCGTCGACGGGTACCTGCGGATCACCGACCGCAAGAAGGACCTGATCAAGACCTCGGGCGGCAAGTACATCGCGCCCGCCGAGGTCGAGGGCCAGTTCAAGGCCGTGTGCCCGTACGTCTCCAACATCCTGGTGCACGGCGCCGACCGGAACTTCTGCACCGCGCTCATCTCGCTCGACGAGCCCGCCATCCTCGACTGGGCCAAGGAGAACGGGCTCGACGGCAAGACGTACGCCGACGTCGTGGCCGCCCCCGCCACCGTGCAGCTCATCGAGGGCTACGTGAAGGAGCTCAACCAGGGGCTCCAGCGCTGGCAGACCATCAAGAAGTTCAAGCTGCTGCCCCGCGACCTCGACATCGAGCACGGCGAGCTGACGCCCAGCCTCAAGCTGAAGCGTCCCGTCGTCGAGCGCGCCTACAAGGGACTGCTCGACGAGATGTACTCCGGGACGCGGGAGGGCTGAGGCCCGGACGACGAGGCGCCCCTAGGGGCGTCTCATCGTCCGAAGCGTTTCCTCCATCTGCGAGATGTCATGGCGCAGGGCCCGGACCTCGGGGTTCGGGTTCTGCCCCAGCTCGCGCTCGATCGACGTCATCCGGGCCGTCAGCGCGTCGAACTGCTGCTGCTCGCGCGCGAGCAGCCGCTCCAGCTGCTGGTTCTTGCGGTGCAGATCGAGGAAGACCGTCACCTTGGCGCGCAGCACCCAGGGGTCGAAGGGCTTGGTCAGATAGTCGGCGGCACCGGTCGCGTAGCCGCGGAAGGCATAGCCGGCGTCCGCGTCCGTTCCGGTCAGGAAGATGATCGGGGTGTCCTTCGTCTGGTCCAGGCGCTTGATGTTCGTCGCCGTCTCGAAGCCGTCCATGCCCGGCATCCGGATGTCCAGGAGGACGACGGCGAACCGGCGACGCAGCAGCGCCTTCATGGCCTCCTCGCCGGAACGCGCCCGCACCAGCGGCTCGTTGAGCGATCCCAGGACGGCCTCCAGGGCGACCAGGTTGTCCTCCATGTCGTCGACCAGGAGGATGCTGGCCCGATCCGTTGAACTGGACTCTGCAGTAGTGGTCATGGTGACGGTGCCTCACTCGATCGTCGGTGGGGCGACGGGTTCTCCCTTGTTCTCCCGTGGTCCCGATTCGGCGGATTCGCCCTCGGCGGTGACGTCGTCGGTGGTGACGTCGTCGTCCTCGGGCGTCGCCGCGGCCGAGGGGGCCAGCAGATCGCAGACCACGGTCAGCAGCTGGTCGACGTCCACCGGCTTCGGCACGTAGTCGTTGGCGCCCTTGGCGATCGACTTCTCGCGGTCGCCCGGCATCGCCTTCGCGGTGAGCGCCACGATGGGCAGCCCGGCCCAGCGCGGCGTCTTGCGGATGACGGAGATGGTCTCGTACCCGTCCATCTCCGGCATCATGATGTCCATCAGGACGAGCTCGATGTCCGGACTGCGGTCCAGCGTCTCGATGCCCTCCCGCCCGTTCTCCGCGTACAGGACGGGCATGCCGACCCGGCCCAGTACGTGCGTGAGGGCGAACACGTTGCGGATGTCGTCGTCGACGATCAGGACGCGGCGGCCCGGCAGCACCTCTCCCGCGAGGCCCGTCTTCCACTGCTCCAGCTTCGTCGGCGTCGGCCAGTTGTCCTCCTGCTCATGGATCGTGTACGAGTCCGGGGACTGGTCCTGCTGTGCCGGGAGGAGGGGCGCCTGGTCCGGCAGCCGCACGGCGTCCGCCGCGTCCGGCGCCTGCTCGTGGCCGGGGTAGACCACGGGGACGTACAGCGTGAACGTGGAGCCCTCGCCCGGCTCGCTCTCGGCGACGATGCGGCCGCCGAGCAGACCCGCGATCTCCCGGCTGATGGACAGGCCGAGGCCCGTGCCGCCGTACTTGCGGTTGGTGGTGCCGTCGGCCTGCTGGAACGCCTCGAAGATCACCGGGAGTTTGTCGCGGGCGATGCCGATGCCCGTGTCGGAGACGGCGAACGCGATCAGGTCGTCGGTCTCGCGCACGAACTGGTGCTCCGGGTCCTTGATCCGCTTGACCCGCAGCTCGACCTTGCCGTTCGCGGTGAACTTGATCGCGTTCGACAGGAGGTTGCGCAGGATCTGCTGGAGGCGCTGCTCGTCCGAGAACACCTCGCGCGGCACGTCCTCGCCGACCGACACCTCGAAGGCGAGACCGCGGTCGAGGGTGATGGGCCGGAACGTCGCGTGGACGTAGTCGAGGAGCTTGATGAGGGGGAGCTTCTTGGGCCGGACGTCCATCCGGCCGGCCTCGATCTTCGACAGGTCCAGGATGTCGTTGATCAGCTGGAGCAGGTCCGAGCCCGAGCGGTGGATCGTCGTCGCGAACTGGACCTCCTGGTCGTTCAGGTGCCCGTCCGGGTTGTCGGAGAGCAGCCGGGCCAGGATGAGCAGCGAGTTGAGCGGGGTGCGCAGCTCGTGCGACATGTTCGCCAGGAACTCCGACTTGTACTGGGACGAGGTCGCCAACAGGGCGGCCTTCTCCTCCAGTTCGGCGTTCGACCGCTGCAACTCCGCCTGCTGGCGCTGGAGTTCGTCCGATCGTTCCTGCAACTGCGTCGCCAGGCGCTGCGACTCGCCGAGCAGGGACTCCGTACGGGAGTTGGCGATGATGGTGTTGATCGCGACGCCGATCGTGTTGACGAACTGGTCGAAGAACGCCAGGTGGACGTCGGAGAAGCGGGAGAACGACGCCAGCTCGATGACGCCGAGGAGCTTGTCCTCGAAGAGGATCGGGATGATGACGACGGAGGCCGGCGCGGCTTCGCCGAGACCACTGTTGATCTTGATGTAGTCCGGCGGGGCCTCCTCCACCAGGATGCGCTTCTTCTCCAGGGCCGCCTGCCGCACCAGTCCGTGGACCGGCATCCCGCCGGTGTCGACGACGAGGGCCGCCGCCGAGCCGTAGCCCGCGATGTACGCGAGTCCCTTGGTCGGGATGGCCGTCCGGATCGGGGTGTCGTCCTCGTCGGGCTCGGCGAGGAAGAAGGCCCCGTACTGGGCGTTCACCAGCGGCGTCAGCTCGCGCAGGATCAGGTCGGCGACCTCCATCAGGTCGCGGTGGCCCTGCATGAGCGCCGCGAGGCGGGCCAGGTTCGACTCCAGCCAGTCCTTCGCGCGGGTCGTCTCGCGGAGGTTGGCCACCATCAGGTTGATGTTGTCCTTCAGCTCCGCGACCTCGCCCTGCGTCTCCACCGTGATGGAGCGGGACATGTCGCCCGAGGTCACCGCGGAGGCCACCTCGGCGATGGCGCGGACCTGTGTGGTCAGGTTCGACGCCAGCTCGTTCACGTTCGTCGTCAGGCGCTTCCACGTGCCGTACACGCCCTCGACCCGGGCCTGGCCGCCGAGTTGACCCTCGGAACCCACCTCGCGGGCCACACGCGTCACCTCGGAGGAGAACGAGGAGAGCGTGTCGACCATCGTGTTGATCGTCGTCTTCAGTTCGAGGATCTCGCCGCGCGCGTCGACGTCGATCTTCTTGGACAGGTCGCCCTGGGCCACCGCGGTGGCGACCTGCGCGATGTTGCGCACTTGGGAAGTCAGGTTGTCCGCCATGTAGTTGACGTTGTCGGTCAGGTCCTTCCAGACGCCCGACACGCCGTGCACGGTTGCACGCCCGCCGAGGCGGCCGTCGGTGCCCACCTCGCGGGCCACGCGGGTCACCTCGTCGGCGAAGCCCCGCAGCTGCTCCACCATCGTGTTGACGGTGTCCTTCAGCTCCAGGATCTCGCCGCGCGCGTCGACCGAGATCTTCTTGGACAGGTCGCCCTGCGCCACCGCCGTCGTCACCTGCGCGATGTTGCGCACCTGCGACGTCAGGTTCGACGCCATGAAGTTCACGTTCGCCGTGAGGTCGTTCCACACGCCGGCGACGCCGCGGACCTGCGCCTGGCCGCCGAGGTTGCCCTCGGTGCCGACCTCGCGGGCCACGCGCGTGACCTCGTCGGCGAACGCGGAGAGCTGGTCGACCATCGTGTTGATCGTCGACTTGAGTTCGAGGATCTCGCCCTTCGCCTCGACCGTGATCTTCTTGCCGAGGTCGCCCTGCGCCACCGCCGTCGACACGAGCGCGATGTTGCGGACCTGGGAGGTGAGGTTGTCCGCCATGAAGTTGACGTTGTCGGTGAGGTCCTTCCAGACGCCGGAGACGCCGCGGACCTGGGCGCGGCCGCCCAGCTGGCCCTCGGTGCCGACCTCGCGGGCCACGCGGGTCACCTCGTCGGCGAACGCGGAGAGCTGGTCGACCATCGTGTTCACGGTCAGCTTCAGCTCAAGCAGCTCGCCCGTCGCCTCGATCGTGACCGTACGGGTCAGGTCGCCCCGCGCCACCGCCGTCGTGACGAGCGCGATGTCCCGCACCTGCGCGGTCAGGCGCGACGCCATCGTGTTGACCGCCTCGGTCACGTCACGCCAACTGCCCGACAGGCCCTGCGCCTTGGCGCGGCCGCCGAGCCGGCCCTCGGTGCCGACCTCGCGGGCCACCCGGGTGACCTCGCCGGTGAACAGCGAGAGCTGGTCCACCATCTTGTTGACCGCGCGCCCCAGCCTGCGCAGGTCTCCCCGGAGCTGGCGGTTGCCGTCGTGCAGGTCGACGCGCTGCGTCAGATCGCCGCCCGCCACCGCGTCCAGCACGCGAGTGGCGTTGGCCGCCGGGGCGACCAGGGCGCCGATGATGGTGTTCACGTCGTTGATGCGGGTGGCCCACGCGCCCTGGCCGGGACTCGCCTCGAGTCTCTCGTCGAGACGGCCGTGCCGGACGATCTCCCGGCGGACCCGCGTCAGTTCCCCGCTGTAATGGGTGTTGCGGTCGATCAACTGGTTGAAGACCGCGCCGAGCTCGCCCAGCAGTCCGTCCGACGTGTCGGTGACGTGGGTGAAGTTCCCGTCGCGGGCAGCCGTCATCGCGGCGAGGAGCGGTCGGAGGTCGGCCGGGCGGATGGTGTCATCGCCCTCGAGCCCGTCCTGAGGCACACGCATAGCACTGTTCTCACTCATAGCGGCCCACTTCGGTAACTCGATGCTTATGGGCGTGGTCAGTCTGTCACTCTGTCCATGTCGCCTGAGGCGTAAATGCCCGAACTGCTCAGGAGCCGAACCGTGGGGTCCATTCCTATTCAGCGGGAGACCACCTCCCGCGCCGGGGAACTGCCGGACCACCCGCACGGGGGACCGGTCGTGGCCCGCACGTCGCTGCCCGGAAACCCGCTGGCCCCGGCCGCCGCCCGGCGCTTCGTCAGGGCCGCGTTCGCCGAGTGGACCGAACTGGAGCTGCCCGTCGCCGCCACGCTCTGCGACCGGCTCACCGACGACGCCGTCGTCGTGCTCAGCGAACTCGTCACGAACGCCGTCGTGCACGCCGGCACCAGTGTCGAGCTGCTCTGCCGCATGGAGGAGGCCGCCCCCGACGGCACGCCCGCCGGTCTCGTCGTCGAGGTCACCGACCACCACCCGGCGCGCGCCGTCCGCAACGACCGGGCCCAGCGCACCCCCGAGACCCCCGAGACCCCCGAGTACGGCCGCGGCCTCCAACTCGTCGCGTCCCTCGCCGATTCGTGGGGCATCACGTACCGCCCCGGCACCAAGACGGTCTGGGCCCGCCTGCCCGCCGACGCCTCCGGACCCGCGGCCGACGCCGTCGCCGAGGACGGAGCGCAGCCGGGGGCGCGCGCCCTGCAGCGCGGCCCGCGCGCCGCCGAACTGCTCGCGCCGGTGCCCAGACGCGCGCCCCAGGACCGGGACTGGATCAACCGCGGCGCGCTCTCCTTCCTCGCCGAGGCGTCCGACCTGCTCGCCGGCCAGCTCGACGAGGACATGGTCGCCGCCCTCGTCGGCCAGCTCCTCGTCCCGCGGCTCGCCGACTGGTGCGCGGTCTGGTTCTACGACGAGGAGGGCCGCGGCCTCCCGGGCGCCTTCGACCACGATCCGCGCGGCACCGAGGGCCCGGTGCAGGCGCCGCGCCTCGCCCGGGTCTGGCACACCCACGAGAACCGCATCGAGGACCTCCGCCGGATCCTGGAGAAGGAGCCGCCGCGGCTGCCCGACTCCGTGCGCTCCGCCGCCTTCCCGGTGCCCTGGCCCTTCGAGGCGCAGGGCGGCGCCGGCCTGGAGGACTCCGGCGCCGCGCTCGCCTACCGGCTGTCCGCGGGCGGCCGCACCCTCGGCATCCTGCTCATCGGGCGGACCGGTCTCGTCCGGTTCCCCGACGAGGTCACCGGGCTCGTCGAGGACTTCAGCCGCCGCGTCGCCCTGGCGGTGAGCGCGGCCCGCCGCTTCACCCGGCAGGCCACCATCAGCCGCATCCTGCAGCGCGGTCTGCTGCCCACCTCCATCGCCGAGATCCCCGGCATGAAGACCGCCCTCGTCTACGAGCCGAAGGAGGCGGGCGGCCCCGGCGGCGACTTCTACGACGTGTTCCCCGCGGGCGACGGACGCTGGTGCTTCGCCCTCGGCGACGTACAGGGCAAGGGCCCGGAGGCGGCCGTCGTCATCGGCCTCGCCCGGCCCTGGCTGCGCCTCCTGGCCCGTGAGGGCTACCCGGTCGCCCAGGTCCTCGACCGGCTCAACCGGCTGCTGCTCGACGACGCGACCGAAGCCGCCGACGCCGCGGCCCGGGCGATCGCCGCGGCGGGCGGTCAGGGCGTTCCGCCGGAAGGTTCCAGCTCCCGCTTCCTGTCGCTCCTCTACGGCGAGCTGACGCCCTATGACGACGGGGACGGGGACGGGGGCGGGGCCGGGGTGTGCTGCACGCTGGCGTCCGCCGGGCATCCGCTGCCGCTGCTGATGCGGCCGGGCGGCGAGGTCGTGGCGGCGGCCGCGCCGCAGGTGCTGCTCGGCGTCGTCGACGACCCGGACTACACCAGCGAGACCTTCGAGCTGCGCACCGGCGACACCCTGCTCTGCGTCACCGACGGGGTGACCGAGCGCCGCTCGGGGCACCACCAGTTCGACGACGGCGACGGCCTCGCGCAGGCCCTCGCCGGGTGCGCGGGACTCACCGCGCCGCTGCTCGCGGAGCGCATCCGGCGCCTGGTGCACGCCTTCGCGGACAGCCCGCCGGACGACGATCTGGCGCTGCTCGTGCTGCAGGCGGAGTGACCGGCGCGGCGGGTTCGCCGGAGGCGGGACAATGGGGGCATGCCTTCCGCACTTCCCGACGGTGAGCCCGTGCCCGACGACGGCTCGCTCCCGGCCTCCGCGCTCGCCGCGGCCGGCGACCGCCCCCTCGGCTTCTACCTGCACGTCCCGTACTGCGCCACGCGCTGCGGGTACTGCGACTTCAACACGTACACGGCGACCGAGCTGCGCGGCAGCGGAGGCGTGCTCGCCTCCCGCGACAACTACGCGGACACCCTGGCCGACGAGATCAGGCTCGCCCGGAAGGTGCTCGGCGACGACCCTCGCCCGGTGCGCACCGTCTTCGTCGGCGGCGGCACGCCGACGCTGCTGCCCGCCGCCGACCTCGTCCGGATGCTGCGGGCGATCCGGGACGAGTTCGGGCTCGCGGACGACGCCGAGGTGACCACCGAGGCCAATCCGGAGTCCGTCGACCCGGCGTATCTGGCGGAGCTGCGGGCCGGCGGTTTCAACCGGGTGTCGTTCGGGATGCAGAGCGCCCGGCAGCACGTCCTGAAGGTGCTCGACCGCACGCACACGCCCGGCCGGCCCGAGGCGTGCGTCGCGGAGGCCAGGGCCGCCGGGTTCGAGCACGTGAACCTGGACCTGATCTACGGCACGCCGGGGGAGACGGACGACGACTGGCGGGCCTCGCTGGACGCGGCGATCGGCGCCGGGCCCGACCACGTCAGCGCGTACGCCCTGATCGTCGAGGAGGGCACGCAGCTCGCGCGGCGGATCCGTCGGGGCGAGGTGCCGATGACCGACGACGACGTGCACGCCGACCGCTATCTGATCGCCGACGAGGTCTTCGCCGCGGCCGGGTTCGACTGGTACGAGGTGTCGAACTGGGCCACGTCCGAGGCCGCCCGCTGCCTGCACAACGAACTGTACTGGCGCGGGGCCGACTGGTGGGGGGCCGGGCCGGGCGCGCACTCGCACGTGGGCGGGGTGCGGTGGTGGAACGTGAAGCACCCCGGGGCGTACGCGGCGGCCCTCGCGGAGGGGCGGTCGCCCGGGGCCGGGCGTGAGGTGCTCGCCGACGAGGACCGGCGGGTCGAGCGGATCCTGCTGGAGCTGCGGCTGAAGGACGGCTGCCCGTTGTCGTTGCTGAAGCCGGCCGGGCTGGCGGCGGCGCGCAAGGCGCTGGCGGACGGGCTGCTGGAGGGCGGGCCCTTCGCGGCGGGGCGGGCCGTGCTGACCCTGCGCGGGCGGCTGCTGGCGGACGGGGTCGTGCGGGACCTGGTGGACTGAGGCCGTATTGGGGCGGGCGCCGGTCGTGGCGCTCGCCCCGTGCCGCGGGCGAGGCGGATCTACGGGGCCGGGGCCGTGACGAAGTCGATCAACTCCTCGACGCGGCCCAGGAGTTCGGGCTCCAGGTCCTTGTACGAGCGGACCCGCGACAGGATGTGCTGCCACGCCTCACCGGTGTGCGCCACGCGCCAGCCCAGCGCCCGGCACACGCCCGTCTTCCAGTCCTGGCCGTGCGGGACGCGGGGCCAGGCGTCGATGCCCACCGACGACGGCTTCACCGCCTCCCAGATGTCGATGTACGGGTGGCCCACGATCAGCGCGTGCTCGCTCGTCACCGACCGGGCGATCTTCCACTCCTTGGTGCCGGGCACCAGGTGGTCGACGAGGACGCCGAGGCGCGCGTCGGGGCCCGGCGCGAACTCCGCCACGATCGCCGGGAGGTCGTCCACGCCCTCCAGGAACTCCACGGCCACGCCCTCGATGCGCAGGTCGTCGCCCCAGACCCGCTCGATGAGCTCGGCGTCGTGCTTGCCCTCCACGTAGATCCGGCCCGCCCTGGCCACCCGGGCGCGGGCGCCCGGCACCGCCACCGAGCCGGACGCGGTGCGCGTGGGGCGCACCGGCGCCGCTCCCGTGGGCCGGACGAGCGTGACGACCTTGCCCTCCAGGAGGAACCCGCGCGGCTCCATCGGGAACACCCGGTGCTTGCCGAAGCGGTCCTCCAGGGTCACGGTCGGCCCCTGCGCCGACTTCTCGACGCGCACGACCGCGCCGCAGAAGCCCGTCGTGACCTCCTCCACGACGAGGTCGTGCTCGGCGGGGACCTCCGGGGCGGGCTTGTTCCGCTTCCAGGGAGGGGTCAGATCGGCTGAGTACAGACGACGCTGCGGGCCCGAAGGGCCCTCGGAGGGGTGGTGGCGGGAGACGGGTGGGCGCATTCGGCCGACGATAGGAGGAGTACGCAGGCCAGGGCTACGACACGCCGGAAAGCGCCGCCAGTGTGGCGCGCTGCGCACGGACGAACTCCGCATTCACCACCGAACCGTGCCCCGGCACGTAGACCGCGTCCTCGCCGCCGAGCGACAGGAGCCGGTCGAGCGCGGCCGGCCAGCGCCGCGGCGCCGCGTCCGAACCCGCCTGCGGTTCGCCCGACTCCTCCACCAGGTCGCCGCAGAAGACGATCTCCGGCCGGCCCGGGACCAGGACCACCAGATCGTGGCCGCTGTGCGCGGGGCCCAGGTTCGCGAGCAGCACCTGCAGGCCGCCGCCCAGGTCGAGCGTCCACTCGCCGCACACCCGGTGGTGCGGGGTGACCAGCAGGTCGGTGGCCTCGGCCGCCCGCTCCGGGTCGATGCCGTGCCGCACGGCGGTGGCGCAGATCTCCTCGCTGCCGTGCGCGAACACGGCGTCGATGCCCACGGCCCCGTACACCTCGACGCCGGCGAACGCCGCCGTGCCGAGGACGTGGTCGAAGTGCGGGTGGGTCAGAGCGACGTGCGTCACCCTTGCGTGTGCTCCCAGCAGGCGCCGGGTGTCCGCGCGCAGCCGGGCGCCTTCACGGAGTGAGGATCCGGTGTCGATCAGCAGCGCCGCGCCGTCCCCCACCACAAGCCCGGTCGTGCAGTCCCAGCCGGGCAGCCGGATCCGCCCCACGTTCGGAGCCAGTTCCTCCCAACCCGTCCCTGCCCAGTCGATACGTTCCATGAGCCCGACGCTAGCGCCCTTGCCGGGGCCGTACCCACCGGCCGTACACTGAGCCGGGGACCATTGGCACTCCCCGTCGGCGAGTGCCAGACGAACCGCAGGAGACCGCAGAGGCAGGAGCTGGAGGTGTGCGCGGATGCTCAGTGAACGCAGGCTCGAGGTGCTGCGCGCCATCGTCCAGGACTACGTCGGCACCGAGGAGCCGGTCGGCTCCAAGGCGCTGACCGAGCGGCACAGCCTGGGCGTCTCGCCGGCGACCGTGCGCAACGACATGGCCGCCCTGGAGGACGAGGGGTACATCGCCCAGCCGCACACCAGTGCCGGGCGCATCCCCACGGACAAGGGGTACCGCCTCTTCGTCGACAAGCTCACGAACGTGAAGCCGATGACCGCGCCGGAGCGGCGCGCCGTCCAGAACTTCCTGGAGGGCGCCGTCGACCTGGACGACGTCGTCGGCCGGACCGTGCGGCTGCTCGCGCAGCTGACGCGGCAGGTCGCGATCGTCCAGTACCCGTCGCTGACCCGGTCCACGGTGCGCCACGTCGAGCTGCTCTCGCTCGCGCCCGCGCGTCTGATGCTCGTGCTGATCACGGACACCGGACGCGTGGAGCAGCGGATGGTCGACTGCCCGGCGCCGTTCGGCGAAACGTCTCTCGCGGATCTGCGGGCCCGGCTCAACAGCCGGGTCGCGGGCCGCCGGTTCGCCGACGTACCGCAGCTGGTGCAGGACCTGCCGGAGGCCTTCGAGGCGGAGGACCGCGGCACGGTCTCGACGGTGCTCTCCACCCTGCTGGAGACGCTCGTCGAGGAGTCCGAGGAACGGCTGATGATCGGCGGCACCGCCAATCTCACCCGCTTCGGACATGACTTTCCCCTCACCATCCGTCCTGTCCTCGAAGCACTTGAGGAGCAGGTCGTGCTCCTCAAGTTGCTTGGTGAGGTGGGGGATTCGGGCATGGCCGTACGGATCGGTCACGAGAACGCCCATGAGGGACTCAACTCCACGTCCGTGGTGTCGGTCGGCTACGGTTCGGGCGGCGAGGCAGTCGCCAAGCTGGGTGTCGTCGGACCGACACGCATGGATTACCCGGGAACGATGGGAGCAGTACGCGCAGTGGCACGTTACGTCGGACAGATCCTGGCGGAGTCGTAAGTGGCCACGGACTACTACGCCGTACTCGGCGTGCGCCGCGACGCTTCCCAGGACGAGATCAAGAAGGCCTTCCGGAGGCTGGCGCGTGAGCTTCACCCGGATGTGAATCCGGACCCGAAGACTCAGGAGCGCTTCAAGGAGATCAACGCCGCCTACGAGGTGCTCTCCGACCCGCAGAAGAAGCAGGTCTACGACCTCGGGGGCGACCCCCTGTCGCAGGCCGGCGGCGGGGCCGGTGGCTTCGGGCAGGGCGGGTTCGGGAACTTCTCGGACATCATGGACGCGTTCTTCGGCACGGCGTCGCAGCGCGGGCCGCGCTCGCGCACCCGCCGCGGCCAGGACGCCATGATCCGTCTGGAGGTCGAGCTCGACGAGGCGGCCTTCGGCACCACCAAGGACATCCAGGTCGACACCGCCGTGGTCTGTACGACCTGCAGCGGTGAGGGCGCCGCGCCCGGCACCTCCGCGCAGACCTGTGACATGTGTCGCGGTCGCGGTGAGGTCTCGCAGGTCACGCGGTCCTTCCTCGGCCAGGTCATGACCTCGCGGCCGTGCCCGCAGTGCCAGGGGTTCGGCACCGTCGTGCCCACCCCGTGCCCGGAGTGCGCCGGCGACGGCCGCATCCGGTCGCGGCGCACGCTGACGGTGAAGATCCCGGCGGGCGTGGACAACGGGACGCGGATCCAGCTCGCGGGCGAGGGCGAGGTCGGCCCCGGCGGCGGTCCCGCCGGCGACCTGTACGTGGAGATCCACGAGCTGCCGCACCCGACGTTCCAGCGGCGCGGCGACGACCTGCACTGCACGGTCACCATCCCGATGACGGCGGCGGCCCTCGGCACGAAGGTGCCGCTGGAGACGCTCGACGGCCTTGAGGAGATCGACATCCGGCCGGGCACGCAGTCCGGTCAGTCGGTGCCGCTGCACGGGCGCGGTGTCACGCATCTGCGGGGTGGCGGCCGGGGCGACCTGATCGTGCACGTCGAGGTGATGACGCCGCAGAAGCTCGATCCCGAGCAGGAGCGGCTGTTGCGGGAGTTGGCGAAGTTGCGGGGTGAGGAGCGGCCGACCGGGCAGTTCCAGCCCGGGCAGCAGGGGTTGTTCTCGCGGTTGAAGGATGCGTTTAACGGGCGGTGAGCCTGTTGGTGGCGGGGCCCGGGGGTCATCCCCCGGGCCCCGTTTTATTGCGGGTTCGAGGGTGCCTCCTGATGAGGGTGCCGGGTGCGGGTCGTGGGGGTTGCTCGCGCAGTTCCCCGCGCCCCTGAAGGCGCACTCCGTGCGCCCCCAGGGCGCGGCTTCGTACGTCCCAGGGCGCGGCTTCGTACGTCTCAGGGCGCGGCTTCGTGTGGTCCGGGGAGAGCGGAAGGGTCGATTCGGTGGTGCGATCAGGACGTGGCACGATGCGGGCATGTCCTCCGCACTGACCGATCTCTGCCACTATCCGATCGTGCAGGCCCCCATGGCGGGCGGCGCATCCTGTCCCGTGCTCGTGGCCGCCGTCTCCGAGGCGGGCGGGCTCGGGTTCCTCGCCGCCGGGTACAAGACCGCCGACGGCATGTACCAGGAGATCAAGCAGGTGCGGGGGCTGACCGGGCGGCCCTTCGGCGTCAATCTGTTCATGCCGCAGCCCGAGTACGCCGATCCCGCCGCGGTCGACGTCTACCGGCACCAGCTCGCCGGCGAGGCCACCTGGTACCAGACCCAGCTCGGCGACCCCGACAGCGGCCGCGACGACGGCTACGACGCCAAGCTCGCCATCCTCGTCGACGACCCGGTGCCGCTGGTCACCTTCACGTTCGGCTGCCCGACCCGCGAGGTGCTGCAGGCGCTGCAGCGCGTCGGCACCCTCACCGCGGTCACCGTGACCACGGTCGACGAGGCGCAGGCCGCGCAGCGGGCGGGCGCCGACGCCGTGTGCGTCCAGGGCATCGAGGCCGGCGGACACCAGGGCACGCACCGCGACAACCCCGAGACCGACGGTGGCGGGCTCGGCCTGCTCGCACTGATCTCCCAGGTCAAGGAAGCGGTGCAGATCCCGATCATCGCGGCGGGCGGCATCATGCGCGGCGCGCAGATCGCCGCCGTGCTCGCCGCCGGGGCCGACGTCGCCCAGCTCGGCACCGCGTTCCTGGTCACCCCGGAGTCCGGCGCGCCCGCGCTGCACAAGCGCGCCATGACCGACCCGCTGTTCACCCGCACCGAGCTGACCCGGGCCTTCTCCGGGCGGCCCGCACGCGGCCTCGTCAACCGGTTCCTGCGCGAGCACGGGCCGTACGCGCCCGCCGCCTACCCGGAGATCCACCACGTCACCTCGCCGCTGCGGAAGGCCGCGGCGAAGGCCGGGGACCCGCAGGGCATGGCCCTGTGGGCGGGGCAGGGGCACCGGCTCGCCCGGGAGCTGCCCGCCGGCCAGCTCGTCGAGGTGCTCGCCGCCGAACTCGACGCCGCCAAGGGCGCGTTGGGGCAGCGGGGTGCCGCGTGACGGCGCCGGTGTTCGTCGTCGACGGCCCCGTGCCCGGCGACCGTACGTACGTCCTCGACGGGCCCGAGGGGCGGCACGCCGTCTCCGTGAAGCGGCTGCGGGCCGGGGAGGCCGTGGTGCTGACCGACGGGCTCGGCGCGTGGACCGAGGGCGTCGTCGCCGGGAGCGAGGGCAAGGACCGGCTGCTCGTCGACGTCGGCCCGGTGCGGGTGGAGGACGAGGCGCGGCCGCGGATCACCGTCGTGCAGGCGCTGCCCAAGGGCGACCGGGGCGAACTCGCCGTGGAGACCATGACCGAGACCGGCGTCGACGCGATCGTGCCGTGGTCCGCCTCGCGGTGCATCACGCAGTGGCGGGGCGAGCGGGGCCTCAAGGCGCTGGGGAAGTGGCGGGCCACCGCGCGCGAGGCCGGCAAGCAGTCGCGCCGGGTCCGTTTCCCGGAGGTCGCGGACGCCGCGTCGACCAAGGAGGTCGCCGCGCTGCTCGCCGGAGCGGACTTCGCCGCGGTGCTGCACGAGGACCGGGACTGTCCGAGCGGGGCGCTGGCCTCGGTGCCGCTGCCGGCCGACGGGTCGATCGTGCTCGTCGTGGGGCCGGAGGGCGGGGTGTCGCCGGAGGAGCTGGCGGTGTTCGGCGAGGCGGGAGCGCTGCCGCTCCGGCTCGGCCGCAGCGTGCTGCGGACGTCCACCGCCGGGACGGCCGCGGTGGCGTTGCTGCTGGGGCGGACCGGGCGCTGGGGGTAGCCGCTGCGCGGTCGCGCCGTCACGGGGTGTCGGCGGGGCGGGGCCTGCGGCTTCGCCGCTGCCTTCCCTCGGGCCCCGCCGTAAAATGGCGTCATGGAACTCGCCCAGGTGCGGTTGCTCGTCAGTGACTTCGGGGCCTGTTATCGGTTCTACGCCGATGTGCTGGGGCTCAAGCCGCAGTCCGGTGCGGAGCGCGGACCCTACGAGAAGTTCGCGCCACCCGGAGGGTCCGCCGGGATCGCCCTGCAGGACCGGGCCATGATGGCCGAGGTGCTGGGCGAGGTCGGGGAGCCGGCGAGCGGGCACCGGTCGCTCGTCGTGCTGCGGGTCGACGATCTGGACGCCTACTGCGAGGGCGTCACCGAGCGCGGCGGTGTGCTCGTGCACGGGCCCGCGCCCATGACGGAGCGGATGCGCGTCGCCCACCTCAAGGACCCCGAGGGCAATCTCGTCGAACTCCAGGAGTGGCTGCTGCTGCGCGGCTAGCCGGCGGGCGGCGGGGCCACCGCGTCGAAGAGCGGCCAGGCGTCGACCTCCACCGTGCGCTCCGTGGTCGGGAACAGGCCGCGGGCCAGCGCCTCGTCCAGCAACGCCCGTACCGTGCCCGGCTCGTAGAGGTTGAGGTAGACCTGGCCCGGCATCCGGACCGTCGCGCCCCGGTCGAAGTAGTCGTCGGCGATGATCCGGCCCTCACCCGGCCGGAACACCAGGCGCAGCCGCGCCCGGGAACCGGGCCGCCAGAGCGTCACCTTGCTGGCGCAGCCCGGGTAGCCGAGCACGCGGTCGTGGCGGTGCCCGAAGGACCAGCCGTACTCGGTGCCGTCCACCACGAGGCGGCGGATCCTGCGTCTGGTCACCATGACGGCACTGTAGACGGCAGTTGCCCGCGGCGGCCTGCCGCGGACGGCAGCGGCTGTCCGGTGCCGCCCTCCGCGTCGTGTCCGCAACTGCTCTACCGCTCGGGGACCCTGGCTGGCATCCTGCCGCTCATGGGGGCATTGAGGCGTATAGGAGCCCGATTACGGCATAAGCGGGCCCTGGCCGCGGTGGGCGTCGTCGCCGCCGTCGTCGGGGGAGCCGTCGCGTGCCAGCCGGTCGACGGGGATCTGAACGTCACCACCGTCGCCGCCACCACCGACCAGGAGGCCACCCAGGAACTGAACCGGCAGCACGCCGACGTGGCCTGGCTCAGCTGCACCGGTGCGTACAAGAGCGGTGGCACGCAAGGGAGTTCGGCGCCGAGCGAGGTGCAGGTCAACTGCACCGGCAGGACGAAGAAGGGCGAGGACATCACCGTCGACGGGTGGGCCAACGGCGTCGTCTCCGGCCACTGCGTGCGCGGGACGTTCATCGCGCGGATCGAGGGCAAGGTCTGGTTCCGGCTGTCCGTGCTCGGCAACTGCGCGGAGACGGGCGCCACTTCGCAGCCGCCCGAGGAGAGCAAGCCGCCCGAGGAGAGCAAGCCGCCCCAGGAGACCCCGTCGCAGCACGAGCCGCAGCCCGGCACCACCCGCACCGTCACCGAGACCGTCACCGTGTGGCCGACCGAGCCCAGCTGCTCCTGCCCGCAGGGAAAGTGATCTGACGGGCTGACGAGGGGCGCAGCGGAAATTTAGGGTGGGCGGGGTGACGAATCCTGCGTACCTCCGGTTCCCGCACCTGCACGGCGAGTTGGTGGTCTTCACCGCCGAGGACGACGTCTGGGCCGCACCCCTCGACGGCGGCCGCGCCTGGCGGGTCAGCGCCGACAACATGCCCGTCAGCCACCCCCGCGTCTCCCCGGACGGCACGACCGTCGCGTGGACGTCCCGACGCGACGGCGCCCCCGAGGTCCACGTCGCCCCGGTCGACGGCGGACCCTCCGAACGCCTCACGTACTGGGGGAGTTGGACCACGTCCGTGCGCGGCTGGACCCCCGACGGGCGGGTGCTCGCCGTCAGCACGCACGGCCAGGCCTCGTCGCGCCGCAGCTGGGCACGGGCCGTACCGCTGGACGGCGGACCCGCCGAGACCCTGCCGTACGGGCCCGTGGGCGGCGTCGCGTACGGGCCGGGGTCCGAAGTGCTGCTGCTGTCCGCGCCGATGGGGCGCGAGGCCGCCTGGTGGAAGCGGTACCGGGGCGGCACCGCGGGCAAGCTGTGGATCGACCGGGAGGGCGCGGGCGAGTTCGTCCGGCTGCACGCGGACCTCGACGGGAACGTGGAGACCCCGATGTGGGTGGGGGAGCGCGTCGCGTTCCTCTCCGACCACGAGGGCGTGGGGGCCGTGTACTCGTCCCTGCCGGACGGCTCGGAGCTGCGCCGGCACACCCCCGTCGACGGCTTCTACGCCCGGCAGGCGGCCACCGACGGCACGCGCGTCGTGTACGCGAGCGCCGGGCGTCTGTGGCTGGTCGACGACCTGACCGGCGACGCCGAACCCCGGGCGCTCGACGTGCGGCTCGGCGGGCAGCGGGCCGATCTGCAGCCGCGGCCGGTCGACGCGGCCCGCTGGTTCGGGGCCGCGTCGCCCGACCACACCGGACGCGGCAGCGCCGTCGCCGTGCGCGGCGCCGTGCACTGGGTGACCCACCGGTCCGGGCCCGCCCGCGCGCTCGCCGCCGAGCAGGGCGTACGGGCCCGGCTCCCGCACACCTTCCGCGTCGACGGCGAGGAGCACGTGGTGTGGGTGACGGACGCCGAGGGCGACGACGCCCTGGAGTTCGTGCCCGCCACCGGCGCCGGACCGGGGGCGACGCCGCGCAGGCTCGGCGGTGGCCGGCTCGGCCGGGTCCTCGGCCTGACCGTCGCGCCGGACGGCGGCCGGGTCGCCGTGGCCGCGCACGACGGCCGGGTCCTGCTCGTCGAGCGCGACAGCGGTGACGTACGGGAAGTGGACCGCAGCGAGGACGGGCACGCCTCCGGGCTCGCCTTCTCGCCCGACTCGGCGTGGCTCGCCTGGTCGCATCCCGGCCCGCACGGCCTGCGTCAGCTCAAGCTCGCCAACGCCGCCGACCTCGCTGTCACCGAGGCGACGCCGCTCCGCTTCCGGGACTACGCGCCCGCGTTCACGCTCGACGGCAAGCACCTGGCGTTCCTGTCGGCGCGCTCCTTCGACCCGGTCTACGACGAGCACGCCTTCGACCTCGCGTTCGTGGGCGGCTCCCGGCCGCACCTGATCACGCTCGCGGCGACCACCCCGTCCCCGTTCGGACCGCAGCGGCACGGGCGGCCCTTCGAGGCCGTCGACAAGGACGAGACGCCCGACAGCGAGGGCGCGCCCGCCACCAGGGTCGATCTGGAGGGGCTCGTCGACCGGATCGTGCCGTTCCCCGTCGAGGCCGCCCGCTATTCGACGCTGCGCACCGCGAAGGACGGCGTGCTGTGGCTGCGGCACCCGGTGCGCGGCGTGCTCGGTGACTCCCGGGCCAGCCGCAACGACCCGGACCCGAAGACCCGCCTGGAGCGCTACGACCTGGCCCAGCAGCGCATCGAGGACATCGGCTCCGACGCCGACCACTTCGAGGT
Source organism: Streptomyces longispororuber (assembly GCF_024448165.1). Taxonomy (GTDB): domain Bacteria; phylum Actinomycetota; class Actinomycetes; order Streptomycetales; family Streptomycetaceae; genus Streptomyces; species Streptomyces longispororuber_A. Next base: position 27,397 of record NZ_JAMOLN010000107.1, read on the forward strand.
CACCGGCGACGGCAAGCGCGTCCTGCTGTGGACCGGCGAGGTGCTCAAGGTCGTGCCGAGCGACCGGCGGCCCTCGCACGACGAGGACAGCGACACGAACATCACCGTCGACCTGACGCGGATCGGCCAGACCGTCGACCCGGTGGCCGAGTGGCGGCAGATGTACGAGGAGGCCGGGCGCCTCATGCGGGACAACTTCTGGCGCGCGGACATGAACGGGGTCGACTGGGCCGGGGTCCTCGACCGGTACCGGCCGGTCCTGGAGCGGGTGGCGACCCATGACGACCTCGTCGACCTGCTGTGGGAGGTGCAGGGGGAGCTGGGCACCTCGCACGCGTACGTCGTCCCGCGCGGCGGGGGCGGCTCCGGGTCCCGCAGGCAGGGGCTCCTCGGGGCCGACGTCTCCCGCCACGAGGACGGCAGTTGGCGGATCGACCAGGTGCTGCCGTCCGAGACGTCCGACCCGCGTGCCCGGTCCCCGCTCGCCGCGCCCGGGGTCGCCGTGCGCGCCGGGGACGCGATCCTGGCGGTGGGCGGGCGGCCCGTCGACCCGGTGGCCGGACCGGGGCCGCTGCTCGTCGGCACGGCGGACAAGCCGGTCGAGCTGACCGTGTCGCCGGCCGGCGGGGGCGATCCGCGGCACGTCGTCGTCGTGCCCGTGGCGGACGAGGAACCGCTCCGCTACCACGCGTGGGTGGCGGACCGGCGGGCGTACGTCCACGAGCAGTCCGGCGGGCGGCTCGGCTACCTCCACGTGCCCGACATGCAGGCGCCCGGGTGGGCGCAGATCCATCGTGATCTGAGCGTCGAGGTCGCCCGCGAGGGGCTCGTCGTGGACGTCCGCGAGAACCGGGGCGGGCACACGTCGCAGCTCGTCGTGGAGAAGCTGGCGCGGCGCGTCGTGGGCTGGGACCTGCCGCGCGGCAGCCGCCCGTTCTCGTACCCGATGGACGCCCCGCGCGGGCCCGTCGTGGCCGTCGCCAACGAGTTCTCCGGGTCCGACGGGGACATCGTGAACGCGGCGATCAAGGCGCTCGGGATCGGGCCCGTGGTGGGGGTCCGTACGTGGGGCGGCGTCATCGGGATCGACAGCCGGTACCGGCTGGTGGACGGGACGCTGGTGACGCAGCCGAAGTATGCGACGTGGATGGAGGGTTACGGGTGGGGTCTGGAGAACCACGGGGTGGACCCGGACGTGGAAGTGGTGGCCGCTCCGCAGGACGTCGCGGCCGGGCGTGATCCCCAACTCGACGAGGCCGTCCGCATCGCGCTGGCCGCACTCGCGGACACCCCACCGAAATCGGCTCCACCGCTGCCACGGGGTTCCGCGGGTTGACGGTCCGCTGGGGGCGGGTCGCGCATCCGCAGAGGCCCACGAAACAGAAGCGGGCAGACGGTGGCGCCCGCCCCAGTGGGGCTGATCGATACCATGCCGCCGTACTGATTCCAGCGCGCGAAGGAGACCGCAACGTGTCCGGGGAACCGCAGGCGGACTGCCTGTTCTGCAAGATCGTCGCGGGGGACGTCCCCGCCACCCTCGTCCGCGAGACAGAGACCACCGTCGCCTTCCGCGACATCAACCCGCAGGCCCCGACCCACATCCTGGTCATCCCGCGCGTCCACCACCCGGACGCCGCCTCCCTCGCCGCCGCCGAACCGGCGATCGCCGCCGACGTGCTGCGCGAGGCCGGCGAGGTGGCCAAGGAGGAGAAGCTGGACAGCTACCGGCTCGTGTTCAACACGGGCAGCGGCGCCGGCCAGACCGTCTTCCACGCGCACGCCCACGTCCTCGGCGGCCGCGGCCTGCAGTGGCCCCCCGGATAGCGGCCGGGATCACCACGCACCGTGTCCGTACGTGAATTCGTCGTCCTCGGCACCGCCAGCCAGGTCCCGACCCGGCACCGCAACCACAACGGCTACCTGCTGCGCTGGGACAGCGAGGGCATCCTCTTCGACCCCGGCGAGGGCACCCAGCGGCAGATGCTGCGGGCCGGCGTCGCCGCGCACGACCTGAACCGGATCTGCGTCACCCACTTCCACGGTGATCACAGCCTCGGTCTGGCCGGTGTGATCCAGCGGATCAACCTCGACCGGGTCCCGCACCCGGTGACCGCCCACTACCCGGCGTCCGGGCAGCGGTTCTTCGACCGGCTGCGGTACGCCACCGCGTACCGGGAGACCGTGGACATCGCCGAGGAACCGGTGAGCGGGGAGGGCGGGGTGCTCGCGGAGACGGCCTCGTACCGGCTGGAGGCACGCCGTCTCTCCCACCCGGTGGAGTCCTACGGCTACCGGCTCGTCGAACCCGACGGGCGCCGCATGCTGCCGGAGCGGCTCGCCGCGCACGGGATCGCGGGGCCGGACGTGGGACGCCTGCAGCGGGAGGGGAGCCTCGGCGGCGTCACCCTCGACGACGTCAGCGAGGTGCGGCGCGGGCAGCGCGTCGCGTTCGTCATGGACACCCGGCTGTGCGAGGGCGTCACCGAGCTCGCCGACGGGTGCGATCTGCTCGTCATCGAATCGACCTTCCTGGACGAGGATCGCCGACTCGCTTCCGATCATGGGCATTTGACGGCTGGTCAGGCTGCCCGTGTCGCGCGCGACGGCAACGTGCGGCATCTCGTCCTCACGCACTTCAGCCAGCGCTACGCCGACCCAGGGGGCCCCTCCCGGACGGAGTCCGGGGGAGAATTCGCCCGGCAGGCGCGGGCCGCCGGGTTCACCGGGGAGCTGACGGTCGCCCGCGACCTGGATCGCGTACCGGTGCCCAGGCGCGGGTGAGATCGCGGGGCGGCATCCGTGCGTACGATGCACGGATGTCCCTCGCATCACACGCCGCACCCCACCTCGAACGACTCGCCCGCATCCCCAAGGCCGAGCTGCACCTGCACATCGAAGGCACCCTCGAACCCGAGCTGGCCTTCGAGCTCGCCGCCCGCAACGGCATCACCCTGCCGTACGCCGACACCGAGGCGCTGCGGAAGGCGTACCTCTTCGCCGACCTGCAGTCCTTCCTCGACCTGTACTACTCCCTGATGGCCGTCCTGATCACCGAGGACGACTTCGAGTCGCTCGCCGACGCCTATCTGGCGCGCGCCGCCGAGCAGGGCGTGCGGCACGCCGAGATCTTCTTCGACCCGCAGGCGCACATGGCGCGCGGCGTGGAGATGGGGACCGTCGTCGAGGGCCTCGCGCGCGCCCTCGAACGCAGCGAGGAGCGGCACGGCGTCTCCACGAAGCTCATCATGTGCTTCCTGCGCGACCAGTCCGCCGAGTCGGCGATGGAGACCCTGGAGGCCGCCGAGCCGTACCTCGACAAGATCGTCGGGGTCGGGCTCGACTCGGCCGAGGTGGGCAACCCCGCCTCGAAGTTCCGCGCGGTGTACGAGGCCGCGGGCGCGCTCGGCCTGCGCAAGGTCGCGCACGCGGGCGAGGAGGGCGACCCGTCGTACGTGTGGGAGGCCCTGGACCTGCTCGGCGTCGAGCGCGTCGACCACGGGCTGCGGTCCCTGGAGGACCCGGAGCTGGTGGCCCGCCTGGTGCGGGACCGGATCCCGCTCACCCTGTGCCCGCTGTCGAACGTCCGGTTGCGCGCCATCGACGTCCTGGAGCAGCACCCGCTGGTGAAGATGATGGACGCGGGCCTGCTGTGCACCGTGAACTCCGACGACCCGGCCTACTTCGGCGGCTACGTCGGCGACACCTTCCACGCCGTCCACGAGGCGCTCGGCCTCGACCACGAACGGCTGCGGGAGCTGGCCCGCAACTCGTTCGTGGCGTCGTTCCTGGACGGCAGCGACGAGGAGGAGGCGCGCCGGGCGCGCTACATCGCCGAGGTCGACGCGTACGAGTTCGACGACATCTCGGGCTGAGCCCCGGACGGGCCCGCTGTCGTGAACTCGCCCTGGACCGGCTCCGGTCCGGCCTCGGCCACGACGGCGGGCACCTCGATCTCCACCACCGGCTGCTCCGGCAGACCGGACGGCGGCACGAACGCGCCGACCGGGGCGCCGCTGCGGCGCCGGGCCGCACCCGCGAACAGCGGGCGGCCACCCGTGTGCAGGGCCACCGCGGTCAGCGGCACCGCCAGCAGGAGCAGCGCCGCGGCGAGCGCCGCGCCCATCGTGGGGAAGCCGACCGACTGGGACAGGGCGCTGCCCACCAGCGGTCCGCACGCCGTGCCGAGCGAGGACGCCGAGCCGACGAGGACCGCCCAGCGGCCGCGCGGGTCGAGCGAGGCGGCCAGGCCCAGCAGGTAGGAGAGCACCACGGGGTAGAGGGTGTTCCAGGCGATCTCGCCGGTCGCGAAGGTGCCCAGGTCGTCCGCGCGGGCGCTGACCGCGATGCAGCACGCGATGGCCGCCGTACCGACGCCGATGGGCATCGCGCGGCCGATCCGGGCGCCGAGCGCGCCCGCGCCGATCACGCCGAGCAGTCCGGCGCCGAGCGCGATGGCGAACACCGAGCCGACCGCGACCTCGGTGAGGCCCGCCTGGTCGGTGCCGATGCGGCTGCTGACGCCCCACAGCGAGTTCTGCGCCATCGACCAGCAGACGATGACCGCCGCCAGCAGCATCCCCGAGCGGGCGTACGGGAGCGGGGACCTGGGTGCCGGGGCCGCGCTGTTGTCCGGGGTGGCGGGGTCGGCGAGCCGGTTCGTGGCGGGCCACACGGCGAGCGCGGTGAGGGCGAGGGCGGCGAACGGCAGGCCGTGGCCGTCGCTGATCCGCGGAATGGTCAGGTACAGGGCGCCGGCGAGCGCGGAGACGCTCAGCAGGCCGAGCGTCGAGGCGCGGTGCGGGTCCTTCTGGGCGGCGATCCCGGTGGCCGCGACGGCCGTCGCGGTGCCCGAGCCGAAGCCGCCGATCATCGCACCCGCGACGACCAGGGGGACGGTGCCGGAGAGCGCCGCGGTGCCGTAACCGACGGCGGCGAGGAGGAGTCCGGCGCGGGCGGCGCGGCGGGCGCCGATCCGGTCGACGCGGGCCGCGAGTGTGAAGCCCGCGGTGGCCGAGCTCAGCAGCAGGGTGCTGCCCATGAGACCGGCCTGGGTGGGAGAGAGATGCAGGCTGTCGGCGAGCCGGCCGACGACCGTGGGCAGCAGGTAGGCAGCGAGATAGCCGGCCGTGAAGAGGGCTATGAGCGCGGGGAGTGCGGGCCGGGGAGCGCGCGAAGACACGGGCAGTCCTGTAGACGGACCCCCTGCCCGGACACGGCTGCGCCGCTGTTTTGGGCAAGGGGGTGGTAAGGAAAAGGGGAGTTGGAGCGCGACGTCTTTGCGAACGGGACCGAACCGGGGACGTTGGGGCGCGGCCAATTTGTATCAAGCCGAAAGGGCCCCATAAAAGGCGGGGCCCTGTGACCTGAGACACATTTGGTTTGGGTGGGGTTCGCCCGGGTAGTCGAGAGCGCTTCGGCCGGGCCGCTAGCGCCAGTTGGGGGTGCCCGAGGTGCCCCGGAGGGCGGCCGTCTCGATCTTCGAGCGGATCTCCCGCATGACCGCCACGATCCGCTCCTCGTGCTCCGGCGTCAGCCGTGCGACCGGCACCGAGCAGCTGATGGCGTCGTGCGCGGGAGCGGCGTAGCGCAGGGCGAAGCCGAAGCCGACGATGCCGGGGACGCCCTCCTCGCGGTCGACCGAGTGGCCGCGGGCGCGGATCCGCTCCAGGTCGGCGGCGAGCGACTCGCGGGTGCTGTGCGAGTTCTCGGTGGCCCGGTCGTACGGGCCGGGCGGCAGGTACTCCGCGGGCCGTTCCGCGAGCAGCGCCTTGCCGAGCGCGCCGATGTGCGCGGGCAGCCGGCGGCCGACCCGGCTGATGGTGCGCAGGTACTCGTGCGACTCCCGGGTCGCCAGGTACGCCACGTCGAAGCCGTCGAGGCGGCCCAGGTGGATCGTCTCGCCGAGCGCCTCGGACGCCTCGTCGAGGTAGGGACGCGCGGTGCGCACGTGCGGGTCCGTGTCCAAGTAGCTGGTGCCGGTGAGCAGGGCGTGGATGCCGATGCCGTACAGGGAGCCGGTGACGTCCGTGCGGACCCAGCCGCGCGCGATGAGCGTCTGCAGCAGCGCGTACATGGAACTGCGCGGCACGGCCAGCTCGTCGGCGAGCTCCTGGAGGCGGGCCGGGCGGTCGCCGCGGGCGGCGAGGACGTCGAGCAGCTCGACGGTGCGCGCCGCCGACTTGACCTCGCGGACGCCGCGACCTTGCTGTTCCTGCTCTGGCATGCGCCGATCGTAAGCCGGGCGCCGCAAGGCCATTGACGGCCCCCGTTCGCGTACCTAATCTCCATCTACATGTGTGGATGGCATCTACGTACGGAGACAGCAGGTGGCGACGGCGACGTCGTCGCCCGGTTGCGGGACGGCATGGCGCGCGGCGTCCTCTCCTTCCCGCTGACGAGTTTCGGCGCCGACGGCTCGCTCGACCTCGACGGGTTCCGCGAGTACGTCGCCGCGCAGGTGGCGACCGGGCCCGGTGCGGTCTTCCCGGCCTGCGGCACCGGTGAGTTCTTCTCGCTCGACGAGGACGAGTACCGGCAGGTCGTCACCGCCGCCGTCGAGGAGACCGCGGGCCGGGTGCCCGTCGTCGCGGGCGTCGGCTACGGCTGGGCGCAGGCGGCCCGCTTCGCCCGGATCGCGGAGGAGGCCGGCGCGGACGCCCTGCTCGTCCTCCCGCACTACCTCGTGCGCGGCCCGCAGAGCGGACTCGTCGCCCAGGTCGAGCAGATCGCGGCCCGCACCCGGCTCCCGCTGATCGTCTACCAGCGCGACCAGGTCGCCTTCTCCCTCGACGCGTTCCGGCGCGTCGCCGCCCTGCCGAACGTCATCGGCCTCAAGGACGGGCACAGCGACCTCGACCGACTGCAGCGCCTCACCCTCGCCGCGCCCGACGGCTTCCTCTTCTTCAATGGAGCCGCCACCGCCGAGATCCAGGCCCGCGCGTACAGCGCCGTCGGCGTCCCCGCCTACTCCTCGGCCGTGCACGCCTTCGCGCCCGAGATCGCCGCCGCCTTCCTCGCCGCCCTGCGGGACGGGGACGGAGCGCGGGTGGACCGGCTGCTGCGCGAGTTCTACGTCCCGTTCGTCGAGCTCCGCGACCGCGTGCCCGGGTACGGCGTCTCGCTCGTCAAGGCCGCGGCCCGGCTGCGCGGCCGCCCCGTCGGCCCGGTCCGCGCACCCCTCGCCGACCCGACCCCCGCCGACCTCGCCGACCTG
>NZ_JAMOLN010000108.1 GCF_024448165.1 Streptomyces longispororuber
CGGGCCTGCCGGGGCGCTCGCCCGGCGGGCAGGGTTCGATCTCGCTGCCGTCGACAGGGTTGACGGTCAGGAGGTAGTCGCCGGACACGAGCTGCACGGTGCGTGCGAGCGCGGGCGCGGGCTGGCCGAAGTCGGGTGTGAGCGGATCGCGCGGCGGACGCTGGCGGCCGCCGGCGGCAGACGTGTCGTCGTGCCGGTCCTGGCTGAAATCTTCCGGTCCCCGGTTCATCGGGTCCATGGTCAAAGCCCCCCAAAAGCGTGGTGTGCCGCTTGCCCCTCCCGGCCTGTGCACACTGCGCTGTCGCTTCTGGTCCGGTGCCCGCGCGGCGGGTGTCGTACCGCGGGCGACCGAACCCTAGACCTTCACCAAGTATCTACGAACACCCGGGGTACCGCCCCGCCCGGGACGTCACAGTCTCGTGAGGATTGTGAGCGCTTCCCACAGGAATGAACGGTTCATTCCCTGTGGGCCGTTGTGGTCCGCTTGGGGGCCCTTCCGGGCCGTTGCGAACCCTTTGGGCCAGACGCGCGGCAGCTTGGGTCAGACGCGCGGCAGCGACTCGACGCCGATGCCGCCCTCGATGGCCAGGATCCGGTGCAGCCGGGTCGCCACGAGGAGTCGCTGCATCTGGGGCGGCACCCCGCGCAGCACGAGCCGGCGCCCGCAGCGCCCGGCCCGCCGGTGGGCGCCCATGATGACGCCGAGCCCCGTCGCGTCCCACGAGTCGAGTTCGGACAGGTCGAGCACCAGGTCACCGATGCCGTCGTCGACGGCGGTGTGCAGGACCGTACGGGCGTCCGCCGCGCTGCGGACGTCGAGGCGGCCCCCGACGACCAGCTCGACGTGGTCGCCCCTGATGTGCATATGCGCTCCCCGTGCAATCAAATAGTGACGAGAGGTATCCATGTGATCTGGGTATGTCACTGCAACTGACTGGCCGGAGGGGCCAGAAGTTGCCGTCTGTAAGCGAACCGATACCGAATTCACCCCGAGGGGTGACATGGCGTCAGGCGTGCACGATTCAGCCGTGCTTGTAGAACCCTTGCCCGCTCTTGCGCCCGATGTCACCGGCGTCAACCATCCGGCGCATCAGCTCCGGCGGCGCGAACTTCTCGTCCTGCGACTCCGTGTAGATGTTCCCGGTCGCGTGCAGCAGGATGTCGACGCCGGTCAGGTCGGCGGTGGCCAGCGGCCCCATCGCGTGTCCGAAGCCGAGCTTGCAGGCGATGTCGATGTCCTCGGCGGTGGCGACGCCCGACTCGTACAGCTTCGCGGCCTCGACGACGAGGGCCGAGATGAGACGGGTGGTGACGAAGCCGGCCACGTCGCGGTTGACGACGATGCAGGTCTTGCCGACGGACTCGGCGAACTCCCGTGCGGTGGCGAGGGTTTCGTCGCTCGTCTTGTAGCCGCGGACCAGCTCGCACAGCTGCATCATCGGCACGGGCGAGAAGAAGTGCGCGCCGACGACCCGCTCGGGCCGCTCGGTGACGGCCGCGATCTTGGTGATCGGGATGGCGGAGGTGTTCGAGGCGAGCACGGTGTCGTCCCGCACGATCTTGTCGAGCGTGCGGAAGATCTCGTGCTTGACCTCGAGCTTCTCGAAGACGGCCTCGACGACGATGTCGGCGTCGGCGACGGCGTCCAGATCGGTGGTCGTGGTGATGCGGGCGAGTGCGGCCTCGGCGTCCTCGGCGGCGAGCTTCCCCTTGCTCACGAACTTGTCGTACGACGCCTTGATGCCGTCGGTGCCGCGCCGGAGGGCTTCGTCGGTGACGTCGCGCAGGACGACGTCCCAGCCCGCCTGGGCGGAGACCTGGGCGATACCGGATCCCATGAGACCGGCTCCGATGACGGCGAGCTTCCCTGCCACGTGCGACTCCCCTTAACCGCTTACCCGCTTTTTACGTTGCTCTTTTGCGGACCCTAGCGTCCGTGAGGGGCCGTGTGACCGCTTAGAGATGCGCGTCACGTCTCGAATGACGGACATCACACCGGGTTGGGTCATCAGGCGCCGCGTACGGCGTAGTTGAGCACCTTGCCGCTCAGGAGTTCCTCGATCTCGTCGAGCAGGCCGAGCATCTCGCGAGAGACCTCGGCGGGCCTGCCGCCCGCCATCATGCGGCGGCCGATCTCGCCCATGACGGTCTGGTGCACCCAGTTGATCTGGCCGGCGACCAGGGTCGGCAGGGTGTCGGCCGGGTCGGCGCCGACCTCCTCGCGCAGGGTCGCCTCGATGTTCTCCAGGACCTCCTGGGACAGCCGCCACATCCGGGACCTGAGCGTCGGCGCGTCGTGCAGCACCCGCATGAACTGCTGGTAGCCGTCCATCAGGCCGACACGCGGGGACACCGCCTCGACCTCGCCGCGCAGTTCGCGCAGGACGGCGGCCGCCGCGGACTCCCCCGTGTCGCGGCCGCGCACCCAGCGCGACATCCGGTCGACGACGCCGGAGCTGCGGTCGAGGAACAGGTCCTCCTTGGCCGGGAAGTAGTTGTAGACGGTGTTCACCGAGACGTCGGCGGCGTCCGCGACCTCCGCGACGGTCACCGCGTCGAAGCCGCGCTCCAGGAAGAGCCCGGTCGCCACGTCGGAGATGTACTGCCTGGTCTGCCGCTTCTTCCGCTCCCTGAGCCCTTCTGCCATGGGTCGATCCTAGCCGTTCGCTGGCTTCACTTAATTTTTGGGGACGTTGCAAAATTTAAGTGACTCTGTTTTTCTGTTCCGCATGGCAGTCATCAGCACGTCCGGGCTCGCCCGGACCTTCACCACCAGGCGCGGCCCCGTCGAGGCGGTCCGCGGCGTCGACCTGCGCGTCGGAGCCGGCGAGATCCTCGGCTTCCTCGGTCCGAACGGCGCGGGCAAGACCACGACCCTGCGGATGCTCACGACCCTGCTGGCGCCCACCGGCGGCGCGGCCACCGTCGCGGGCCACGACCTCGTGACCGACCCGGCGGGGGTGCGCCGCGCGGTCGGTTACGTCGCCCAGTCCGGCGGCGTCGACCCGAACGTCTCGGTGCGCGAGGAGCTGGTCACCCAGGGCCGCCTCTACCGCCTGACACGGACTCAGGCGGCCGACCGCGCCGAGGAGCTGGCGGCCGACCTCGGCCTCACCGACCTCCTGGACCGCAGGACGGCCGCGCTCTCCGGCGGCCAGCGGCGCCGCCTCGACATCGCCCTCGGGCTCACCCACCGCCCCCGGGTCCTCTTCCTGGACGAGCCGACGACCGGGCTCGACCCCGGCAGCCGTGCCGACCTGTGGGACCTGGTGCGCCGGCTGCGCGACGAGCACGGCACGACCGTCTTCCTGACCACGCACTACCTGGACGAGGCGGACGCCCTCGCGGACCGGATCGTCGTGGTGGACAAGGGAGTCGTCGCCGCCGACGGCACCCCGAGCGCCCTCAAGCTGGCGCACGGCGGGTCGATCGACGCGACGCTGCAGGAGACCTTCCTGGCGATCACCGGCCGCGGGCCCGCACCGGTGGACACGACCCCGGTGGCGGTGTGAGCGACATGAGGACCCTGACCACGGACACCCTGCTGATCTTCGGGCGGTACGCCCGCCAGACCCTCTCCTCCAAGTTCCAGATCCTCTTCGGCATCCTGATGCCGCTGCTGTACCTGCTCTTCTTCGGACCGCTGCTGACCGATCTGCCGCTGAGCGCCGCGGGCAGCTCCTGGCAGGTCCTGGTGCCCGGACTGCTGCTCCAACTCGGCCTGTTCGGCGCCTCGTTCGCCGGGTTCTCGGTGATCCTGGAGAAGAACAACGGCGTCGTGGAGCGGATGCGCGTCACGCCGGTCAGCCGGCTCGCGCTGCTGCTCGGCCGCGTGCTGCGCGACACCGCGCTCTTCCTCTTCCAGGCCGTGCTGCTGGTGCTGGCCGCGCTGGCGATGGGGCTGCGGGCACCGCTCGCCGGGATCCTGATCGGCTTCGGCTTCGTCGCCCTGCTGACGGTCTCGCTCGCCTCGCTGTCGTACGCGCTCGCGCTCCGGGTCGCCACGCCGCAGGAGTTCGGCCCCGTCGTCAACGCGGTCGCGATGCCGTCGATGCTGCTGTCGGGACTGATGCTGCCGATGGCGCTCGCGCCCGGCTGGCTGGACGTCCTCTCGCACGTCATGCCGGTCCGCTATCTCGTCGACGCGATGCGGGACGCGTACGTGGGCGAGTACGCGACGGCACACATGCTCTACGGGTCCCTGGTCGCGCTCGCCTTCGCGGCGCTCGCCGTGACGGTGGGCACACGTGTCTTCCGCCGGGCGGGCGCATAACTAGGCTGGCCGCATGGTCAACCTGACGCGCATCTACACCCGTACCGGAGACAAGGGCACCACCGCCCTCGGCGACATGAGCCGCACCGCCAAGACGGATCTGCGGATCTCGGCGTACGCGGACGCCAACGAGGCCAACGCGGTCCTCGGCACGGCGATCGCCCTCGGCGGCCTGGCGGAGGAGGTCGTGACGGTGCTGACGCGCGTCCAGAACGACCTGTTCGACGTCGGCGCCGACCTCTCCACGCCGGTCGTCGCCGAGCCCGAGTACCCGCCGCTGCGCGTGGAGCAGTTCTACGTCGACAAGCTGGAGGCGGACTGCGACCGCTTCAACGCGGAGCTGGAGAAGCTGCGCTCCTTCATCCTGCCGGGCGGCACCGCCGGCGCGGCCCTGCTGCACCAGGCGTGCACGGTGGTCCGACGGGCCGAGCGCTCCACGTGGGCGGCGCTCGAGGTCCACGGCGACACGATGAACCCCCTCACGGCGACGTACCTCAACCGCCTCTCCGACCTCCTGTTCATCCTGGCCCGTACGGCCAACAAGGAGGTCGGGGACGTGCTGTGGGTGCCGGGCGGCGAGCGCTAGACACCCTCACCCGCGTCCGGACGACAACCCGGCCGGCTCCTTCTTCGGGAACACCGTGTAGCTCAGCGCGATGACCAGGTTGATGGCGATCAGGAACAGCATCTTCTGCTGCCACGCCACGAGGGAGCTGGTCGAGCCGTCCCCGCCGACGTACCAGATGGCGCCCTGCAGCAGCCCGAGGGCGATGACCGCCGCGGCGATCCAGCGCGCGGCCAGCTTCCACTCGTGGATCGCGCGCGGGACTCCGTACCGGGGCGTCGTCGGGGGCGGGCCGCCCGCCCAGCGGTGGGCGACGCGGACGTCGACCCACTTGATCGTGTAGTGGCCGAGCGCGATGGAGTAGCCGATGTAGACGGCGGCCAGGCCGTGCTTCCAGTCGGGCTCGGCGCCGTTCTTGAGGTCGATGGCGGTGACGACGAAGAGCAGCACCTCCAGGAGGGGCTCGCACAGCAGCACCGCGACGCCGGCCCGCGGCATCTTCGCCCAGTAGCGCAGCGCGAGTCCCCCGGCCAGCAGCACCCAGAAGGCGACCTCGCAGATGACGATCAGCGTGACGATCACGGTGGGCTCCTCTCGTTCCCCGCTTCCAGCGTCCCCGCCGAACGCCGCGTGATCGTCGTCGCAGGAGACGAACCGGGACTGCATCCTTCGATGTAGCGGGACCCGTGCGGCTTCGTCCCGCGGCACCGTGCCCGGCGCACCGCGGACGTGTTGGATGGAGTCATGCAGCTCGCCCGCACCCGCCCGCCGCACCGCGACGACGTCCGGATCGCCGTGGTCGGGCTGCTGGGCGGCCTGGTCCTGTGGGCCTTCGGGCTCGGCATGAATCCCGGGCGGCTGTTCAACGGCTCCTGGCTGCTGGTGCCGCTGGCCGCCATGGCGGGCCTGGAGCTGCTGCGGCGCACCCGGCCGTGGTTCGCGCTGTGCGCCGGCACCCTCGTGCTCGCCGCCGACCAGTGCACCCAGGGCAGTCTGGCGACGGTCCTGATGTACACGGACCTGGTGTACGCGGCCGTCCTGTACGGGTCCCCGGCCGCGGCCCGCCGCATCCCCGTCGGCAGCGGGCTGCTGACCGCCGGCTCGACGCTGGGCGCCCTCGCCGTGTGGCGGCAGCCCGAGGCGCTGCTGATCGGGGTCGCCGTCGGGCTGATCACGTTCGCGCCCGCGACCACCGGCGTCCTCGTGCGCAACCACCGGGAGACGGCCGCGGCGGAGCGGCTGCGGGCCGAGCAGACCGCGCTGCTGGCCGAGATGGACCGCACCCAGGCGGTGACGGCGGAGCGGGCGCGGATGGCGCGCGAGCTGCACGACATGGTCGCGAACCACCTCTCGGCGATCGCGATCCACTCCACCGCCGCGCTGTCCATCGACGACGCAGCGACGACCCGTACCGCGCTGGAGACGATCCGCGAGAACAGCGTCGACGGGCTCGCCGAGATGCGCCGGCTCATCGGCATCCTGCGCGATTCGAGCGGCGACACGGAGCCGGTCGCCGCGCCCACCCTGGACGGACTCTCCGCGCTGGTCGAGCACGCCCGCACGAACGGGCTCGACGCCGTCCTCACCCTGACCGGGACCACCACCGGCCTGCCCGCGCCGGTCGAGCTCGCCGCCTACCGCATCGTGCAGGAGTCGCTCACGAACGCCCTCAAGCACGCCTCGGCGGGCCGGGTCACGGTCGCCGTCGAGCGGTCGGACGACCGGATCGAGGTCCGGGTCACCAGCCCGTACGGTGACCGGGACGGGCCGCGCGCACCCGGCTCGGGCGCCGGGCTCGTCGGCATGCGCGAGCGCACGGCGCTGCTCGGCGGCACGTTCGAGGCGGGCCCGCTGGGCGCGGATCCCGGCGGTGCGGCCGGGGACAAGGTGTGGCGGGTGCGTGCCGTCCTGCCGCTGGAGAACCCCGTACCGGAAAGGGAGTCCACGTGATCCGTGTGCTCGTCGCCGAGGACCAGTCCGCCGTCCGCTCCGGCCTGGTGCTCATCCTGAACAGCGCGCCCGACATCGAGGTGGTCGGCGAGGCGGAGGACGGCGAGCGGGCGGTGGCGCTGGCCCGCGAGCTCCGGCCCGACGTGGTCCTGATGGATGTGCAGATGCCACGTCTGGACGGCGTTTCGGCCACCCGCGTGGTGGTCGGCGAGGCCCTCGCGGACGTCCTGGTGCTCACCACCTTCGACCTCGACGAGTACGTCTTCGGGGCGCTGCGGGCGGGGGCGTCCGGGTTCCTGCTCAAGAACACCGACGCGAAGGACCTGATCGAGGGCGTCCGGACGGTGGCGCGCGGCGAGGGCCTGATCGCGCCGGCCGTGACCCGCCGGCTGATCGCGGAGTTCGCCGCGGCCCCGCAGCAGCCCGAACCGCCCACTGCTCCGCCGGAGTTGGAGACGCTCACGCGCCGCGAGCGCGAGGTCCTGTCCTGCCTCGGCGAGGGGCTGTCCAACGCCGAGATCGCCGGGCGCCTCGACATGGCGGAGGCGACGGTGAAGACCCACGTCAGCCGCCTCCTCGGCAAGCTCGATCTGCGCAGCCGGGTGCAAGCCGCGGTGCTGGCGCAGGAGTTGGGGCTCTAGGGGTTTCCGAAGGTTGGCCGAAACCCGTAATTGGTTTAGACCTTGACCGATGGTCCAGACCTTTCTATTCTCGCCGCACTGCGGTGAGCACATTCCCCCACTCCGGTGCTCATGGGCGTCGCAGGGATCCACCCCCATCACGGACCCCGGAACCCCCGAGGAGCACTCGATGCGCTCAACCGACGTACCCAGACAGCGACTTCGGCACAGAACCACCGCCGCTCTCACCACCCTCCTGCTGCCCGCCGCCGCACTGGTCGGCCTCGCCACCCCCTCCCACGCGGCCGCCGAGGCCACCGCCGTCACCGCCACGTACGCCAAGACCCAGGACTGGGGCACCGGCTTCGAGGGCAAGTGGACGATCAAGAACTCCGGTACCACGGCGGTCAGTTCGTGGACCGTCGAGTGGGACTTCCCGTCCGGCACGAAGGTGACGTCGGCCTGGGACGCGACCGTCACCAACTCCGCCGACCACTGGACCGCGAAGAACCTCTCCTGGAACGGGACGCTCGCCCCCGGCGCCTCGGTCTCCTTCGGCTTCAACGGCTCCGGGGCCGGCGCCCCCAGCGGCTGCAAGCTCAACGGCGCCTCCTGCGACGGCGGCGACGTGCCCGGCGACGCGGCCCCCACCGCCCCCGGCACCCCGACCGCCTCCGCCATCACCGACACCTCCGCGAAGCTCTCCTGGTCGGCCGCCACCGACGACAAGGGCATCAAGAACTACGACGTGCTGCGCGACGGCGCCAAGGTCGCCACGGTCACCGGCACCACGTACACCGACACCGGGCTGACCGCGGGCACCGACTACTCGTACACGGTCCAGGCCCGCGACACCGCCGACCAGACCGGCCCGGCCTCCGGCTCGGTCAAGGTCCACACCACTGGCGGCGGCACCGACCCCGGCAACCCGGGCACCGGTGACAAGGTCAAGCTGGGCTACTTCACCGACTGGGGCGTCTACGGCCGCCAGTACTTCCCGAAGAACCTGGAGACGTCGGGCTCGGCGGCCAAGGTCACCCACATCAACTACGCCTTCGGCAACGTCCAGGGCGGCAAGTGCACCATGGGCGACGCCTACGCCGACACGGACATGGCCTACACCGCGGCCAACTCCGTCTCCGGCGTCGCCGACACCTGGGACCAGCCGCTGCGCGGCGCGTTCAACCAGCTGCGCCAGCTGAAGGCCAAGCACCCCAACCTCAAGATCCTGTGGTCGTTCGGCGGCTGGACCTGGTCCGGCGGCTTCGGTGAGGCGGCGAAGAACCCGGCCGCGTTCGCCGAGTCCTGCTACAACCTGGTCGAGGACCCGCGCTGGGCCGACGTCTTCGACGGCATCGACATCGACTGGGAGTACCCGAACGCCTGCGGCCTGACCTGCGACACCTCCGGTCCCGCCGCGCTGAAGGGGCTCACCTCCGCGCTGCGCACCAAGTTCGGCGCGAACAACCTGGTCACCGCCGCCATCACCGCCGACGGCTCGGCGGGCGGCAAGATCGAGAAGACCGACTACGCGGGCGCCGCGCAGTCCCTCGACTGGTACAACGTCATGACCTACGACTTCTTCGGCGCCTGGGACGCCAAGGGTCCGACGGCCCCGCACTCCCCGCTCACCTCGTACTCCGGCATCCCGCAGGCCGGCTTCGACTCGGCCGACGCGATCGCCAAGCTGAAGGCCCAGGGGGTCCCGGCCGCGAAGCTCCTGCTCGGCATCGGCTTCTACGGCCGCGGCTGGACGGGCGTCACGCAGAAGGAGCCGGGCGGCACGGCGACGGGTCCCGCCGCCGGCACGTACGAGCAGGGCATCGAGGACTACAAGGTCCTCAAGACCAAGTGCCCGTCGAACGGCACGGTGGCCGGCACGGCGTACGCGTACTGCGGCTCCGACTGGTGGTCGTACGACACCCCCGCGACGATCGGCTCGAAGATGAGCTGGGCGAAGTCGCAGAACCTGGGCGGCGCGTTCTTCTGGGAATTCTCCGGCGACACGTCCAACGGTGAGCTGGTCTCGGCGATCGACTCCGGCCTGAAGTAACGCTCACCCCTTCAAAGCCGAAGCCGGGCTGGTGGGAACGCCCCCCACCAGCCCGGCTTCTTCCACGTCTCACTGCCCGCACCCGAAGATCACGCCACGTTGACCCGCTGCCCCGGCGGAGCCGCCTCCAGCCACGCCAGGAAACCGGTCAGCGCGTCCTCGCTCATCGCTAGTTCGAGCCGGGAGCCACGGTGCGTACAGGCCAGGACGATCGCGTCGGACAGGAGCGCCAGCTCCTCCTCGCCCTCGGGAGCCCGCCGCCCGGTGACCTCGATGGCGGCCCGTTCGAGGATCCGCCGCGGCCGGGGCGCGTAGGAGAAGACGCGGAACCACTCGATGCGGTCGCCGTTGTAGCGGGCGATCCCGTACCCCCAGCCCTTGCCGGAGGTGTCGTCCGCGTCCGGCCCGGGCGCGTCCCACCGCAGCGAGCAGTCGAACGTCCCGCCGGACCGCTGGATCAGCCGGCGCCGCAGGCCGAAGACGAAGAGCCCCAGCAATACGAGTACGACGACCGCGACTACGCACAGCACGAGAACGAGGACCATCTGCACCGACCTCCTCGCTTCGCGACGGATTCAAACGCCTGATAACGGAACAGCAAAAACAGTGATGGATCGCCTCAGCCGCGACCCGGTCCGGAGGTCATCTCCGGCCTGGGCCGCGGCTGAGGTACGTCATAGGGCTCGCTGGGGTCAGCGGGCCGCCACCGCACGCAGACGGACATCGGCGCGCCGCTCGGCGGACGCGTCCGCGTCCGACTTGGCGCGGTCCAGTGCCCGCTCCGCACGCTGGACGTCGATCTCGTCCGACAGCTCGGCGATCTCGGCCAGCAGCGACAGCTTGTTGTCCGCGAACGAGATGAAACCGCCGTGGACAGCAGCCACGACCGTCTCGCCGTCGGTCGTACGGATCGTCACCGGGCCCGACTCCAGCACACCGAGCAGCGGCTGGTGACCGGGCATGACGCCGATGTCGCCGGACGTGGTGCGCGCGACGACCAGGGTGGCCTCGCCGGACCAGACACTGCGGTCCGCGGCGACGAGCTCGACGTGCAGCTCAGCAGCCAAGGTGGGCTCCTCGGGTCACCACCCGGCGGCACTCCGCTGCCGGGTGTTGGGTCAAAGTCTAGTGGGCGTACGACGGGGGGCGGGACACCCGCCCCCCGTCAAGAAGTCAGCCGCAAGTCAGCGACTTGCGTCACCGGCTTCAGGAGACGCCGAGCTCCTTGGCGTTGGCCTTGAGGTCCTCGATGCCACCGCACAGGAAGAACGCCTGCTCCGGGAAGTGGTCGTACTCGCCGTCGATGATCGCGTTGAAGGCCGCGATCGACTCGTCCAGCGGGACGTCCGACCCGTCGACGCCGGTGAACTGCTTGGCGACGTGGGTGTTCTGGGAGAGGAAGCGCTCCACGCGACGGGCGCGGTGGACGGTGAGCTTGTCCTCCTCGCCGAGCTCGTCGATACCGAGGATCGCGATGATGTCCTGAAGGTCCTTGTACTTCTGCAGGACCGTCTTGACACGCATGGCCGTGTTGTAGTGGTCCGCCGCGATGTAGCGGGGGTCCAGGATGCGGGACGTGGAGTCCAGCGGGTCCACGGCCGGGTAGATGCCCTTCTCGGAGATCGGACGGGAGAGAACCGTCGTCGCGTCGAGGTGGGCGAAGGTCGTCGCCGGGGCCGGGTCGGTCAGGTCATCCGCGGGCACGTAAATGGCCTGCATCGACGTGATCGAGTGACCACGGGTCGACGTGATGCGCTCCTGGAGGAGACCCATCTCGTCGGCCAGGTTCGGCTGGTAACCCACGGCCGAGGGCATGCGACCCAGCAGGGTCGAGACCTCGGAACCGGCCTGCGTGAAGCGGAAGATGTTGTCGATGAAGAACAGCACGTCCTGCTTCTGCACATCGCGGAAGTACTCCGCCATGGTCAGACCCGCGAGGGCCACGCGCAGACGGGTGCCCGGCGGCTCGTCCATCTGACCGAAGACCAGCGCGGTCTTGTCGATGACGCCCGAGTCGGCCATTTCCTCGATGAGGTCGTTGCCCTCACGGGTGCGCTCGCCGACACCGGCGAACACGGAGACACCGTCGTGGTTGTTGGCGACGCGGTAGATCATCTCCTGGATGAGCACCGTCTTGCCGACGCCGGCACCACCGAACAGACCGATCTTTCCACCCTTGACGTACGGGGTGAGAAGGTCGATGACCTTGACGCCGGTCTCGAACATCTCGGTCTTCGACTCGAGCTCGTCGAAGTTCGGCGCCTTGCGGTGGATGCCCCAGCGCTCACCGGTGTACTGCTCGTCGACGTTCAGCACGTCGCCGAGGGTGTTGAACACCTTGCCCTTGGTGAAGTCGCCGACCGGCACGGTGATGGAGGCACCCGTGTCGGTCACCGGGGCCTGGCGGACCAGACCGTCGGTGGGCTGCATGGAGATCGCGCGGACCAGGCCGTCACCGAGGTGCTGGGCGACCTCGAGCGTCAGGGTCTTCTTCTTGCCGTCCTCCGCCGGGTCGTTGACCTCGACGTGCAGGGCGTTGTAGATGTCCGGCATCGCGTCGACGGGGAACTCCACGTCGACGACCGGGCCGATCACCCGGGCGACGCGGCCCGTGGCAACGGCCGTCTCAACAGTGGTCGTCATTACTTGTCACTCCCCGCGGTCGCGTCGGCCAGGGCGCTGGCGCCACCGACGATCTCGCTGATTTCCTGGGTGATTTCGGCCTGGCGGGCCGCGTTGGCAAGTCGGGAGAGCGTGTTGATCAGCTCTCCCGCGTTGTCGGTCGCCGACTTCATCGCGCGGCGCGTGGCGGCGTGCTTGGAGGCAGCCGACTGGAGCATCGCGTTGTAGATACGGCTCTCGACGTAGCGCGGCAGCAGGGCGTCGAGGACGTCCTCCGCCGACGGCTCGAAGTCGTACAGCGGAAGGATCTCGTCCTTGGACGAGGACTCCTCCGCGACCTCTTCGAGGCTGAGGGGCAGCAGACGGCCGTCGACCGCCGTCTGCGTCATCATCGAGACGAACTCGGTGTAGACGATGTGGAGTTCATCCACGCCGCCGTCCGCCGTCTCCTTCTCGATGGCCTCGATCAGCGGGCCCGCGACCGTCTTGGCGTCCGCGTACGTGGGCTCGTCGGTGAAACCCGACCACGACTCCGCGACCTTGCGCTCGCGGAAGTTGTAGTGGGCCAGACCACGGCGGCCGACGATGTACGTGTCGACCTCCTTGCCCTCGGCCCGGAGCCGCTCGGTGAGCTGCTCCGCGGCCTTGATCGCGTTCGAGTTGAAGGCGCCGGCCAGACCGCGGTCGCTGGTGAGCAGCAGAACCGCGGAACGGGTCGCCGTCTCCGCCTCGGTCGTCAGCGGGTGCTTGGTGTTCGACCCGGTCCCCACCGCCGTGACCGCGCGCGTCAGCTCGGTCGCGTACGGCGTGGAGGCCGCCACCTTGCGCTGCGCCTTGACGACGCGCGAGGCGGCGATCATCTCCATCGCCTTGGTGATCTTCTTGGTCGCGGTGACGGACCGGATGCGACGCTTGTAGACCCGGAGCTGGGCTCCCATGAGTCAGGTCCCTTCCGTCGTCACTTACCGGCGGCGGCCGGAGCGTCCTCGCCGAGAAGCTTCCCGTCCGAGGTCTCGAACTGCTTCTTGAACTCCGCGACCGCGTCGTCGATGGCCTGGATCGTGTCGTTCGACATCTTGGCGCCCTCCTTGATGGAGGTCATCAGGCCCTGCTCCTTGCGGTGCAGGTAGTCGAGCAGCTCACGCTCGAAGCGGCGGATGTCGACGACCGGAACCTCGTCCATCTTGCCGTTGGTACCGGCCCAGATGGAGACGACCTGGTCCTCGGTGGCCATCGGCTGGTACTGAGCCTGCTTGAGCAGCTCGACCAGGCGCTGACCGCGCTCCAGCTGGGACTTCGACGCGGCGTCCAGGTCGGAACCGAAGGCGGCGAACGCCTCCAGCTCGCGGTACTGGGCCAGGTCGAGACGGAGTCGGCCGGAGACCTGACGCATCGCCTTGTGCTGGGCGGAGCCACCGACTCGGGAGACCGAGATACCGACGTTCAGCGCGGGACGCTGACCGGCGTTGAAGAGGTCGGACTCCAGGAAGCACTGACCGTCGGTGATGGAGATGACGTTGGTCGGGATGAACGCGGAGACGTCGTTGGCCTTCGTCTCGACGATCGGCAGACCCGTCATCGAACCGGCGCCCAGCTCGTCCGAGAGCTTCGCGCAGCGCTCGAGGAGACGCGAGTGCAGGTAGAAGACGTCACCCGGGTAGGCCTCGCGCCCCGGCGGGCGGCGGAGCAGCAGGGACACGGCGCGGTAGGCGTCGGCCTGCTTCGAGAGGTCGTCGAAGATGATGAGGACGTGCTTGCCCTCGTACATCCACTGCTGGCCGATGGCCGAGCCGGTGTACGGCGCCAGGTACTTGAAGCCGGCCGGGTCGGACGCCGGGGCGGCGACGATGGTCGTGTACTCCAGGGCACCGGCCTCTTCGAGCGCACCACGCACGGAGGCGATGGTGGAGCCCTTCTGACCGATGGCGACGTAGACGCAGCGGACCTGCTTCGACGGGTCGCCGGTGCGCCAGTTGTCACGCTGGTTGATGATCGTGTCGACGGCCAGGGCGGTCTTGCCGGTCTGACGGTCACCGATGATCAGCTGACGCTGGCCACGGCCGATCGGGGTCATCGCGTCGACGGCCTTGTAGCCCGTCTCCATCGGCTCGTGCACCGACTTACGGGCCATGACGCCCGGGGCCTGCAGCTCAAGCGCGCGTCGGCCGCTGGTCTCGATCTCGCCGAGGCCGTCGATCGGGTTGCCGAGCGGGTCGACAACGCGGCCGAGGTAGCCCTCGCCGACGCCGACGGAGAGGACCTCACCGGTACGCGTGACCGGCTGGCCCTCCTCGATACCGCTGAACTCGCCGAGGACGACCGCACCGATCTCGCGCTCCTCGAGGTTGAGGGCGAGACCCAGGGTGCCGTCCTCGAACTTCAGCAGCTCGTTCGCCATGGCCGAGG
The DNA here is from genome assembly GCF_024448165.1 of Streptomyces longispororuber. Lineage (GTDB taxonomy): Bacteria > Actinomycetota > Actinomycetes > Streptomycetales > Streptomycetaceae > Streptomyces > Streptomyces longispororuber_A. The sequence continues at coordinate 14,490 of NZ_JAMOLN010000108.1, forward strand.
GAAGACCCTCCACCTTGGCAATGCCGTCGCCGGCCACGGTGACCGTACCGACCTCCTCGCGCGAGGCCGCGTCCGGCTTGTACGCCTGGACAAAGTTCTCCAGCGCGTCCCGGATCTCCTCCGGCCGGATCGTGAGCTCCGCCATCTGGGTTCCCTGCTCTCCTTGTTGGGCCCGAAGTGTTCTTGGGGTCTGGGGTCAGCCCCCAGGAATCCTCTGCACGGCCCAACTAGGGCCGTATTTCGTACGTGGTGAGGCGTCAGCCGGCCATGCGGCGGCTGGCGTCCTCGATGCGGTCCGCGATGGAGCCGTTGATGACCTCGTCACCCACCTGCACCTTGATCCCGCCGAGGACCTCGGGGTCCACGTCCAGGTTCAGGTGCATCTGGCGGCCGTAGAGCTTCGCCAGGGACTGGCCCAGGCGCTGCTTCTGCTGGTCGCTCAGCGGGACCGCCGTGGTGACGACCGCCACCATGCGCTCCCGGCGCTCGGCGGCGAGCTTGGAGAGGGACTCGAGTCCCGCTTCCAGGCTACGTCCCCGGGGCGCGGTCACAAGGCGCCCGACGAGCCGCTCGGTGGTGGGCTTGGCCCGGCCGCCGAGGAGCTGCTTCACCAGGGCGCCCTTGGCCGAGGCCGAGGCTCCCTTGTCGGTCAGAGCGGCGCGCAGCTCGGTGTTGGAGCCGACGATCCGGTCGAACCGGAACAGCTCGTCCTCGACGTCGTCGAGTTCACCGGACTTCTGCGCCGCGGTCAGGTCCGCGGTGTTGGCCAGCTCCTCCAGGGAGTCGACCAGGTCGCGCGAGGCCGACCACCGGGAGCGGACCAGGCCGGCCACCAGGTCGGCGGACTCGCCACCGATCTGGCCGCCCAGCAGACGGCCCGCAAGCTCGGCCTTGGCGTCGCCGGCCTGCGCCGGGTCGGTCAGGACCCGACGCAGCGACACCTCGCGGTCGAGCAGCGCGGTCACCGCGGCCAGGTCGCCGGCGAGGGCCTTGGCGTCGACCGACGTGTTGTCGGTCAGCGCGTCCAGGCGCTCACGCGCGGCGGCGAGGGCCTCGCGGCTCGCTCCGTGGGCGGTCATCGAGCAGCCTCTGCCTTCTCCTCGAGGTCATCGAGGAAACGGTCGATCGTGCGCGACTGCCGGGCGTGGTCCTCGAGGGACTCGCCGACGAGCTTGCCGGCCAGGTCGGTGGCCAGCTGGCCCACGTCCTGACGCAGCGCCTGAGCGGCGGCCTTGCGGTCGGCCTCGATCTGCGAGTGACCGGCGGCGATGATCTCCTCACGCTGCCGCTGGCCTTCCGCGCGCATCTCGGCGATGAGAGCGGCGCCCTGCTCCTGCGCCTCCTGGCGCAGCCGCGCGGCCTCGTGCCGAGCCTCGGCGAGCTGAGCCTTGTACTGCTCAAGAACGCTCTGGGCCTCGGTCTGGGCGGCCTCGGCCTTCTCGATACCGCCTTCGATCAGCTCGCGGCGCTCTTCCAGCGTCTTGTTGATACGCGGGAGGAGCTTCTTGGCGAAGAAGAAGAAGACGATGGCGAAGGCAAGGGTGCCGACGAGCAGCTCGGGACCGGGCGGGATGAGCGGGTTCTGCTCCTCCTCGGCCGCGAGAGCAACCAGGTTGGCGATCACATCAGTGCCTTTCGTCGAATCGTGTCAGTAAGAGGTGATTACTTACCGAACACGAACGGCATAACGATGCCGATGAGGGCGAGCGCCTCACAGAAGGCGAAACCAAGAATCTGGTTGGCGCGGATCAGACCAGCGGCTTCGGGCTGACGGGCGAGCGCCTCGGTGCCCTTACCGAACACGATGCCGACGCCGATGCCGGGGCCGATGGCGGCAAGGCCGTAACCGATCGAACCAGTGGAGCCGTGGAGGCCTTCGGCGGCGAGGGTCTGGAGAGCGGACATGCCGGTTCTTCCTTCTCTTTCAAGGGCCGGTGGGGGTTGGCCACCGGACGAATCGGGGGGTACTGCTGGCGGGTTGGCTCAGTGGTGCTCGGCGAGAGCGCCCTGAATGTACGAGCAGGCAAGGAGCACGAAGACGTACGCCTGAACGGCCTGCACGAAAAGCTCGAAGAGGATCATGACGATCGTCATGACGAAGGAGACGCCCGCGGCCGGGACCATCCAGCCGTTCAGCAGGTACCAGGAGGCGACCGTGAACATCACGAGCATGAGGTGGCCGGCGAACATGTTGGCGAAGAGTCGCACCGCGTGCGTGAACGGGCGGACCAGCAGGTTCGAGAAGAACTCGATGAACGAGACGAGCCACTTGATCGGGCCGAGCGACGGGTCGTAGCCGACGATGTTCTTCCAACCGCCCACGAAGCCGTGGCGCTTGAAGGTCAGCGAGACCCACAGGACGTAGACGATGATCGCCAGGACGGCCGGGTACGCGATGACCGAGGCGACCGGGAACTGCGCCAGCGGGATCACGGACCACACGTTCATGATCCACACGAAGAAGAACAGCGAGACCATGAGGGGGACGTACTTCTCGCCCTCACGCTTGCCGAGCGTCTCGTACACGATGCTGCGGCGCACGAAGTCGTAGCCCGCTTCGCCGATCATCTGGGCCTTGCCCGGGACGACCTTGGCGCGACCGAACGCGGCGTAGAAGAAGCTCACGACCACGAGGGAGGTCAGCAGGGCGAGCAGCATCACCTTGTTGAACTCGAACCCACCGACGGTGAAGATCGGCTGGAACAGGAAGGAGTGCAGGCCCGGCGCCGGGAAGCCACACCCGTTGTCGGACATGATCCGACAGCTCCAGTCAAACGCGAGCTGGGTCGTGTCAGCACTCACCGCGGGCTCCTTCGGCGTGACGCATAAGTACGGCAACCTCGTTGTGTCGGTGCGGCGCGCAGCCGCGGATCGGCACCGGTCTGGTGTTTCGGGTGTGGGGGCGGCGGGCAGGCAGTGAGCCTCGCGATCGTGCAGGCGTCAGCTCAGATGCCCGCGCCAGCGATGCCGCAGTTGGCACCGGACGATAGCAGCATCTCGAAAGCCCCTTTATCCCGCCCCTACCCCTCACGACGAAGACCCGGTCTTCTCAGGGTTCTCGCTCTTGTCAGAGCCGTTCGCCGCTTCGGGATCGACGTAGAGGACCTTCGCCTTGAGGTGCGCGCGGGCCTGGAAGCCCATCCACACGACAGTGGTGGCCACCAGGGTGGCGGCGAAGGCCCGGGGGTTGAACAGCGTGGTGTCCTTGAAGATCGCCACGAAGATCAGGAGCAGCAGCAGCTGGGCGACGTAGAGCATCATGCCCATCGCCTGGAACAGCTGCGGAAGCGATTTCGCCGTCCGGAAGAGCACGACCTGCCCGATGCCCATGAAAGCGATGACCAGCAGCGTGCCGACGATCGCACCGACGGCACCCTTGCCGCCCGCAACCACACCACTGATCACCGCGGCAATCACGCCGGCGATGGCGGTGGGGACGAGGGCTTGCAAAAGAGTCCGTGCGTCGGTGGACGGCATGGCGGCAGCTCCGCTTATTGATGGGGGCAGGGTGTCGTCATGGACGAGCGTAGTCCGGGGCCGAGAGTGACTTTCGGGCCAAGAGACCGTCGCACTACGGTCCTTCGGCTCTATCCCCGGGTTTCGTGAACGGTATCACAAACTATTTGATGCGGTCTTTACCTAGATGGTGTGCCAACCGTCACACGTGAGAGGGAACCTGCGCGTCTGTGCACCACGTGGGTCAACTTGTCTGCTATTGGGGCACTTTAGAAGTGCCGCGTCAGCGTGACGACCCGGCTTTACGCCGATCCGTGAAGCGAGAACGGGCGCCAATTGCCGTCGCTCCGTTGACTCCTGCGGGGACGGGCGTGCGCTCCGGTTCGTCGCCGTCGGGGGCCTCCTGGGCCTCCGTGGCCTCCGGCACGGCCTTCGACCGGCGCCGGTACCGGGGCGGCACCAGGTGCTCGGCCCAGCGCGGTGTGTGCGGCGTGAAGCGCGGCAGCAGGAGCAGCACGAGGCCGACGAAGCTGAGCGCGACGATCGTCAGCACGACCCACATGCCGGACGCGGAGTGCACGGAGTACGCGACCGCGCCGAAGGCGATGAGCGCCGACCAGAAGTACATGATCAGCACCGCGCGGGAGTGCGAGTGGCCGATCTCCAGGAGCCGGTGGTGGAGGTGGCCCCGGTCGGCGGCGAACGGCGACTGGCCGTTCCAGGTGCGGCGCACGATCGCGAGCACCAGGTCCGCGAACGGGATCGCGATGATGGTCAGCGGCATCACCAGCGGGATGAAGACCGGGAGCATCGCGTGGGTGGCGTCACGGGTGGACCCGCCGAGGTTGAGCTTGAGGGCGTCGGGGTCGACCTGTCCCGTGATGGAGATCGCGGCGGCCGCGAGGACGAGGCCGATGAGCATCGAGCCGGAGTCGCCCATGAAGATCCGGGCGGGGTGCATGTTGTGCGGCAGGAAGCCCAGGCACATGCCCATCAGGATCGCCGCGAAGAGCGTGGCCGGGGCCGCCTCCTCGATGCCGTAGCCGTACCAGATCCGGTACGCGTACAGGAAGAACGCGGCGGCGGCGATGCACACCATGCCCGCCGCGAGCCCGTCGAGGCCGTCCACGAAGTTCACCGCGTTGATGGTGATCACGACGAGCGCGACGGTGAGGAGCGTGCCCTGCCACTGGGTCAGGGAGACCTGGCCGACGCCCGGGATCGGCAGCCACAGGATCGTCAGACCCTGCATCACCATCACGCCGGCGGCGATCATCTGGCCGCCCAGCTTGATCAGCGCGTCGATCTCGAACTTGTCGTCCAGGACGCCGATCAGCCAGATCAGGGCCGCGCCGGAGAGCAGCGCCCGGGGTTCGTTCGACGACTCGAAGACCCGGTTCAGGTTGGTCAGGTGGTCGGCGATCAGCAGGCCCGCGCACAGTCCGAAGAACATGGCGATACCGCCGAGCCGCGGCGTGGGTTCTCGGTGCACGTCACGCGCACGGATCTCCGGCATGGCACCGGCCACGATCGCGAACTTCCGCACCGGGCCAGTGAGCAGATAGGTCACCGCGGCCGTGATGCAGAGCGTCAGCAGGTATTCACGCACGGGCTTCCCCACAGGTATCGCTGGCCATCTCAGCCCCACACCCTAGCTTTGCGTGCTTAGGGTTGGGGACTTCCGGGTAGCGACGATGGTTGCACGAGTGACGGTCCTGATACGCGCACCGGGTGTCTCGCGGGGCCGTCTACCCGTTATCCGGCCGGATACGGGGGGAATCTTCCGGCCAGCTCGCGGACCTCCTCGCGCACCGTGCGGACGTCGAGTACGTCACGCACGACACCCGACAGGAGCACTGCGATCCGGGCCGTCTCCGCCTCCCCCATGCCCTGCGTGGTGACGGCCGCGGTGCCCAGGCGCAGGCCGCGGCCCTCGCCGTAGGGCAGCGCGCAGGTGTCCAGGACCATGCCGGCGGAGGCCAGCCGGCCGCGGGCCTCCTGGGCGTCCGCGCCGAGCGGTGCCGGGTCGACCGTGACCAGATGGGTGTCGGTGCCACCCGTGGTGACGGCGAAGCCCTCCGCCTCCAGGGCACCGGCCAGCACCCGGGCGTTGCCGACGACCTGGTGGGCGTACGCGGTGAAGGCCGGCGTCGACGCCTCGCCGAACGCGACCGCCTTCGCGGCGATCGTGTGCATCTGGGCGCCGCCCTGCGTGAACGGGAACACCGCCCGGTCCACCCGGTCCGCCAGCTCCGCCGAGCACATCAGCATGCCGCCGCGCGGGCCGCGCAGCACCTTGTGCGTGGTCGCGCAGACGATGTCGGCGTACGGGACCGGGTTCGGGGCCGCTCCCCCGGCGACGAGCCCGATGGGGTGCGCCGCGTCCGCGATGAGATGGGCGCCCACGTCGTCGGCGATCGCGCGGAAGGCCGCGTAGTCGATGTGCCGCGGATAGGAGATCGAGCCGCACACGATGGCCTTGGGGCGGTGGGCGCGGGCGACCGAGCGGACCTGGTCGTAGTCGATGAGCCCGCTCTCCGGGTCGACGCCGTACGGCACGAAGTCGAACCAGCGGCCCGAGAAGTTCGCCGGGGAGCCGTGGGTGAGGTGACCGCCGGACGGCAGGCCCATGGCGAGGACGGTGTCGCCCGGGCGCAGCAGGACCGCGTACGCGGCCAGGACGGCCGACGAGCCGCTGTGCGCCTGCACGTTGACGTGCTCTGCGCCGAACAGGGCCTTCGCCCGCTCGACCGCGATCCGCTCGGCCACGTCGACGAGCTCGCAGCCGCCGTGGTGGCGGGCGCCGGGGTAGCCCTCCGCGTACTTGTTGGCCAGCGGGGAGCCGAGGGCGGTGAGGACCGCGGGCGACGTGAAGTTCTCGGCCGCGACGAGCTGGAGGGAGTCGGCCTGGCGGGCCGCCTCCCCGAGGAGGACCTCAGCCATCTCGGGGTCCTGGCGGCGCAGCGCGTCCAGGGCGGCTGGTTCGGTGATCACCGGCATCTTCGGCTCCGGGCCTCGCGGTGGGAGGGGGTGCCTACCAATGTAGATCCGAAGGGGTGCGGCCGCCCGGCCTCACGTCACGGGGCTCTAGCGCTTGACGCCCGTCAGCGCGCTGACCACCGGGTCGAGCGCCTCGCTGATCTCGCCGCCCACCGACCGGAAGAACGGCAACGGGGCCCCGTACGGGTCGTACACCTCGTCGGCCTCGACGGACGGGGCCAGGAGCCACCCGCGTAGAGCCGCCGCGGCCCGCACCAGGGCGCGGGCGCGCTCCACCACGCCGGCCTCCAGGGCGTCGGGCAGCGTGGCCGGGTCTATGGCCTGCACGAGCCGCGTGAACTCCTTCAGCGTGAACGTGCGCAGGCCCGCGCTGTGGCCCATCGAGATGACCTGCGCGCGGTGGTCGCGGGTCGCCGTCAGGACCAGGTCGGCCCTTATGACGTGGTCGTCCAGGAGCTCGCGGCCGACGAAGCCGGAGGGGTCCGCGCCGAAGTCGGCGAGGACCGTCTCGGCGTTGGCCTCCATGGGGGCGCCCTCGTGGCCCCAGGTGCCCGCGCTCTCCACGACGAGCCCGCCGGCCAGCCGGTCGCCGAGCCGCTCGGCGAGGGCGTGCCGGGTCAGCCGCTCGGTGATCGGCGAGCGGCACACGTTGCCGGTGCTGACGTGGAGGATGCGGAAGGAATCGCCGGGGAGCACCAGGGGCTCCCCGTACTCGATGGCCTCGTTGCCTATGCCACGCCCCGTCTCAGGGGCTGTCAATTCGCCACCTCGAGGTCGGGTACGACCTTGCGCAGCTCGTCCGCGGTGAGCGAGCCCTCGCGGAGCAGCACCGGGACCTTCCCCGTCACGTCGACGATCGACGACGGGACGATGCCCGGGGTCGGACCGCCGTCGAGGTAGACGGAGACGGAGTCGCCGAGCATCTCCTGCGCGGCGTCGCAGTCCTCGGGAGCCGGGTGTCCCGTCAGGTTGGCGGAGGAGACGGCCATCGGGCCGACCTCGGTGAGCAGCTCGATGGCGACCGGGTGCAGCGGCATGCGGACGGCGACGGTGCCACGGGTCTCCCCCAGGTCCCACTGGAGGGACGGCTGGTGCTTGGCGACGAGCGTGAGGGCGCCGGGCCAGAACGCGTCGACGAGCTCCCAGGCCATCTCGGAGAAGTCCGTGACGAGGCCGTGCAGCGTGTTCGGGGAGCCGATCAGCACGGGGCTCGGCATGGTGCGGCCGCGGCCCTTGGCCTCCAGGAGGTCACCGACGGCCTCGGGCGTGAACGCGTCGGCGCCGATCCCGTAGACGGTGTCGGTGGGCAGCACGACCAGCTCGCCGCGGCGGACGGCGGACGCGGCTTCGCGCAGACCGGTGGAGCGGTCGGTCGCGTCGTTGGTGTCGTAACGCCGTGCCATTTAGCGGGCCTCCTGCTCGAACTGCTCGTATACGTAACGGTGATCGGTCACGGCATCGCCTTGCGGGCGGTCGCGAACCGCGGCCGGTTGTTGAGGTCGGGGTGGTCGGCAGCGTCCGCCCAGCCCCGCTCCTCGGTGAAGATCCACGGCACCTGGCCGCCCTGGGTGTCCGCGTGCTCGATGACGACGACGCCGCCGGGGCGGAGCAGGCGGTGGGCGGTGCGCTCGATGCCGCGGATCAGGTCGAGGCCGTCCTCACCGGAGAACAGCGCGAGGTCCGGGTCGTAGTCGCGGGCCTCGGGGGCGACGTACTCCCACTCGGTGAGCGGGATGTACGGCGGGTTCGAGACGACGAGGTCGACCTGCCCGTCGAGGTCGGGGAAGGCCGTCAGAGCGTCTCCCTGGCGCAGGTCGACCCTGGACCCCTCGACGTTCTTCCGCGTCCATTTGAGGGCGTCCTCGGACAGCTCCACGGCGTGTACGCGCGAGCGCGGGACCTCCTGCGCGAGCGCGAGGGCGATGGCCCCCGAGCCCGTGCAGAGATCGACGATCAGCGGCTCGACGACGTCCATCGCGCGCACGGCGTCTATGGCCCAGCCGACGACCGACTCGGTCTCCGGGCGCGGCACGAAGACGCCCGGGCCCACCTGGAGCTCCAGATAGCGGAAGTACGCGAGCCCGGTGATGTGCTGGAGCGGCTCGCGCGCCTCGCGGCGCGCGGTCGCCTCCCAGTACCGGGCGTCGAAGTCCGTGTCCTTCACCGTGTGCAGTTCGCCCCGCTTGACACCGTGCACGAACGCGGCGAGCTCCTCCGCGTCGTTGCGCGGCGAGGGCACGCCGGCGTCGGCCAGCCGCTGGGTGGCCTGGGCCACTTCCGCGAGCAGCAGGTTCACGCTGGTCCTCCGGGGCGATCTGTTGTACGGGGCTTGCGCGGGTTACGCGGCGGCGAGCTTGGCTGCCGAGTCCGCGTCGACGCACGCCTGGATCACGGCGTCGAGCTCACCGTCGAGCACCTGGTCCAAGTTGTACGCCTTGAAGCCGACTCGGTGGTCCGAGATGCGGTTCTCCGGGAAGTTGTACGTGCGGATCTTCTCGGAGCGGTCCACGGTGCGGACCTGGCTGCGACGGGCGTCGGCTGCCTCGGCCTCGGCCTTCTCCTGCGCCGCGGCAAGAAGCCTGGAGCGCAGGATACGCATCGCCTGCTCCTTGTTCTGCAGCTGGCTCTTCTCGTTCTGGCAGGAGGCCACGACGCCCGTGGGGATGTGGGTGATGCGGACGGCGGAGTCCGTCGTGTTGACGGACTGCCCGCCCGGGCCCGACGAGCGGTAGACGTCGATGCGCAGGTCGTTCATGTTGATCTCGACGTCGACCTCCTCGGCCTCGGGCGTGACGAGCACGCCGGCGGCGGAGGTGTGGATGCGGCCCTGCGACTCGGTCGCGGGCACGCGCTGCACGCGGTGCACGCCGCCCTCGTACTTGAGGCGGGCCCAGACGCCCTGGCCGGGCTCGGTCGCGCCGTTGCCGCCCTTGGTCTTCACCGCGACCTGGACGTCCTTGTAGCCGCCCAGTTCGGACTCGGTGGAGTCGATGATCTCGGTCTTCCAGCCGACGCGCTCCGCGTACCGCAGGTACATGCGCAGCAGGTCGCCGGCGAAGAGCGCCGACTCGTCGCCGCCGGCGCCGGCCTTGATCTCGAGGATGACGTCCTTGTCGTCGGACGGGTCACGGGGCACCAGGAGAAGCCGCAGCTTCTCGGTGATCTCCTCGCGCTGCTTGTCGAGCTCCTTGACCTCGGCCGCGAAGTCCGGGTCGTCGGCGGCCAGTTCCTTGGCCGTCTCGATGTCGTCGCCGGTCTGCTTCCAGGAGCGGTACGTCGCGACGATCGGGGTGAGCTCGGCGTAACGCTTGTTCAGCTTGCGCGCGTTCGCCTGGTCCGCGTGGACCGACGGGTCCGCGAGCTTCTTCTCCAGGTCGGCGTGCTCACCGATCAGGTCCTCGACGGCCTCGAACATCTCCGGCTCCTGCTTGTACGGGGGTCAAAAGAGGGGCTGCACCGCAAAGCGCCGGTCCCGGTGCCCCCGCGAAAGGGGCACCGGAGACCGGCGCTGGAGCCTCGCTACTTCTTGGCAGCGGCAGCCTTGCCGAAGCGGGCCTCGAAGCGGGCCACGCGGCCACCGGTGTCGAGGATCTTCTGCTTGCCCGTGTAGAACGGGTGGCACTCGGAGCAGACCTCGGCACGGACGGTGCCGGACGAGATGGTGCTACGGGTGGTGAACGACGCGCCACAGGTGCAGCTGACCTGCGTCTCGACGTACTCGGGGTGGATGTCGCGCTTCAAGGTGTCTCCTAGGTTCGGGAGGGCGCCGGGTCGCAGACGCGGATTGCGGGAGCGTGAACCGGAGCCGACGTACCAGTCTGCCAGGACTGGCCGCATCTCCCCAAACCGGGGTACGGCCGGAACTATTCCCGGCTACTGGACCACGCCGTCGGCCGTGCCGGTCGCGGTGTCCTCGGTGGCGGCCTTCGGCACCGCCCGGTCGGCCTTGAGGGCCTTCCAGACCTGGTCGGACTTGGTCTCGTCGACAAGGACGCGGTTGGCGTCGGCCGGGTCGTACTGGACCGGCAGCGTGACCATGTTCATGTCGTTGGAACCGATGCCCTTGAGCCCGTTCGCGAACGAGGTCAGGTCCTTCACCGACGCCAGCTCGGAGTCCGTGGTCACGGACTTGGTGGCGGTGTCCGCGAGGTCGTACAGCTTCTTCGGGTTGGCGAAGACGCCGACGTGCTTGATCTGGTCCATCAGGGCCTTCATGAACGCCTGCTGGAGCTGGATGCGGCCCAGGTCGCTGCCGTCGCCGACGCCGTGCCGGGTGCGGACGAGGCCGAGGGCCTGCTCGCCGTCGAGCTGGTGGGTGCCGGCGTCGAGCTTCAGATGGCTGTCGGGGTCGTCGATCGCCTTGCTGGTGGTGACCTCGACGCCGCCGAGGTCGTCGATCAGCTCCTGGAAGCCGCTGAAGTCGACCTCGACGTAGTGGTCCATGCGGATGCCGCTGAGGGACTCGACGGTCTTGACCGCGCAGGCCGCGCCGCCGGTGGAGTAGGCCGAGTTGAACATGACGTCGTGCGCGGCCGGGTACTCGGTGCCGTCCTTGCTCGTGCAGGACGGCCGGTCTATCAGCGTGTCCCGGGGTATGGAGACGATGCTGGCCTTCTTGTGGCCCTTGTAGATGTGGACGACCATCGCGGTGTCCGAGCGGGCCGAGCCCTCGTCCTGGCCGCCGCCGACCGTCTTGTTGTCACCGGCGCGGCTGTCGGAGCCGAGCACGAGGATGTCCTGCGAGCCGTTGTCGACGTTCTCGGGGCGGTCCGTGCCCAGGGCCGCGTTGATGTCCACGCTCTTGATGTTGCCGTTGAGCTTGAAGTAGACGTACCCGAGCCCGGTGCCGCCGAGGACGACCACGCCCGCGGCGCTCCACGCCACGATGCGCAGCGCCTTGCCGCGTCCGCTGCGTGGCTTGCGGCGGCGGCCCTTGGCGCGCCGGCGCCCGGGGGTGCTGTCACGGTCCGGCATGTGCTCCTCGCTGGTTTGTCTGCCCTGCTTCGGTGTGGCCCGCTTTGCTCTTCACCCCGTGTGACGGCGAACCGGGAAGAAGGGTTGCACAGCGAACTGTGTCCCCAGCGAGTACCCACCCTCACGCAACGTAACGGGACCAAAGTCCCCAGCCCATCTGACCTGCACTTTCATGCACATGTGCCGCATGCTTCACAGCCGCCCCGGATTCTTATGCATGTGGTGAAGGTCTCCGGGGCCGCGAAAAGGGCTGAGCCCCGCCGCGGGTGCGACGGGGCTCAGCTCGTGAAGTACGGACGTCAGTCGTTGCCGTTGCCCGGCGCCGGCGTCGTCTTCTGGATCTGCAGCAGGAACTCCGCGTTGGACTTCGTCTGCTTCATCTTGTCGAGCAGCAGCTCGATCGCCTGCTGCTGGTCGAGCGCGTGCAGCACGCGACGCAGCTTCCAGGTGATCGCGAGCTCGTCGCTGCCGAGCAGGATCTCTTCCTTGCGGGTACCGGACGCGTCGACGTCCACCGCCGGGAAGATGCGCTTGTCGGCGAGCTTCCGGTCGAGCTTGAGCTCCATGTTGCCGGTGCCCTTGAACTCCTCGAAGATCACCTCGTCCATGCGGGACCCGGTGTCCACCAGCGCGGTGGCGAGGATGGTCAGCGAGCCGCCGTCCTCGATGTTGCGGGCCGCACCGAAGAAGCGCTTCGGCGGGTACAGGGCGGTCGAGTCGACACCACCGGACAGGATGCGGCCGGAGGCCGGCGCCGCCAGGTTGTAGGCACGGCCCAGACGCGTGATGGAGTCGAGCAGCACGACGACGTCGTGACCGAGCTCGACGAGACGCTTGGCGCGCTCGATGGCGAGCTCGGCGACCGTCGTGTGGTCCTCGGCCGGGCGGTCGAAGGTCGAGGAGATGACCTCGCCCTTGACCGACCGCTGCATGTCGGTGACCTCTTCCGGACGCTCGTCGACCAGGACGACCATCAGGTGGCACTCGGGGTTGTTGTGCGTGATCGCGTTGGCGATCGCCTGCATGATCATGGTCTTGCCGGTCTTCGGCGGGGCCACGATCAGACCGCGCTGGCCCTTACCGATCGGCGACACGAGGTCGATGATGCGGGTGGTCAGCACGCCCGGGTCCGTCTCCAGGCGGAGGCGGTCCTGCGGGTACAGGGGCGTCAGCTTGTTGAACTCCGGTCGCCCGCGGCCGGATTCGGCCGCCATGCCGTTCGCCGAGTCGAGGCGGACGAGCGCGTTGAACTTCTCGCGGCGCTCGCCTTCCTTCGGCTGACGGACCGCACCGGTGACGTGGTCACCCTTGCGCAGGCCGTTCTTGCGGACCTGGGCGAGGGAGACGTAGACGTCGTTGGGACCCGGCAGGTAGCCCGACGTACGGATGAAGGCGTAGTTGTCGAGGATGTCGAGGATGCCCGCGACGGGGATCAGGACGTCGTCCTCGGAGACCTGCGGCTCGTTGCCGAAGCCCTCGTCACGCCCGCGACGCCCACGGCGGTCGCGGTAACGGCCCCGGCGGCCACGGCGGCCACCCTCGAAGTCGTCGTCGTCCTGCGGGCCGTTGTTGCGGTCGCGGTCGCGGTCCTGACGGCCGCCACCCTGCTGCTGCCGGTCCTGACGGCCGCCCTGGTCCTTGTTGCCCTGGCCCTGGTCGTCGCCCTTGCCGCCGCGGCGGTCGCGGTCGCGGCCACCACGGTCACGGCGGTCACGGCGCTCACGACGGCCCTCGTTGCCGCCGTCCTGACCGTCGCCCTTGTTCTCCGCCTGGTTGTCCTGCTTCTGCTCCGTCTTCACGGAGCCGGCCTCGGCGGCGACGGTCTCCGGGCTGCCCGCCTCGGCGGTGGCACGGCGCCGACGGCGCTCGCCGGCCGGCTGCTCGTCCCCGGCGCCCTGGCCCGGGATGTCGATCTGCTGCTGGGCGGTGGCCTTCTTCGCCTTGGCGTCGGCGGTCTCGGCCTTGTCCGCCTTGGCGGCGGTCTTCGCGGGCGCGGCGTCGGCCGCGGGCTCGTCGCCGGTACGGGCCTTCGAGGTGGCCCGGCGCTTCGGCTTCGCCTCGGCGGCGTCAGCGCTCTTCGCGGGGGCGCCGCCGCCCGCCTGCGCCTCCTTGATGACCTCGATCAGCTGGCTCTTGCGCATCCGCGCGGTGCCCCTGATGCCGAGGCCCGATGCGACCTGCTGCAGCTCGGCCAGCACCATGCCGTCAAGGCCGGTACCGCGGCGCCGCCGGGAGCCCGAAGCACCGGAGGCGGGCGCGGCAGAGGCGTCCGCAGAGGACGCGGCGGGCGCGGCAGCAGAGCTGTCGGCAGTCACGCCCATCAGATCGGTGGTGTCGCTCACGAAGGGTCCTTCCCTGGAGCGGACGTCGGCCTGTCTGGCTCGGCGACCGGTTGTGCTGTCCGGCGGTGGTCCTGCCTGTAAGGACCGTGCCGGGGCGGTTGTCCGCCGATGAGGCGGGAGAATTCATTGGTGACGGCGATTCGCGATTCCGCGGGTGCACTGAATTTCTGTGTCACGCGGCTCGATCACGCCGGTTCCGGAGCATGCACGACAGCAATCAGAGCCGCGTCCCGACGTGCAAGGACACTGCGCAGATTTGCTGGGGAGGCTCCCGGAAGAATGGTTGTCCCGGACGGGGACACACAGCACCTCGCCATGGTGGGGTCGGGTGCAGACTTGAGGTTAACACTACCGGATCCAACAAACATTCCCCCTTCTCGAAATCCGGCAACCGACGCTTTTGATCAGATGCCGGAGGAGCCCAGCGGCAGCACGCTCGCTCCGTCGACGTCGAGGGCCAGACGGTTGGCCGCCCACCCCTCGCCGGCCAGCCGGGCGACCTTGTCGGCCGCGCCGTCCTCCACCAGGGCGATGACCGTCGGCCCCGCCCCGGAGATCATCGCGGGCACCCCGTCGGCCCGCAGCCGCTCCACCAGTGCGGCACTCTCCGGCATCGCCGGAGCCCGGTACTCCTGGTGGAGACGGTCCTCGGTGGCCGGCAGCAGCAGCTCGGGGCGCCTGGTCAGCGCCTCGACGAGCAGGGCCGCCCGGCCCGCGTTGGCCGCGGCGTCCACATGGGGGACGGTGCGCGGCAGCAGTCCTCGTGCCATCTCGGTGAGGACCGGCTTCCCCGGTACGAAAACCACCGGAACGATGGAATCGGCCGCGTCGAGGCGGATCGCCCGCCCCGCGCCGGCCTCCATCCAGGCGATGGTGAAGCCGCCGAGCAGGCAGGGGGCCACGTTGTCGGGGTGGCCCTCGATCTCGGTGGCGAGCTCCAGCAGCGCCGTGTCGTCGAGCCGGGCGTCACCGCCTATGGTCACGGCCCGCGCGGCGACGACCGCCGCGACGATGGCGGCGGAGGAGGAGCCGAGGCCGCGGCCGTGCGGAATCCGGTTGGCGCAGACGATCTCGAGGCCGCGCGGCTGCCCGCCGAGCAGGTCGAAGGCCGTGCGCAGGGACCGTACGAGGAGGTGCGACTCGTCGCGCGGCAGGGTCTCGGAGCCCTCACCTGCGATGTCGATGTTCAGCCCGGAGTCGGCGACCCTGACGACCACGTCGTCGTAGAGCCCCAGCGACAGGCCGAGGCTGTCGAAGCCCGGGCCGAGGTTGGCGCTGGTGGCGGGGACGCGCACCCTGACGGCGGCGGCGCGGAACGCGGGACCGGCCATCGCTCGATGACTCTCCTTGAGCTGCGGGATGTTTCGAAAACTTCCGAGACTTCCGATGTCTTGTGCTGCGTAGGACGACACCCGGGCCGCGAAGAACGCAATGGCGGCGGCACCACGGCATATGCGGTGGGCGGGTTCGGTACAGCCTATCGAAGGAAGGTTCTGTGGCGACATAGGGCGCACAGGAGGCGCACGATGCGTGTCGTAAGCCCCCTGTGCACCCCCTGTGCGGATACGTCCAGTTGACGGCGTATCAGCGGCTGCGCAGGACCGTCAGGCGAGGCCGAGGCGCTCGGCCGCGGCGGCCGCGTCGACCGGCACGGTGACCGGCTGCGGAGCGCCGGCGACGGCCCAGTCGGGGTCCTTCAGACCGTTGCCCGTGACGGTGCAGACGATCTTCTGGCCCCGGTCGACCTTGCCCTGCTCGGCGGCCTTCAGCAGACCGGCGACGGACGCGGCGGACGCGGGCTCGACGAAGACGCCCTCCTGGGACGCCAACAGCTTGTAGGCGCGCAGGATCTCACGGTCCGTCACCTCGTCGATGAAGCCGCCGGACTCGTCGCGCGCGGCGAGCGCGTAGTCCCACGACGCCGGGTTCCCGATGCGGATTGCGGTCGCGATGGTCGACGGGTCCTTGACGACCTCGCCGCGCACGATCGGCGCGGAACCGGAAGCCTGGAAGCCCCACATGCGCGGCGTGCGCGACGACACTCCGTCGGCCGCGTACTCCTTGTAGCCCTTCCAGTAGGCCGTGATGTTTCCGGCGTTGCCGACCGGCAGGACGTGGATGTCGGGGGCGTCGCCGAGCGCGTCCACGATCTCGAACGAGCCGGTCTTCTGGCCCTCGATGCGGAACGGGTTGACGGAGTTGACCAGCGCCACCGGGTAGTTCTCGGAGAGGGCGCGGGCCAGATTCAGGCAGTCGTCGAAGTTGCCGTCGACCTGGAGGATCTTCGAGCCGTAGACCAGCGCCTGGCCCATCTTGCCGAGCGCGATCTTGCCGCGCGGCACGAGCACCGCGCAGACCATTCCGGCGCGCACCGCGTAGGCCGCGGCGGACGCCGACGTGTTGCCGGTGGAGGCGCAGATGACGGCCTGCGCGCCCTCCTCCTTGGCCTTGGTGATGGCCATGGTCATGCCGCGGTCCTTGAAGGAGCCGGTGGGGTTGGCGCCCTCGACCTTCAGGTGGACCTCACAGCCCGTGCGCTCGGAGAGCACCTGCGCGGGCACGAGCGGCGTGCCGCCCTCGCGCAGCGTCACGACCGGCGTGGTGTCGGTCACCGGGAGCCGGTCCCGGTACTCCTCGATGATGCCGCGCCACTGGTGGGTCATTCCGGTCATCCCTGCTACTCCCCTTCAACACGCATGATGCTGGCGACACCGCGCACGGTGTCGAGCTGACGCAGCGCGTCCACGGTCCCGGTGAGGGCCGCGTCCGCCGCGCGGTGGGTGACGACGACGAGGGAGGCCTCGCCGTCCTTCCCCGACTGCCGCACGGTGTCGATGGAGACCCCGTGCTCGGCGAAGACCGTCGCTACCTGGGCGAGGACACCCGGCTTGTCGGCCACGTCGAGGCTGATGTGGTACCGCGTCACGACGTCGCCCATCGGGGAGACGGGCAGCTGCGTGTACGCGGAGTCGCCGGGTCCCGTCGCGCCGTTGAGGCGGTTGCGGCAGACGGCGACGAGGTCGCCGAGTACGGCGGACGCGGTCGGCGAACCGCCGGCACCGGGCCCGTAGAACATCAACTGGCCCGCGGCCTCGGCCTCGACGAACACGGCGTTGTACGCGCCGCGCACGGAGGCGAGCGGGTGGTCGAGCGGGATCATCGCGGGGTGCACGCGGGCGGTGACGGAACCGCCGTCGGCGGCCCGCTCACAGATGGCGAGCAGCTTGATGGTGCAGCCCATCTCCTTCGCGGACGCGAAGTCGGCGGCGGTCACCTCGGTCATGCCCTCGCGGTACACGTCGTCGAGCCGGACCCGGGTGTGGAAGGCGATCCCGGCGAGGATGGCGGCCTTGGCGGCGGCGTCGAAGCCCTCGACGTCGGCGGTCGGGTCGGCTTCCGCGTACCCCAGGGCGGTGGCCTCGTCGAGGGCCTCCTGGTAGCCGGCGCCGGTCGAGTCCATCTTGTCGAGGATGAAGTTCGTGGTGCCGTTCACGATCCCCAGGACGCGGTTGACCTTGTCGCCGGCGAGCGACTCGCGCAGCGGCCGGATCAGCGGGATCGCACCGGCCACGGCGGCTTCGTAGTACAGGTCGGCGTCGTGGTCGAGGGCCGCGGCGTGCAGGGCCTCGCCGTCCTGGGCGAGCAGCGCCTTGTTGGCCGAGACGACGGAGGCGCCGTGCTCGAAGGCGGTGGTGATGAGGGAGCGCGCGGGCTCGATCCCTCCGATGACTTCGACGACCACGTCGATGTCGCCGCGTTTGACGAGCGCGGTGGCGTCGGTGGTGACGAGCGCGGGGTCGATGCCCTCGCGCACCTTCGAGGGACGCCGGACGGCGACACCCGCGAGCTCCACGGGAGCGCCGATCCGGGCGGCGAGGTCATCGGCGTGCGTCGTCATGATGCGCGCCACCTCTGAGCCGACGACCCCACAGCCCAGCAGCGCCACCTTCAGCGGACGCGTACGCATCATCCGACCTCGTTTCCTCTACTGCTTCTCGAACGTCGACGTGTCTCGACGGATGTCGACGGTTCTCTACGGTGGAACCAGTCTCACCCACCGGACCGGGGTTTCCGCCCCTGGTCCGGATCGTGAGACGGATATTTCATTTATCCGACGTCGAGACGCAGGAGATCTTCCTCCGTCTCACGCCGGACGATCACCCGGGCCGCACCGTCGCGCACGGCGACGACGGGCGGGCGAAGTGCGTGGTTGTAGTTGCTGGCCATGGAGCGGCAGTACGCGCCGGTGGCCGGGACGGCGATCAGGTCGCCCGGTGCGACGTCGGCCGGCAGGAACGCGTCCTTGACCACGATGTCGCCACTCTCACAGTGCTTGCCGACGACCCGGACCAGCGCGGGCTCGGCGTCGGAGCGGCGCGAGACGAGGGCGACGGTGTACTCGGCGTCGTAGAGCGCGGTGCGAATGTTGTCGGACATGCCGCCGTCGACGGAGACGTAGGTCCGCAGGCCGTCGAGTGGCTTGACGGTGCCGACGGTGTACAGCGTGAAGGCGGTCGGGCCGACGATGGCGCGGCCCGGCTCGACCGAGATGCGAGGGGTTCTCAAGGAGGCGGCCTCGCACTCGCGCGTCACGATCTCGTTGAGCGCCTTGGCGATCTCGTGCGGCTCGCGCGGGTCGTCGTCGCTGGTGTACGCGATGCCGAGGCCGCCGCCGAGGTCGATCTCGGGCAGCTCGACGCCGTGCTCGTCGCGGATCTCGGCGAGCAGGCCGACGACGCGGCGGGCGGCGACCTCGAAGCCGGCCATGTCGAAGATCTGCGACCCGATGTGCGAGTGGATGCCGATGAGCTCCAGGCCGTCCAGCTTCAGCGCCCGGCGCACGGCCTCGGCGGCCTGCCCGCCCGCGAGCGCGATGCCGAACTTCTGGTCCTCGTGCGCGGTGGCGATGAACTCGTGGGTGTGGGCCTCGACGCCCACGGTCACGCGGATCTGCACGCGCTGCCGCTTGCCGAGCCGGTCGGCGATGTGGGCGACGCGCACGATCTCCTGGAAGGAGTCGAGAACGATGCGCCCGACACCGGCTTCGACGGCGCGCTCGATCTCCTCCTCCGTCTTGTTGTTGCCGTGGAAGGCGATGCGCTCGGCGGGCATGCCCGCGGAGAGCGCGGTGCTCAGCTCACCGCCCGAGCAGACGTCCAGATTGAGCCCCTCCTCGTGCAGCCAGCGCACGACGGCCCGGGACAGGAACGCCTTGCCCGCGTAGAACACGTCCGCGTCCGGGCCGAAGGCGTCGCGCCACGCGGCGCACCGGGCCCGGAAGTCGGCCTCGTCGAGGAAGTACGCGGGGGTGCCGAACTCCTCGGCGAGCCGGGCCACTTCGATGCCGCCGACGCTGACGGCGCCGTCGGCGGCGCGCGTGACGGTCTGCGACCAGACCTTCGGGTCGAGGACGTTCAGGTCGGCCGGCGGCGCGGCGTAGTGACCCTCGGGCAGGACGTCGGCGTGGCGGGGGCCTGCGGGGTGTGCGGAACGGCTCATGGCTGCGGTGCGCTCTCTTCTTTACAGATGGTCCGGGGCGTCGATGCCGAGCAGGGTCAGGCCGCCTGCGAGCACCGTCCCGGTGGCTTCGGCGAGCGCGAGCCGGGCGCGGTGGGCGGCCGAGGGTTTCTCCTCGCCCTGCGGCAGCACGGCGCCGGCCAGCGGGAGCAGGGCGTCGGCGACGTCGACGAGGTGGCGGGCGAGACGGTCGGGGGCGCGGTGCCGGGCGGCCGCGGCGAGGACGCGCGGGTGGTCGGCGAGAACGGCCACGAGGTCGTCGTGGCCGGACGGGTCACCGGGGGTGCGGGTGAACCCGAGGTCCGCCGCGTTCCTGGTCAGGGCGCGGCTGCGGGCGTGGGCGTACCGGACGCGGAAGAGCGGGTTGCCCG
>NZ_JAMOLN010000109.1 GCF_024448165.1 Streptomyces longispororuber
GCGAAGGGCCGTCCCGTGTCACCAACCGCACGCCCCGCCACCGAGTGGCTCGCCGATGCCGTCCTCTACCAGATCTATCCGCAGAGCTTCGCCGACTCCGACGGCGACGGCATCGGCGACTTCGCCGGCATCGAGTCGCGGCTCGACCACCTCGCCTGGCTCGGGGTGAACACCGTCTGGCTCAATCCGTGCTTCGCCTCGCCGTTCCGCGACGCGGGCTACGACGTGAGCGACTACTTCTCCGTCGCCCCGCGCTACGGCACCGACGCCGACCTGGTCCGGCTGGTCGAGGCGGCCCGGAGCCGCGGCATCCGGGTGCTGCTCGACCTCGTGGCCGGACACACGTCGGACGAGCACCCGTGGTTCACGGCGTCCGCCGCCGACCCCGCCGACCAGCGGTACATCTGGGCGGATCCACGGGACCCGGCGACGCTGCCCGCCGGCTTCGTCGCCTCGCCGGGACCCCGCCCCGGCTTCTACCTGCCGAACTTCTTCGCCTCGCAGCCCGCCCTCAACTTCGGTTACGCGCGCCCGGATCCGGCCGAGCCGTGGCGGCTGCCCGTCGACGCCGAGGGGCCGCTCGCCAACCGGCAGGCGCTGCGCGAGGTGATGGACCACTGGCTGTCGATCGGCCTGTCGGGATTCCGCGTCGACATGGCGGCGTCGCTCGTCAAGGACGACCCGGGCCAACAGGAGACGGTGAAGCTCTGGCGCGAGCTGCGGGGCTGGCTCGACGCGCGGCATCCGCAGGCCGCCCTGCTCTCCGAGTGGGGCGATCCGGCGACGTCGGTGCCGGCGGGGTTCCACGGTGACTTCTTCCTGCAGTTCGGTCCCGTACGGGACGGGATCGCCCTGCGCTCGCTGTGGAACAACTTCGAGGGCACGGTCAACGAGCAGTGGCAGCCGCTGTCGCCGTACTTCGGCGCCGAAGGACTCGGCTCCCCGCAGACGTTCCTCGACATCTGGCGGTCCGTCACCGACACCATCGGGGACACGGGGTACGCCTGCCTGCCCACCGCCAACCACGACTTCTCCCGGCTGGCCTGCGGCCCGCGCACGGCGGAGCAGCTGCCCGCGGCCTTCGCCTTCCACCTGACCTGGCCGACGGTGCCCGCGATCTACTACGGCGACGAGATCGGCATGCGGTACGTGCCGGGCCTGCCGGACCACGAGGGCAGCCGGCTCGGCCCGCGCTACAACCGGGCGGGCTCGCGCACTCCGATGCAGTGGGACGACACGGCGAACGCCGGCTTCTCCACGGCGCCCGCGGAGGGGCTGTACCTGCCGCTCGATCCGGACCCGGCCCGGCCGAACGTCGCCGCCCAGCGGGCCGACGACGGCTCCCTGCTGCACCTGGTCCGCCGTCTGATCGAACTGCGCACGTCCCGGCCGGAGTTGGGCTCGCGGGCCGCCACGGAAGTGCTGCACGACGGCTATCCCCTGGTGTACGTACGCGGCGGGAACCACCTCGTCGTCGTCAACCCGCGCCGTGCCGCGGCCGAACTGGACGCCCCGGTCGACCACGCCGCTCCGGTCCTGGCGCGGGGCGTCGAGGTCGGTGACGGCCGCATCCGGGCGGACGGTCTCGGTTACGGGATCTTCGAGATCTGACCCGAGGCCGGTCCCGGTGCGGGGGATGTCACGTACGGCGTGGCTGTGCAGTCCCGTGGGCACAGGCCAGTGAAAGGACCAGCGCAATGAACGCCCTCATCGTGTGCACCTCCGTGTCCCACGGCAACACCCGTCGGGTCGCCGGCGCCATGGCCCAGGTCCTGGACGCGAAGGTCGTCCCGCCCGAGGAGGCCGACCCGGCGGAGGTGGCCGCCGCCGGCCTCGTCGGATTCGGCTCCGGCGTGTTCTACGGCAGGCTCCACCCGCGTCTGACCGCGTTCGTCCGGGCCCTTCCCGACGGACGGGGCCGGGCTTTCGTGTTCGCGACCAGCGGGCTGCCTGAGCTGCCGCTGATGCCGTTCGCCCGGCCGTCGGCCCAGCTCCTCGCGGGCAAGGGGTACGAGGTGACAGAGTCGCCCTTCTCGTGCCGGGGCTTCGACACGTGGGGGCCCTTCAAGGTCGTCGGCGGTCTCCACAAGGGGCGCCCGGGCGATGCGGACCTGGCCGCCGCACGGGCGTTCGCCGAGCGGCTGTAGGGGCGTGGCGGCCGTTCGGCGGGGGCGTCCTGCCGGCTGCGTGCGGTAAGTTCTACGCCGTAGGTTTGCCGGCCGGAGGGGACTGACGTGGCGCGACGGGCACGGGGCACCTCGGCGGGGCTCGACCGGCACCGCATCGCGACCGCGGCCGTCGCGCTCGTCGACCGCGACGGTCTGGAGCGCTTCGGCGTACGCAGGCTCGCCGACGAACTCGGGGTCGACCCGATGTCGATCTATCACCACGTGAAGGGCAAGGCGGCCCTGCTCGACGCCGCCTCCGAGGCCGTGCTCCACGAGGTGGAGATCGGTGCCGCGGAGGCGTCGGACGACTGGGCGGAGATCGCCCGCCGCACGGCGCACGGCTACCGGGCCGTGGCCTGCCGCCATCCTCGGGTCTTCCCCCTGGTGGTCGTACGCGCCCGGACCTCACCGGTGACCGTCGCCGCCGTGGAGCGGCTGGTGACGGCGATGCGCGCGGCGGGGCTGCCCGACCGGGTGGTGGCGGACACGCCCGGGGTGCTGTTCGGGTTCCTGAACGGACACCTGCTGGCCCGTACCGGCGAAGGGCCCGAAGTCCCCGCTCCGGTAGGGGAGTTCGATGCCGCCGCCCACCCGACGACGGCCGCACTCGCTCCCCTGCTGAGTGACGTCGGGTCGGTGGCGGAGTTCGACCGGCTGCTCGACACGGTGCTCGCCGGGATCAGGGTGAGTGCCGCCTCCGGCTGAACCCTGGTCCCGGGTCAGCCGGGAGCGGGCGGGGCGGTCGAGCCGCGCACCAGGAGTTCGGGCTCGAAGAGCAGCTCGCCGGGGTGGCTCTGGGCGCCCTGGATCTGCGCACACAGGAGGTCGACCGCCGCCCGGCCCATCGCCTCGATGGGCTGGCGCACCGTCGACAGCGGTGGCTCGGTGCAGGTCATGAAGGACGAGTCGTCGAACCCGACGACCGACAGATCGCGCGGCACCGAGAGCCCTCGCCTGCGGGCGGCCCGGATGGCACCGAGGGCGATGGGGTCGCTGGCGCAGACGATGCCGGTGACGCCGCGCTCCAGCAGGCGCGCGGCCGCGGCCTGTCCGCCCTCCAGCGAGAAGATCGACCGCTCGACGAACGCGTCGGACAGCGGTGCGCCCGAGGCCTGCGCCACCAGCCGCGCGGCCGCGAGCTTGCGGCGCGACGGCTCGTGGTCCGCGGGGCCGAGCACCAGGCCGATCCGCTCGTGCCCGAGGGAGGCGAGATGGCGCCAGGCCTGCTCGGCGGCGACCGAGTCGTCGCAGGCGACGCAGGGGAAGTCGAGGCCCTTGACGGGCGCGTTGATGAACACGACCGGGATCTTGCGCTCGGCGAGGCGGTGGTAGTGCGCGTGCGGCGCGTCGGCCTGCGCGAAGAGGCCGCCCGCGAAGACGACGCCGGAGACCTGCTGCTGGAGCAGGAGGTCCACGTAGTCGGCCTCCGCGGCGCCGCCCTTCGTCTGCGTGCAGAGCACCGGGGTGAGCCCCCGCTGGGCGAGGGCTCCCCCGATCACGTCGGCGAACGCGGGGAAGATCGGGTTCTGCAGCTCCGGGATCACGAGGCCGACGAGGCGCGAGCGCTCGCCCCGCAGCTGAGTCGGCCGCTCGTACCCCAGGACGTCCAGCGCGGTCAGGACGGACTGCCGTGTCGTCTCGGAGACTCCGGCCCTCCCGTTGAGGACCCGGCTGACCGTCGCTTCGCTGACCCCGACCTTCTTCGCAACTTGAGCAAGTCGTCGCGTCATGATTGCAAGCCTAACGCAATTTCTGTTCTGTCTTTGCGGTCAAATCTTGCAATCTTGACCGGCCTGCCCGGTGGTGCGCCTGCGTGCCGTCAGGCCCTCAGCCACACCGCCGTATCGCTCGGCAGCCGCCCGTCCGCGTCCAACGGCCCGCTGGAGAGCAGCAGTTGTCCGTGGGCGGGCAGCTCGGCCGGGCGGTCGGCGAGGTTCACCACGCAGATGAGGCCGTGCGGGCGGGTGAAGGCCAGAACCCCGTCCGCGGCCGGGAGCCAGCTCATCGGGCCGTCCCCGAAACCCGCCACGGACCGGCGCAGGCGCAGCGCGGTGCGGTAGAGGGAGAGCATGGAGTCGGGGCGGGCGCTCTGCCGGTCGACGGCGTACCGCGCCCAGTCGTCGGGCTGCGGGAGCCACGGTTCGCCGGCCGGACCGAAGCCGTACGCGGGCGCGTCGGCGGTCCACGGCAGGGGCACCCGGCAGCCGTCGCGGCCCGGATCGATGCCGCCGGAGCGGAAGTGCATCGGGTCCTGGATGCGGGTCAGCGGTATCTCCGCCTCGGGCAGGCCCAGTTCCTCGCCCTGGTACAGGTAGACGGAGCCGGGCAGGGCCAGGGTGAGCAGGGCCGCGGCGCGGGCCCGCCGGGTACCGAGGGCCGGATCGGTGGGCGTGCCGAAGGCCTTCGTGGCGAAGTCGAAGGCGGTGTCGGCGCGGCCGTACCGGGTGACGGTGCGGGTCACGTCGTGGTTGCACAGGACCCAGGTGGCCGGGGCGCCCACGGGTGCGTGCTCGGCGAGGGTGTCGTCGATGGTGCGGCGCAGCCGGCCGGCGTCCCAGGGACAGGCGAGGAAGTTGAAGTTGAACGCGGTGTGCAGTTCATCGGGGCGGAGGTAGCGGGCGAAGCGTTCGGCGTCCGGCAGCCAGACCTCGCCGACGAACACGCCGCCGTACTCGTCGGCGAGCGCCCGCCAGGAGCGGTAGATGTCGTGGAGTTCGTCCTGGTCGATGTACGGGTGCGGGTCGACACCCTCGACGAAGTCGGGCAGTTGCGGGTGCTTGGCGGGCAGCGCGGCGGAGTCGATGCGGACGCCGGCGACGCCGCGTTCGAACCAGAAGCGGAGCACGTCCTCGTGCTCGCGCCGGACGGCGGGGTGGGCCCAGTTGAGGTCGGGCTGTTCGGGGGTGAACAGGTGGAGGTACCACTCGCCGTCGGGCACCCGGGTCCAGGTCGTTCCGGCGAACTGCGACGGCCAGTCGTTCGGCGGCAGTTCGCCGTGCTCGCCGCGGCCGGGCCTGAAGTGGAACAGCTCCCGCTCGGGGCTGCCGGGGCCGGCCGCCAACGCCGCCTGGAACCAGGCGTGCTGGTCGGAGACGTGGTTCGGCACGATGTCGATGATGACCCTGATGCCCAGGTCGGCCGCCTCGGAGATCAGCTTCTCGGCCTCCTCCAGAGTGCCGAAGGCGGGGTCGATGGTCCGGTAGTCGGCCACGTCGTAGCCGCCGTCGACCAGCGGGGAGAGGTACCAGGGGGTGAACCACACGGCGTCGACGCCGAGTTCGGCGAGGTACGGCAGCCGGGTGCGGACGCCCGCCAGGTCCCCGGTGCCGTCTCCGTCGCCGTCCGCGAAGCTCCGGGGATACACCTGGTAGATGGCGGCGTCGCGCCACCAGTCTGCGGTGCGGGACGAGGGAACAGCTGCCACGTGACGGTCCTTTCGGGCAGGTGGGAACTCCGCCACCGGTCGGGCGGGGGCATGGACAGGTGGACCGGCGGCGGAGTGCTCTGGGTGTGGGCGGGTCGGCGGGCCGGGCGTGTTCAGCCCTTGAGGCTGCCGGCGGTGAGGCCCGCCATGATGCTGCGCTGGAAGAAGAAGAACACGATGATCATCGGGACGCTCGCGATGACGAGACCGGCCATGATCTGGTTCTGCGTCACCGCGCCCGCGGTCTGGGACAGTCCGACGCTGATGGTCATCTTCTCGCTGTCGGGAAGGACCAGCAGAGGCCAGACGAAGTCCTTGAAGACCAGGACGACGGTGAAGATGGAGACGACGCCGAGGATGGGCCGGGAGATCGGCAGGACGATCGAGACGAGGACGCGCCACGGGGGCACGCCGTCGATCTCGGCGGCCTCCAGGATCTCGTCCGGAATGGAGTCGAAGAACCGCTTCAGCAGGAAGATGTTGAAGCCGTTGGCGGCCACCGGGAACCAGATCGCCCAGGGCGAGTTGAGCAGGTGCCAGCCGAGGATCGGCACGTCGGTGACCGTGATGTACGCCGGGATCATCACGACGATCGGCGGGATCATCAGCGTGGCCAGCATGCCCGCCATGATCACGTTCCCGAGCATCGGCCGCAGTTTGGACAGCGCGTAGGCGGCGGAGACGTCCACGGCGAGCGCGAACAGCCAGGCACCGACGGCGTAGAAGACGGTGTTCCTGAGCAGCGTCCCGATGTCGAAGAGTTCCCAGGCGTCCGCGAACACGCCGAAGTCCGGGGACTTCGGGAACAGGGTGGGCGGCATCTGGGCGATCTCCTCGCCCGTCTTCATGGCGCCGGTGACCATCCAGTAGAGCGGGAAGACGAAGACCAGGGTGAACACGATCACGATGGCGGTGAGCAGTGTCCAGTAGATCTTCCGGCCCCAGCGGGACCTGAGTTCGAGCGGCGAGACGATGGTCCTGGAGTGGCCGTCCGCCCAGCCGCCGCGCCGCTTCTTCCGGTCGCCGCGCCGGGCCGGCCGCGCGGCAGCCCCGGTCTTCGTCGCCTCTTCGGGGCGGGTGGTGGTGTTCACCATGGCGCTACTTCTCCTCTCGGGTCAGCCGGAGCTGAACCGCGGCGACCGCCAGCAGGACGACCATGAGCATCAGGCCGAGCGCGCTGCCCGCCCCGTAGTTGCCGCCGTAGACGAAGGCGTACTGGTACATGAGGTAGGCGACGGTGACCGTCGCGTTCTCCGGGCCGCCGCCCGTGAGCATGTACGGCTCGATGAACACCTGCATCGTGGCGACGATCTGGAGCATCAACATCAGCAGCAGGATCAGCCGGGTCTGCGGGATGGTGACGTGCCGGATCCGCTTGAGGATGCCCGCGCCGTCGAGTTCCGCGGCCTCGTACAGATCGCCGGGAATGTTCTGCAGCGCCGCCAGATAGATGAGGACCCCGGATCCCAGGTTCATCCACGTGGCGACGATGACGAGGGAGATGAGCGCGGTGTCGGTGGAGTCGAGCCAGGCCAGGGTCGGCAGGCCGACGAAGTCGAGGACCTGGTTGAACAGTCCGGGGCCCGGGTCGTAGAACCAGCGGAAGAGCAGGACCGAGACGATCGGCGGCAGCATCACCGGCAGGTAGACGACGAAGCGGAGGTAGCCCCGCGCGTGCCGCAGCTCGTTGAGGACGATCGCGACGGCGAACGGCACCACGTAGCCGCAGAGCAGCGCCAGCAGAGTGAAGGCCAGGGTGTTGCGCCAGGCCTGTCCGAACGCCGGATCGTCCACCACCGTACGGAAGTTGTCCAGGCCCACCCAGGTCGGCGGGTCGACGAGGTTGGTCTGCTGGAAGCTGAGGACGACTTCCCTGATGATCGGCCACCACGCGAACATGGCGAAGCAGAACAGCGCGGCGCACAGGAATCCGTAGGCGGTCAGGTTCCGCCGCACCGCCCTGCGCCGCTTCGACGGTGGCCGACGGCGCGGCGCGAGCTGCCGCTTCGGCTCCATGGTGAGTGTTTCCATCGTCATCTCCC
Source organism: Streptomyces longispororuber (assembly GCF_024448165.1). Lineage (GTDB taxonomy): Bacteria > Actinomycetota > Actinomycetes > Streptomycetales > Streptomycetaceae > Streptomyces > Streptomyces longispororuber_A. Next base: position 7,635 of record NZ_JAMOLN010000109.1, read on the forward strand.
GTTCCCGACTCCGGCCCCCGAGGGGGCCGACGCGGGGTGCCGCCCCCTCCGAACGGCACCCCGGGACAGTTGCCGTCAGCTCTTCGCCAGAATCGAGTTCGCCTTGGACTCGGCGTCCGAGAGCAGCTTGTCGATGTCGGCGTTCTCCCGCGTCAGGACCGCGGACATGGCCACGTCGAGCACCGCGTAGAGCTCCTGGGCCTTCTCCGGTTCGAGCTTGAGGGCGACGCCCGTGGCGGACTCCACGTAGGGCTCGTAGTTCTCGACCGGGAGCGCTGCGTTCTTCTTGCGGTCTTCTGCGAGGGTCTTGCCGGTCGCCGAGTCACCCATGTAGTCGTTGTTCGGGACGCCGACGGCCTCGCCGTTGGCCTTGCCGCGGGCGAAGTCGAAGCGGCCCTTGCCCGGGGTGTTGAACTCGAAGTCGATCCACTGCATGGCCGCCTTGGTCTGGGCGGCGCTCGCCTTCGGGTTGATCATGTACGCCTCGCCGCCGGTGAGCGACGCCTTGCCGTCGGGTATGCCGGTGATGCCGTAGTCCGCGGCCTTGCCCTGGAACTTCTGGACGACGTCGGTGACGACGTCCGGGGCGCCGAGCATCATGCCCGTCTTGCCGGCCGCCATCTGCTGCATCAGCGTCTCCCAGCCGATGAGGACCTTGCTGCCCGTGCTCTTGTCCTCCCAGCGCATGTCGTGGAGGTTCTGCAGCACGGCCTTGCCCTCGGGGCTGTTGAAGGCGGCCTTGCCGTCGACGACCATCTCGCCGCCGCGGCTGAACACCGACTGCGCGAAGTGCCAGCCACCGACGTTGCCGCCGCCGTACTCGCCGTAGCCGACGTAGCCGGCACCGAGGCCCGCGATCTTCTTCGCCGCGGCGCGCACCTCGTCCCAGGTCTTCGGCGGGGCGTCGGGGTCGAGCCCGGCCTTGGTGAACAGGGCGCGGTTGTAGACGAGTCCGACGCTGTAGCTGACGTTGGGGACGCCGTACACCTTGCCGTCCTTGGTGACCATGTCCCGGACGTCCTGCTTGATGTCGCCGAAGTTCTTCACCAGACCGGTCTGACCGGTGATGTCCTTGGCCTGCCTCTTGGCGATGACGTCGGCGTAGTTGGTGACCGGCACCATGAAGACGGTCTCCATCTGGCCGCCGGCCAGCTTCGCCGCGAAGGTCTTCGGGTCGAAGCACGGCTGCTGGTCGGTGCTCTTCACCTTGACGCCCGGGTGCGCCTTCTCGAACGCGGCGACGTCGTCGTCCCAGGCCTTGCGCGTCTTCGGCGCGGTCTTCGCCGGCTGACACGCCACGGTGATGCTGACGTCGCCACCGGCATCGGAGCTCTTCGAGTCTCCGCCGCAGGCGGTGGCGGTGAGTGCGAGTCCTGTCGTCAGAAGGATCGCGAGGTTACGGGGCTTCATTACGGCTCCTCTAGGGGTGACGCCCAAGCACTGCCCTGGTGGTCCGTCACGATAAGAGGAGCGCACAGATGCACGCAAGATTCGAATCCAACTTTGCAAGATTACGACTGCGTCACGACGGGTCCGCGATGATGGGCGGACAACGGTCGGCTCGGGGCACACGGGCCCGGGTGAGGTGGGTGTGGCCGGTGCGGCTCTCGCGCGGGGCGCGGGCATGCCTGCGCCCCGCGTCCAACGTCGGCCGCGCGGCGGCGACTTCGGGGAACGAGGCCCTCCGGATCGCCGTGCGCCGCGAGAAGGGCCGCGGCGGACACCGCGGCGGGTGAGTCAGTCCTGCTGCTCCCCCGGGCCGGTCGGCTCGTCGACCGGGGTGCCCGCGGTGTACACGTCCTTGACCTTCACCTCGGTCACGGCACGCCCTTCGGGGAAGACGCGGCGCCAGTCACCGATGACGTGGAGCTCGTCGGTGCCCATGGCGCGCACGACGGTCAGGCCTTCCTCGTGGGCCTTGAGGGCCTTCATCCAGAGGTTGGCGAACGCCTGGGAGCGGATGAGGTGCATCCAGTCCGGGCGGTACAGCTCCCGGTTGTAGTTCGACTCCCCCATCGTGGAGACGAACTTGGAGTACATCGCCTTCACGTACTCCAGCGTGACCCCGTCGTCGGCGGCGATCGCGGCGTCGCGGGCCTCCTTGAGCTCGACGCGGAACTTCTCCAGGAGGTTCTCCGTCGCCCCGGACGTGAACGACTCGTGGATCTCGGGCGGTTCGCACAGCGCGTGCTTGGGCCCCGAGAGCCGCTGCAGGAGGCGGAGCGTGGGTTCGGTGACCCACAGCGGACCCGGTTCGTCGCGCTGCCCGATCGGGTTCGGCAGCACCGCGTCGTGCTCCCAGTGCGGCGGGGTGATGAGGTGGACGCCGGCCCGGCGCCGGTCGTGGTCGAAGCCGGTCGAGTGCTCCAACTGCCCGATCGGCAGATGGGTCTTGAGGGCACTCAGGTACGCGCCGTTGATGTCGAGCGCGGTCACCTCGTGCTCACCCGGCGGCAGCGCATCCCGGGTCCACTTGGGCCTGGCCTCCCAGACCTGGTCGGCGCCCCGCGCGCCCTGCTTCTTCAGGACGTCCGGCATCCACGGGTGCGCGACCACGTCGTAGCGGGCGCCCTTGCGGGTCTCGTCCAGCAGCGCCATCGCGTCCGGGATCGCCTTCTTGATCAGCGCGGCCGTCGCCTCGTCGACGTCTCCGCCGGACGCGGCGAGGGCGGCCGCCACGGAGCGGGCGATCAGGCCGCTCGACTCGGACGGCGGCTGGAAGGCGCGCCGCGTCGGCATCTTGGGCCGACCGGCACCGAAGTCCCGGATGGTCCGCGGAGCCGTCTTCGCCTCGGGCCGCGGGGCTGCCTTCGTCCCGGGCCGCAAGGCCGTCTTCTCCTCCTGTCGTGGGGCGGAGGGTGCGGCGGGTGCGGCGGTGGCGCAGTCGGCCGGGTCCAGATGCTGGGGGAATCCGGCGACCCGCTGCCCCGCGGGGTTTCCGCACAGGACGCAGGGCTCGGGCGTGGCCAACGCCTCGACGTCGTCGGCGTCGTCGGCGTCGTCGGCGTCGTCGGCGTCGTCGGCGTCGTCGGCCAGGTCCGCCGCGACGTCCGGCGCCGCGGGCTCCTGCGTCACCGGTTCCGGTTCACCGGCCTCGGGTTCCGCGGGTTCCGCTTGTACGGGTTCCGGGGCGGGCGGCGCGAGTTTCGCGGCCAGGCCGTCCAGCAGGTACGCGTACTTCGCACGGACCTCGCCGGTCGGCTCCCGGCTCGTCTCCCAGCCGCTCACCGTGGAGGGGCTCACCCCGAGCGCCCTCGCCACCTGGGCCTTCGACAGACCCGCCTGCTCGCGCAGGTCGCGGCGCGCCTGCGGGTCAGGAAGGTCGACGTCCAGCGTGACGGAGGCGAGCAGCGAGTCGATCGCGTCGAAGTCACTCATGCCCCGGTGTCCTTCCGCTTGGCCCGCCGACGGTCGGCCAGGGCCGGGGTGACGGTCTCCTTGACGCGCTGCTCGCCCCACCCGGTGATCTGCGCGGCCCGCCCGATCCGCCCGTGCACGGGCCGACCCGTGACCGGGTCCCGGGCCAGATAGGCACGCAACGCTTCGGCGACCCGGCCCTCGGCGGCCTTCAGCACGGCGACCGCATCGGCCAGTTCACGCTCGTCTTCCCCATCGGACACATGCGCAGTATGCCCGATTCCGCGATGCGGATCAAAGTACTGACCGTCTGCTTTTCGGCGACAGTCACGGGCGATGGTCACTGGCGGCCACAAGATCGTCAGGGTTCTCACGGAATCCCAGAGATATTCCTTGACACGAATATTCGTCATAACGAATACTCATGGACATGGACGCACTCCTCTCCGCATTGGCCGACCCGGTTCGCTGGCGGCTCGTGAGCCTGCTGGCCGACCAGCCCCGCTCGGTCGGTGTCCTCGCCCGGCTCGCCGAGGCGCGGCAGCCGCAGACGACCAAACACCTCCAGACGCTCGAGCGGGCCGGTGTCGTCACCTCGCAGCGGACGGGCCAGCGCCGGATCTACGCCTTGGAGTCCGCGCCCCTGCGCGAGTTGGCGACCGCACTCGGCCGGCTCGCGGAGGCGGCGGACCGGGACGGCGGACCGCGCGCGGCCTTCGACCGGTACGGTGCGGCGCTGCGAGCTGAGCGGCTGGCCGCGGCGGCGCCGGGGTGGGCGGACGGCCGCTCGTTCCGGTTCCGGCGGTCCCTCGCGGGCGACCCCGAGTCGGTGTGGCGCCACCTGACGGAAGCATCGCTGCTGGCGCGGTGGTGGACGCCGGACGATCTGCGGGTCTCCGAGCTCGTCTTCGAGGCCCGGCCGGGCGGGCGGATCGTCCAGGAGTACCGGGACGCCGAGGACGCCGGTGACGCCGACCTCGTGGCGGGGCGGGCGGAAGGGACGGTCGAGGAGGCGCTGCCCGGCGAGCGGCTCGCGTATCGGCTCTCCCCGCTGCTGCCCGACGGCGGCACGGCGTTCACCGCACACGTCGAGCTCGCGTTCCGGCCCTCCGGCCCCGGCACGGACCTCGATGTCCGCTACGAGGTCACCGACAGCACGGTCGACTCCGCGGACTTCATCGCGGGCATCGAGATCGGCTTCGGCCAGAGCCTCGACAAGCTCGTGGCGACCGTCGACGCGGCGCGACACCAGCCGGACCAGGCGCACGACGCGAGGGCCACCCACACGACGGACACAGACACCACAGACACCACGGACACGGGCACGACCGACACCACGACCGACACCACGACTGACACGAGGAGCATGAAATGACGCAGCAGTTCGCAGGCCGCAGGGTCGTCACCAACATGAGCCTGTCCCTCGACGGTCACTACGCCGCGCCGGACAACCCCGTCGACATGAGCTGGGTGATGCCGTACGCCACGACCGACGTCGCCCGCGACCACCTCACCGGGCTCTGGCAGTCGGCGACGACGGCGCTGCTGGGGCGGGTCAACGCCGAGGGGTTCCTCGGGTTCTGGCCCACCGTCATCGGGATGGAGGGAGCGGATCCCCGGGACGAGGGCTTCGCGAAGTGGCTCGTCGGCGCCGACAAGGTGGTCCTCTCCTCCACCCTCGACTCCACGCCCGGCAAGGCCCCCTGGGACCGCACGACCGTCGTCGACCGGCCTGCCGTCGATGTCGTCACCGATCTCAGGAAGACCGGGGGCGGCGACATCCTGGTGCTGTCCAGCGCGAGCGTCATCAAGGCCCTGCTGGCGGCCGACCAGGTCGACCGGCTGGCCCTCACAGTGTTCCCGGTCTTCCTCGGCGGCGGGCCGCGCCTCTTCGACGACGGGCTGCCCACGGGGCAGTGGGAGCTCGTCAGCCAGAGTGCGGGTGAGCACGGGACGCTGGCTCTCGTGTACGACCGGGTCCGCTGAGCAGCGCGGGCGCCACCGAACTCCCGGCACGACGCCAGGACTTCCACCGCCTCCCGGCGGAACCGACCGAAAGGACGAGCATGACCACCTACCCCGTGATCGCGGAGGTGTGGCGCGGTGACTTCCTGGAGTCCGTGCACCACGGCTCGGTGGTGGCGCTCGGCGCCGACGGCCGCCGCGTGCTCGCCGCGGGCCCCGTCGACGAGCCGATGTTCCCGCGCTCCGCCAACAAGCCGCTGCAGAGCGTCGGCATGCTGCGCGCCGGCCTCGACCTCGACGGTGAACTCCTCGCGCTCGCCAGTGCCAGCCACTCCGGGGAGGGCTTCCACCTGGACGGGGTGCGCCGGATCCTCGCGGGCGCGGGCCTCACCGAGGATGCCCTGCAGTGCACGGCGGGGCTGCCGATCGGCGCCGAGGCGCACCCCGCGCATCTCGCCGCGGGGCTCGGGCCGACCCGCATCACCATGAACTGCTCGGGCAAGCACGCCGCGATGCTGGCCACGTGCGTCGCGGCCGGCTGGCCCGTCCGGGACTACCTCGATCCCGCCCACCCGCTGCAGCTCGCCCTGCGGGACGGGTTGGAGGAGCTTGCCGGGGAGAAGTCGTCGGCGGTGGGCGTCGACGGGTGCGGGGCGCCGCTGTTCGCGCTCACCCTCGCCGGTCTCGCCCGGGCCTTCGCCACGCTCGCGACGGCCGCTGCGGGCAGCCACGAAGAGCGGGTGGTGTCCGCGATGAACGCCCACGCCGAGTACGTCGGCGGCACCGGCCGTGACGTCACCGCCTTCCTGAGAGCGCTGCCCGGGGCCGTCGCCAAGGACGGAGCGGAGGGCGTCTACGCACTGGGCCTGCCCGACGGTTCCGCCGTCGCCCTCAAGATCGCCGACGGTGGTGCGAGGCCCCGGGCCGTCGTCCTGACCGCGGCCCTGCGCCACCTCGGTGTCGACGTCGACACCGACCCGCTCCTGTCCGCGCTCACCGAGGCACCGGTCCTCGGGCACGGCCGACCGGTCGGGGCGATACGGCCGTCGGCGGCCCTCGACGGCAGACGCACCTGACGGCCCGCGCGCCCAGTCGCCGGTACGTTCGCCAGGACCGGCCGTTCGGAACCTGAACTGGTCGCCAGGACCGGTCGCCTGGACTCGGCGCCTGGACTGGTCGCACCGACTACGCCCGGCGCTCAGCAGGACGTCGTTCAAGATTCATCTTCCGCCTCGATTCTCCTCAGGCGGCCCACACATCCCACGTGGGGCCGACCATCACGAGGAGCCTCATGGGACACGGACACGGACACGGGCACCACCACGATCACGACCACTCCCCTCACCACGATCACGGCCACGACCACGGCGACCCGGCGGAGGCCCTCCCCGCCGCGTTCGACACCTCCGTACCCGACGAGGCCCTGAGCCCGGAACAGCAGTCGCGGCGCTCCCTGTTGCGCCGGGCGGGGCTGCTCGGGGCCGGTCTGGCCGCGAGCAGTGTGCTGGCCGGTGCGGCAACCGTGCCCGCGGCTGCCGACTCACGGTCCGGCGGGCGGCGCGGCAAGGGCTTCCTCTGGCTGGCTGGCGACCACCACATCCACACCCAGTACAGCAGCGACGGCAAATACCGGGTCGGCGACCAGGTGCGGCAGGGCGCGCGGCACGGCATGGACTGGCTGGTCATCACGGACCACGGCAGCGGCACGCACGCCAAGATCGGCGTGGAGAAGGTCAACCCGGACATCCGGGCGGCACGCTCCGCGCACCGGGACACGCTGGTGTTCCAGGGTCTGGAGTGGAACATCCCGGCCGCCGAGCACGGCACCGTGTTCGTGCATCCGGGCGCCAACGAGGTCGATGTGCTGCGGCAGTTCGAGGCGGGTTACGACGGGGCCGTCAAGGCGGCGACCGGTTCGACGCCGGCGAACGAGGCGCTCGCCGTCGCCGGGCTCACCTTCCTGTCCGAGCAGGTGCGGCGGCGCAAGGTCAAGGACGCGCTGATGCTCGCCAACCACCCGGCGCGCAAGGGCATCGACTCGCCGCACGAGATCCGTGCCTGGCGCGATGCCACGTCCGGCGACCGTCGCATCGCGGTCGGCTTCGAGGGCGCTCCCGGCCACCAGGCGGGCGGCCTGCCCAAGCCGCTCGGCCCGGGCGGCGCGCGGGGCATCTACAACAACAGCCCGGGCGGCGACTCGTTCGCCGGCTACCCGCTGGAGAGTTACCGCACGTGGGGCGGGTTCGACTGGATGACGGCGACGGTCGGAGGGCTCTGGGACAGCCTGCTCGCCGAGGGCAAGCCGTGGTGGATCACCGCCAACTCCGACTCGCACCAGGTCTACGGTGACACCGCGGCCCGCGGAGGCGGAGACTTCAACGCCAACGGCCGCTACGACGACCCGGTGTACGCCGGGCAGATCGACACCACGGAGAACGACTACTGGCCGGGCCAGTACAGCCGTACCCACGTGGGTGCCGAGGACTTCTCGTACGGCGCCGTGATGGACGGCATCCGCGCGGGCCGGGTCTGGGTGGACCACGGGCAGCTGATCAGCGGGCTGGACGTGCGGGTGTCCGGCGGCAGCCGGTGGGCCACGCTCGGCGGCGCGCTCCAGGTCAAGAGGGGCACGCGGGTCACGCTCTCCGTGGACGTGGCGCTCGCGGGCGGCCCCAACTGGGCGGGTTTCCAGCCCTCGTTGGCGCGGGTCGACGTCATTCAGGGCGACGTCACCGGTACGGCGAAGGACAAGGACACCTTCACCGCGCCGACCGCCAAGGTCGTGAAGTCGTACGAGGTGAACAGGTCGAGCGGCACCGCGACCCTCACCTACGACCTGGGCCGGGTCGACCGTCCCGTCTATCTGCGGCTGCGCGGCACCGACGGCAACCGGTCCGCCGTGGGGGCGATGGGGGCGGCCGTGGACCCGGCCGGTCCGGCCATCGACGTCGTCGGTGACGCGGACCCGTGGCGTGACCTGTGGTTCTACTCCAACCCGGTCTGGGTGCTGCCCTCGTGACCCCGCCGCCGTACGCCATCGGCATCGACACCGAGGTCACGCGGCTGCGCGACGCCGACCGTCTGCTCCTGGAGCTGATGGCCGAACTCGACCTGCCCGACAGCGTGTTCGGCTGCACGCACCTCGTCAGGGACGGTGGCAGGCCGCGGGTCGCGCTGTCCCTGGCCGCCGGGGAGCGGGCCGTCGTCGACGCCGCTCGCGCCGGGCTGGCCGGGCGGGGGCACGCGGTGACAGACGGGGCCTGGGACGCGGCCGGGCGTGCGGTGGTGTTCCCCGGGGTGGCCGCGCTGACCGGCACGCTCACGGTCGCCGAACTGGTGGGCCGTTCGGCGATCGCCGGGGTCAGGGTGCTCGGAACGGCCGCGGCGCCGGAGCCGGACACCGTGCTGGTCACCCGGGAGTTCGTTCGTCCGCAGTGGGAGGACGGCGCGCTGGTCCTCGCCGCCATGCCCGCGGTGGGCGGGACGCTGGTGCCGTTCGAGGACCCGGATCCCACGCCCTGCTGCGCCGATCACTGAGCGGTCCGCTGCCGGCCGCCGCGACGACGGTCATCCCGACCGCCGCCGCGGCGGCCACGGTGAACCCGCCGTGCGCGCCGGCCGAGTCCACTGCGCGTCCGGCGAGCGCGGCGGCGACGGCGGAGCCGGCGGCGCTGGCGGAGTTGAGCCAGGTGAAGGCCTGGGTGAGGACGGCGCGTGGCACGGCCGCCTCCGTGAGGAGGGAGGCGAGGACCAGCAGGACCGGCACGACGAGGCCGGTCAGGGCGAGGGACACGACGACCGGGCCGGCCGCGTCGAGCACCGTCAGCGGCAGGCATGCGACGGTCAGGGCCGCCGCGGCGACGAACCGCTGGCGGGCGGGCCGGGCCGCCCAGCGGCGGGACCCGTACGCCCAGCCTCCCAGCAGACTGGTGCAGTTCGACGCCGCGTACAGCAGGGTGGCCAGGTCCGGGGTGCCGCGGCCGACCGCGTACGCCGTGATGGAGATCTGCATGGCGCCGAAATAGACGCCCAGGGCGAGGGCGATCGCGACGAGCCGGGCGAACTCGGCGTGGAGCAGGGCGCGTCCGGCGCGGTGGCGTTCGGCGGCGCCGGCGACCGGGGGCGCGGTGCGCCGCTGGGCGGCGAGGGCGAGGCCGCCGACGATCACGAGCGTGGCGGCGACGAGCGTGGCCAGGCGGGGGCGTCCGGCGGCGCCGAGCGCGCTCGCCAGGGCCGGGCCCGCCAGGAAGGAGAGGCCGTTGGCGAGGGCCTCCAGGGCGAAGGCGCTGGGCAGTTCGGCGGCCCTGGTCCCGGACAGCTGCGCGGACCAGCGGGCCGCGCTCATGGCGCTGAGCTGAGGCAGGGTGGCTCCGACCAGGGTTCCGGCCAGCAGGTCGGGCACTGCTTGGGTGAGCAGCAGGGTGACGGCCCCGGCGTGGGCGAGCAGGAGGAGCGGCAGGGTCCGGGTCTGCCCGAACCGGTCGACGAGCCGGGCGAGTTGGGTGCCCGCGACGGCGTCGGCGACGGCGAAGCCGCCGGTGACGAGTCCGGCGGCGCCGTACGATCCGGTGCGGGCGTGCACCAGCCAGACGATGCCGACGCCGGTCATGGCGATGCCGACCCGGCCGACGGTGGCCGCGAGGAAGAAGGCGGTGGCGCCCGGAGTGCGCAGGATGGTGCGGTAGTTCGCCGACGGCACGGCGCGTCCCTTCGCCGCCCGGCGGGACGCGTCACAACGGGGCCGTCGGCGTCCGGATGGGCCGACCCGTGATCGCGCCTGGAGCCGTCCAGTGCGGCGTGCAGCGGGGACGCGCGCTCCACGCCGACTCCGTCACCGGGCAGAGTGATCGGTGCAGCAGAAGTCGATGGCGTACCCGGATGGGGTACGAACACGCCGATGGTAGGCGGTGGTTGGCGTGGACCGCCAGCACGCGGCTCCCCGGTTCCAGGTCAGGAAACGGGGAGCCGCGCACGTGTTACAGGCCCTGCCGGGTGCCCGGCACCGCGGCGTCCGGCCGCACCGCCGGACCGCCGTTGATCACGAACTGCGAGCCGGGTTCGACGAGGACGTCGCCGTCGCGCGAGTCGCTGATCTGCACGTTGGAGAGCGTGGCGCTGCCGCGCGCGCCGCCCATGGCGAGGATGCCGGAGCCGTTGTTCGACTTGGAGATCGTCACGTCACTGATCTTCACGTCGGGCATGGCCCCGCCGCCCGTCTTGAACTGGATGCCGTCGTACGTCGAGTCGTGGATGTCGGTGTCGCGGATGGTGACGCCCGGGATGTCCTGGCCCTGGGCGAACAGGGTGATGGCGCCGAACTCCTGGTCCTCGTTCCAGAACGCGCCGCCGGTGCGGTACAGGCCGTTGTTCGCGATGAGGGTCTGTCCGGAGAAGGGCAGCGGGTCGTGGTCGGTGGCGAGCATGATGCCCGGGTAGTTCATGGTGTCGGAGACGAGGTTGTTCTCGATCTTGTTGCCGTAACCGCCGTACACGGCGATGCCGTTGGCGCGCCAGGGCAGTTGCACGGTGTTGTTGCGGAAGGCGTTGTCGTGGCCGACGTCCACCGACGTGTCCTTGACGTACTTGTTGGCCCAGACGGCGAGCGCGTCGTCGCCGGTGTTGCGGAACGAGGAGTTGTAGACGGTCGAGTTGCGGGTGCCGTTGGAGAAGTTGATGCCGTCCGCGTAGGTGTCGCGCACGCGCATGCCGGTGAACTCCAGCCCGTCGCCGGGGTTCCACAGCTCGGGGATGTTGCTGTAGTCGCGGCCGACCCAGACGCCGACGTTGGCGTGCTCGATCCAGACGTTGCTGATCTTGGTGTTCTTGCCGAAGCGTCCGTTGAGGCCGACGCCGCCCTCCTGGTTGCCGTCGCCGCCGCGGATCGTGCCGGAGCCGAAGATGGCGATGTCGGAGATCTTGGTGTTGTCGTCGATGTCGAAGCCGAAGTTGCCCTCGTGCGGATGGTTGATGCCGCCCGCGTCCTGCGGCGGGGTGAGCGTGTAGAGCTGTGAGTGCCACATGCCGGCGCCGCGGATCGTGACGTCGCGGATGCCGACCTGGTTGTACTGGCCGCGGTTCTGCGGGTCGTCGGTGAGGATCTTCTGCTCCTGGCGCCACTGTCCGGCGGGGATCCACACGCAGGCGATGTCACCGTTCTGGTCGGCGGTCACGGCCTTCTGGATCGCGGTCGTGTCGTCGACGCCGTCGTTCGGGACCGCCCCGTACTCCGTGATGGAGGTGCAGTCGGCGGGCTTGCTCGCGGCCGGTGCCACCTGTTCCAGGTCGATCAGGTCGACGACGTAGTACGCGGCGTCGTCACCGGCGTCGCGCTGCAGGCGGAACGTGGTGCCCTGCGGGTAGGTCTGCGCGAGCAGGGCGTGCGACTCGTCGAAGAGACGGCGGGCGTCGCCGCCGGGGGTGTTGGTGAGGCCCTCGGGCTGGTCGGTGTTCCCGTACAGCCAGCTGTGCTTGGACGACAGGGTCAGCTTCTGCACGAACTTCCCGTCGGCGTACAGGCTCAGCGTCCGCTCCTGGCCGCCGCCACCGGGTGCGTCCGGGATGGAGTTGCGGACGACGATGGAGTTGGTCGCGCTGGTGGAGGTGAACTCCACGTACTGGCCGGTGGAGTTGAGGCGGACCGACTTGCGGCCCGAGGACTCGGTGGCGAAGTTGGTGTGCCCGAAGGTGCGCTCCGCGTCGCTCGTCAGGAGCGTGCCGTCGTACCGGGCGTCCTCGGCCTCGTACTCGACGTACGGCACGGCGGCGCCGCGCCCGACGACGATGGAGCGGGCGAACGTGTTGTTGTCCTCGTTCGTCTCGGTCACGACGCCGGTGGCGTCGGCGGTCGCGGTGAGGGTGGCGCCGCCGGAGGCGGCGGTCCAGGTGCCGGCGATGTCGACCGTGGCGGTGGCGCCCGCGGCGACGGCGGGCGTGGTGCCGTTCAGGGTGGCGCCGCCGACGGTCAGGCGGGTGACGGATCCGGCGCTCACCGCGCTCGTGCCGCGGTTGTGGACCTTCGCGGTGAAGGAGACGCTCGAACCGACCGCGGGGCTGGCCGGGTTGGAGGTGATCCCGGTGATCTCCAGGTCGGAGCCGGGGCTTTGACCGACCGTCAGCTTGGTGGTGGCGGTGCGGCTGTTGTTGGTGTCGTCCTGCTCGGCGATCGTGTCCGTCGGGTCGACGACGGCGGACACGGTGTAACTCCCCTGTGCCCGCTTGCCGATGGTCACCGGAACGGTCGCCGACTCCCCGGCGCCGAGTGCGCCGACCGGGGCGCTGCCCGCGACCGTGCCGTCCAGGCTGACGTTCACGGTCGTCGCGGCGGCCGCGACGGCGCCGGTGTTGCGGACGGTGGCGTCGGCCTTGATGGTGTCGCCCTCGGACGGCTGGGCGGGGGTCCAGGTGAGGTCGGTCAGGGTGAGGTCCGGTGCGGGGGCCGCGGCGCCCAGGACCTGGAACTCGGCTACCTGGCCACCGTATCCGGAGCTGTTGCTGTAGATCTTCAGCTGGACGTCGGCGGCGCGGCCGGTGACCGGGATCGTGACGGTGTTCTGGTTGCCCGCCGGGTTGAACGTGTAGTCGGCGCGGGCCTTCAGCGAGGTGAAGCCCTGCGCGGACCGTTCACGGCCGAGCACCTCGATGTTCTGGGTGCGGGTGGCCCAGGCGGCGTCGGGGTTGAGCTTGAGCACGACCGCGTCAAGGTCGGCGTCGGCGCCGAGCTTCACGGTGAGCGTCGACGGGCTGCCGCTCGACTCCCAGTAGGTGCTGGTGCTGTTGTCGTTGGCGTTCGGGGCGACGTAGTTCTGCGTCGACGAGGACGCCTCGATCGGTTTGTTCAGGGCGAGGTTCGACGCTTCGGCCGGTGCCGGGGCCGCTGTGGCGGTGGCGGGGAGGAATCCGGCGGTCATCAGGGCCGCGCCGAACGCGGCTATGAGCAGCCGTCGGCTGCGTTGCTTCCATCTCATGGCGTCCTCTAACTCCGTGGGGGCGGTGAGTACCGGAGGGCGTACGGGTGTGCGCTACAGAAATTGCGCGAATCTGTCGTCTTCTTGCTGACGAGGTTCTACAGATTTACCGTGCGCCACTTGGATGTCAACGCTCCGCACGCAATTGACTGGCGAGGCCGCATACGGGAACCGGCTGTCCACCCCGCGGCCGAGTCGGGGCGAACAGCCGGTTCATGGCAGGTCAGGGACGGTTGCGGGGACGGTTACGGGGTCAGGACGATCCGCCCGAACACCTCGCCCGCGTCCATCTTCCGGTGCGCCTGTGCGGCGTCCTCCAGCGGCAGCGCCTCGTGCACCACCGACACCAGCTCGCCCCGGACCGCGGCGGCGAACTGCTCGGCCTGCACGGCCTGTTGGTCGGCCGCGGGCACCGTGTCGGCGCTGAAGGTGGCGAACGACAGCGACCGCTGGAACGCGCCCATCATCGTCATGCCGAAGTCCGCGGGCGGCGGGCCGCCCAGCAGGCCGATGGTCACCATGCGGCCGTTGGGAGCGAGCCGGTCGAAGAACGACGGCAGGTAGGGTCCCGCGACGACGTCGACGATGACGTCGTAGTGCGACGGCGCGTCGGCGTCCCCCTTGCCGGAGCGGTCCAGGACGTGGGTCGCGCCGAGCGCCCGCAGCCGCTCGCCACGCTCGGCCGACGACGTCGTGACCGCCACGGTGGCGGCTCCGGCGCGGGCCGCGAGCTGGACCGTGTTGATACCGAGGCCGCCGGCCGCGCCCCGGACGAGCACGGACTCACCGGCGGCGAAGTGGGCGTGGGCCAGCGCGAAATGGGCCACGACCACGGAACTCCCGACGGTCACCGCGTCCGCGGCGGAGAGTTCCCGCGGGATCGGGCGGACCTGCGCGACGGACACGGCGGCCTGCTCGACGTAGCCGCCGCCCGTGCCTGTGAACGCCCACACCCGCCGTCCCACCCAGACCGGATCGACGTCCGGGCCGACCGCGGTCACGGTCCCCGCCACCTCGCTGCCGGGGACGTGGCCCTCGGTGAAGCCGTAGGACGCCAGAGCGCCGTTGCGGATCAGGACGTCGACGCCGCCCACGCCGATCGCCTCGTTGGCGATCAGTACCTGACCTGCGGCGGGGGCCGGGGCGGGGACGTCGACGACGGCCATGCCGTCGGGGCTGCCGAAGGACCGGATCTGGACTGCTTTCACTGTCGCCTCCTGGTGCGGGCGTTTCATAGCTGTTTGCGGCGGTTCGGGGGTGTGATGCGCCTCCGGACGTTAATGGACGCCCCCGTCCACTTCGGTAAAGTGAGAGAGGTGACCGAACGTTTGCCTCACAACCTGCGTTCCGACGCCCGCGACAACCGGGAGCGCATCCTCGACGCGGCCCGTGACCTGTTCGCCGCCGACGGGCTCGACGTGCCGATGCGGGAGATCGCCCGGCGCGCCGGGGTCGGCCCGGCCACCCTCTATCGCCGGTTCCCCACCAAACAGGCCCTGGTGACGGAGGCGTTCACCGACCAGATGCGGGCGTGCCGCACCATCGTCGACGAGGGGCTCGCCGACCCGGACCCGTGGCACGGCTTCCGTCTGGTGATCGAGAAGATCTGCGAGGTGCACGCCCTCGACCGGGGGTTCACCGACGCGTTCCTGTCGGCCTATCCGGACGCGGTCGACTGGGCGGCGGACCGCACCAGCACGCTGCGGGCGACCGCCGCCCTGGCCGAGCGCGCCAAGGCGACCGGACATCTGCGGCCGGACTTCGTGCTGGACGATCTGATCCTCATGGTCATGGCGCAGCGCGGCATCCACGCCCGCTCGGCGGCCACCCGGATCGCGGCGGCCCGGCGTTTCGCGGCCTATGTGATCCAGGCCTTCGAGGCCTCCCCCACGCACACGCCGCTGCCGCCCGCGGCGCGGGTGACGTTGGCGGCGCCGGTCACGTCCGGCTGACGGCCCGCGCCCGGCGTTCGTCGAGGAACCCGACCGCGAGCACCAGCAGCACGGCGGCAAGACCGAACCCGGCGGCAAGGCCGTTCAGCCACGCGTAGCCATCGCTGCCCGCGACCGTGCTGCCGTCGTCGAGGACGCAGTCGAATCCCAGCGGGAAGTAGGACGGTTCATGGCCGGCGAGGCGTTCGAGCACACCCGGAGCCAGGTCCCGGCAGGGTTCGGCGGGGGACGAGCCCGCGCCGGACTCCGCCTCGCTCGCGCTCCACTGGACCGCGCCGAGCCCGATCACATAGACGAGCACGGCGGCCGCCGCGGACATCGCCGCGCTCCAGCGCAGCAGGTCCCTGCCCCAGTCGGGGCGGCGGCCCGGCAGCGCGACCGAGATCAGCTTCACCGCGACCGCGATGGCCCAGAGCGGGGCCGCGAGGATCGCGGCGTACATCAGCAGGACGAACATGCTCGGCTAGACGCCCGGCCGCGTCGCTCAGTTCCCTGAGCCACCTGAGCCCCCTGAGCCCCCTGAGCCCTCTGAGCTCTCTGAGTCCCCTGAGTCCGCTGAGTCCCCTCAGGTCACTTGACTCCCCCCGGCTCCTCGCCGCTCCCGGTCCCCTCGTCGTCCTGGAACAGCAGACCCAACGCCACGGCCCGGTAGTGCCGTACGTGTTCCAGCGCGAGCCGGGCCGCCTTCTCCCCGTCCCCCGCCGCGATCGCCTCGCACAGCGCGGCGTGCTCCTCCCACACCGCCGCCGGGTCGTCCACCTGCTGCAGCAGCCAGCGCATCCGGCCTTCGAGGGGTTGCAGCGCGGCGGCGAGGAGTTCATTGCCCGCGAGGTCCACGATGTGGTGGTGGAACGCCGTGTTGGCGCGCGACACCCGGTCCGCCCGCCGGGACGCCGTCGCCTTGCGGGCGCTCTCCAACAACCTTTCCAGACGCCGCACTTGAACCGGCTCCGCCTGCTCGGCCGCCCGGCGCGCGGCGAGCACCTCCAACGCCTCGCGCAGGTCGAAGAGGTTCAGGACGTCCTGGCGGGACAGTTCGCGGACGACGATGCGGCGCGGTGAGAGCGCCTGGAGGAAGCCCTCGCCGAGCAGCACGCGGATCGCCTCGCGCACAGGGATCCGGGAGACGCCGAACTCCTCGGCCACCTCGCGCTCCACCAGCCGGTCGCCGGGCCGCAGTTGGCCGGTGATGATCCGGTCGCGGATGCCCTCGCAGACCTGGTCGCGCAGCAAGCTCCCCTGGTTCTCGGCTCCCGCCATGTCACACCCCCATGTCCGGCCCATGCCTGACCTGCAACGAAGTCCTCACGGTATACCAAACCCTTGACGAGCAGGCTCCGGCTCTCCATCCTTTGGTATGCCATAAGCGGTAAGGCGCACGTCAGAGACGTGTCCGTCTGTCCCCATGCCGTCGCACGATCCTCCACTCACTCCACCCGAACCGAGGGTCCACCATGCCAACTCCCCGCTCGGAGCGTACGGAACCACCAGTTCAGACCGTCAGACCCGCACCGCCCGCACCTACCCCCGACGCCGCGAACTCCCGTCCCAGCCGCACCCGTTGGAGGGTCTTCGTCCTCCTCCTGGGGGTCGTGACGCTCAACTACATCGACCGCGGCTCGGTGTCCGTGGCGCTCCCGCTCATCACCGAGGACCTGCATCTGTCCAAGGAGGTCACCGGGTTCGTGCTGAGCGCGTTCTTCTGGACGTACGCGCTGATGCAGATCCCCGCGGGCAAGCTCATCGACCGGTTCGGGCCGCGCCGGATGGCCGGTGGCGCCTGCGTGGGCTGGGGGTTCGCCACCGCCCTGACCGCCGCCTCGACGGGGGTCGGCTCGCTGCTCGGCTACCGGCTGCTGCTGGGCGCGGTCGAGGCACCGGTGATGCCGGCGGGCGGCAAGCTCAACGCGCACTGGCTGCCCGCCAAGGAGCGCGGGCGCGGCGCCGTGCTGATGGACGGCGGCGCGCCGCTCGGCTCCGCGCTCGGCGGCATCGCCATCTCCGGTCTGATCGCCTGGACGGGCAGCTGGCGTGCCAGCTTCGTGGTGGCGGGCGTGGTGACCGTCGCCGTCGGCGCGTTCGCCCTGTGGTACCTGCGCGACACCCCGCGCGAGCACCCCGCGGTGAACGCCGCCGAGGCCGCGTACGTCGAGCGCGCGCATGCCGAGGAGGACGCGGCGAGCCCCGTCGCCGACGTCAGGGCCCGGCTCTCCGCCTACCTCAAGTACCGCTCGTTCTGGGGCATGTGCCTGGGCTGGATGGGCTTCAACGGCGTCTTCTACGGAGTGCTCACCTGGGGCCCGCTGTACCTGTCGGAGACCAAGGGCTTCGACATCAAGACCATCGGCTGGTCGACGCTCGTCATCTTCGGCTCCGGCTTCGTCGGCGAGCTGCTCGGCGGCTGGCTCGCGGACCGCTGGCAGGCCCGCGGCGGCCGGGCCAACACGGTACTGCGCACGCTCATGGGCGTGGCGGGTGCGGCCGTCGTCGGCGGGCTGCTCGGCGTCGTCCTGGTCCCGGACGCGCTCACCGCCGTCCTCCTCCTGTCCGTCGTGCTGTTCTTCCTGCGCTGGGCGGGCCTGTACTGGTCGCTGCCGTCGATCCTCGGCGGGCGCGCCAACGCCGGTGTGGTGGGCGCCGCCATGAACCTGTCCGGCAACATCGCCGGGATCGTCACCCCGATCGCGGTCGGCTTCATCGTCGGCGGCACCGGCTCCTACACCTGGGCGCTGCTGTACTTCGTCGGCGCGGGCGTCCTGTTCACCGTCTCGTCCCTGGTCATCGACTACTCCCGGAGGCTTGCCGCCTGATGTCCGAACTCCCCGACTCCGTACGCCCGTTGCGGGTGGGCATGCTCACCCCGTCCTCCAACACCTGTCTGGAGCCCGTGACGTACGGGCTGCTGCACGGGTCGGCGGACGCGGCCACCGCGCACTTCGCCCGGGTGCCGGTCACCCGGATCGCCCTGGACGCGGGCAGCGACGCCCAGTTCGACCCGGAGCCGATGCTGGCGGCGGCCCGGCAGCTCGCCGACGCCAAGGTCGACGTCCTCGTGTGGAACGGCACGTCGGGATCCTGGCTCGGTGTGGAGCGGGACCGCGCCCTCGCAGCCGCGCTCACCGCCGGAACCGGGATCCCGGCGACCACGTCGACGCTGGCGCTGCTCGACGCCTGTACCGCGTACGGCGTGCGCAGGCTCGGTCTCGCCCTGCCCTACACCCGCGACGTGGCTGACGCGATCGTGGAGACGTACGCGAAGGAGGGCGTCGACTGCGTCCTCGCGGAGCCGTTCGGCGAGGCCGACAACGAGGCGTTCGCCCGGATACCGGCCGCCGACGTCGCCCGGCAGATCGAGGCGGCGGCGACCGACGGGGCGCAGGCCATCGCCGTCGTGTGCACCAACGTGTACGGCGCCTTCGAGGCCGAGCGGCTCGAACGGGCCCTGGACATCCCGGTGTTCGACTCGGTGACGGCCACCCTGTGGCGGGCGCTCGACCTGGCCGGGGGGCGACCGTCCTGGGGCGGGTACGGGCAGCTGCTGCGCGACGGCAGCCTCCGTGCCCGGATCCAGCAGGTGCTGACGGAGCTGCTGCGGGCGACCGGCGCCGACCGGACGACGTTCCGGGTCGACCTGCCGGCGCACGGGCTCGCGGTGGACCTCACCGCGGGCGAGGCGCTGCGCCCGGGCGTCCGTTCCATCCGCCGCGACGCCTCCCTCGACCAGCGCCGCCTGAACACGGTCGAGTGGCTGGAGGCCCAGCGGCGCCCGCTGGTGCAGCCGCACTTCCGGGACGCCCCGCACCCGCCGCAGGCCCTGATCGACGTGTACGGCGTGCGCGCCCAGATGCTGTCGCCGGTGCAGAGCGGCGGCGCGCTGACCGGCTGGATCTCCGTGCACAGCACGCGCGAGCGCGCCTGGACGCCCACCGACACGGATGCGCTCGCCACGGCCACCGCCGAACTCACCGCTCAGCTCCCCCGCTGAACGGACTCCCCCACCGACCCGACTCTCCCAGCAGCCCGACTCCCCCCGTACAAGGAGCAGTTCACCCATGCCCAAGGACATCCAGATCGCCCTCGGAGTCGACGTCGACGCAGTTGCCGGCTGGCTCGGCAGCTACGGCGGCGAGGACTCGCCCAACGACATCCAGCGCGGCGTCTTCGCCGGCGAGATCGGCACCCCGCGCCTGCTGAAGCTCTTCGAGCGGTACGGCATCCGCACGTCCTGGTTCATCCCCGGCCACTCCATCGAGACGTTCCCCGAGCAGACCCGGATGGTCGTCGAGGCGGGCCACGAGATCGGTGCGCACGGCTACTCGCACGAGAACCCGATCGCGATGACGCCGCAGCAGGAGGAGGATGTCCTCGCCAAGTCGGTCGACCTGATCGAGGAGTTCACCGGCCGCAGGCCGAAGGGGTACGTCGCCCCGTGGTGGGAGATGTCCGAGTCGACGGCCGCGCTGCTGCACAAGTACGGCTTCTCCTACGACCACTCCCAGAACTACCGGGACTTCACGCCCTTCTACGCCCGCGTCGGCGACTCCTGGACGAAGATCGACTACTCGGCGGAGGCGAAGGACTGGATGAAGCCGCTGGTGCACGGTCACGAGGTCGACCTCGTCGAGTTCTGCGGCAACTGGTACGTCGACGACCTGCCGCCCATGATGTTCAACAAGCACTCCCACAACAGCCACGGCTACGTGTCGCCGCGCGCCCTCGAACAGGACTGGAAGGACCAGTTCGACTGGGTGCACCGGGAGTTGGACTACGCCGTCGTCCCGGTGACCCTGCACCCCGACGTGTCGGGCCGCCCGCAGGTGCTCCTCATGCTGGAGCGCTTCATCGAGTACGTCTCCGGGCACGAGGGCGTGTCGTTCGTGACGCTGGAGGACGCGGCGGACGACTTCCGCCGCCGCTTCCCCTTCGACGGCCCGCAGCGGCCCGCCGACATGCGCTGAGCCCCGGAGCGCCGACGGGGCGGATGCTGATCTAAGCTCGCGGCTGTGTCAGCCATGGACGAGATCCGCCCCAGCAAGTACATCAGCCTCACGACCTACCGCAAGAACGGCACCCCGGTGTCGACGCCGCTCTGGCACGTGGAGCGGGACGGTGAGCTGCTCGTGCTGACCGCCGCCGACTCCTGGAAGGTCAAGCGGATCCGGAACAACCCCGCCGTCGACGTCACCGTCTGCGATCTGCGCGGCCGCACCGCTCCGGACGCGCCGACGGCCTCCGGCACCGCCCGCATCCTCGACGACGCGGAGACCGCCGCCACCCGGGTGCTGCTCGCCGAGAAGTACCTGCTCTCCCGGGTCGGCGGCTGGCTGCGCAAAGGACTGCGGCTGCGCCAGAAGCCGCACGTGGGGATCGCCGTCACGCTGTGACGCCCGGGACCCGTCCGGTCAGTAGCGGTCGGCCGTGCCCAGGTACTGCTCGGCGAAGGCGGCCGCCGCCGCGGGCGAGGTGGACAGGCGGCGCAGCCTGGCCAGCGTGGTGCCCGCGCGGAACGGGTCGCCGTGCGAGATCCCGTGGTAGACCTCCGACAGCCACTGCGAGAACTCCTGGTAGTCCCAGACCCGGCGCAGGCAGTCCCGTGAGTAGGTGCTCAGCGCGCTGTCGTCGCCGGCCCGGTGGGCGACGAGGGCGTCGCCGAGGAGGAAGGCGTCGTGCAGGGCGAGGTTCATGCCCTTGGCGGCGATCGGGGCGACGAGGTGGGCGGCGTCCCCGGCGAGGAAGAGCCGCCCGACGGACATGGGTTCCACGACGTAGTCGTGCATGTCGAGGACCCGCTTCTCGATCAGCCGCCCCTCCGTGAGCGGCGCCGCCCCGTCGGCGGCCAGGCGCCGCTGGAGCTGGGTCCAGACACGGTCGTCGGGCCAGTTCGCGGGGTCGTCGCCGGGCGGGCACTGCAGGTAGTAGCGGGTGACCTCGGGGCTGCGCGGCATCTGTCCCGCGAACCCGTCGGGGTGCATGCCGAACAGGACGCAGTCCGCCGACGGCGGCGCCTCCGCGAGCAGGGCCAGCCAGCCGATGCCGTAGTCGTGCCGGGCGACGCGGGCACCGACATCGGTCAGGGCGCGGCGGGTCACGCCCCGGGCACCGTCGCAGCCGGCCACGAACTCGCCCTGCAGCACGCGCTGTTCACCGGTCTCGGCACAGGTGTACGTCACCGTCGGCCGGTCGGTGCCGACGTCCCGCACCGTCACGTCGCGCACACCGAACCGGATGTCTCCGCCGCGCACGTCCGCGTACTCCCGGACCAGGTCGGTGACGAGCAGCGGCTGCGGATAGACGAAGTGGTGACGGCCGGTCAGTTCGGTGTAGGGGAAGCGGTGTTGCCCGCCGTCGAAGCGGAACGCGCAGGCGGTGTGGCGCTCGGCGCGCTTCAGCAGGTTCCCGGCGAGGCCGCGCCGGTCGAGGGCGTCCACCGCCCACTCCTCGATGACGCCGGCCCGGGGGCGCCGCTCGATGAACGCGCGGGTCTCGCACTCCAGGACCACGCAGTCGATCCCGGCGTCGCGCAGGACGGTGCCGAGGGCGAGCCCGGCGGGTCCCGCGCCCACGACGACGACCGAAGTGCGCTCCGGGGACGGTGAGTTGGGGGTGGGGGTGACGGTCACCGGGCCATTATGTCGGCGCCGGGGCGCGGTCAGGCAGGGGGCCGGGTGCGCTTGTAGCGGCTGACCCAGGTGACGGGTCCGCCGGCGTCCCGTTGACCGGGGGCGCCGGTGACCGGGACGTCGCCGCGATGGGCGAATCCGTGGGACGCGTAGTACGCGCGCAGCCGGTCGTTGTCGCGCACGCAGTCCAGGCGCACGGTGGGTGTGCCGTCGCGGCCGGCGGTGTCCTGGACCCAGTCGAGGACGACCGCGCCGAGGCCCGCAGCCCGGCGGCGCACGGCCATCCGGTGCACATAGACGGCGTCGCCCGCGGTGTCCGCCCAGAGCGGGTCGGCGCGGTCCAGCGTGACGGTGCCCGCGATCCCGTCGTCGGTGTGGACGAGCCAGGTCTCACCGCGCTCAAGGGCCTCCTCGATCCAGGCCGCCTCGAAGCGGGCCGGCCACTGGGCGATCCCCCGGTCCGCAAGCCGGCCGGCGGCTTCGTCGAGCACCCCCAGCACGTCACCGGTCTGCGCGGGCGTCGCCTGCCGGAAGGTGACCGGGCCGCCGTTCCATCGCCGTGTCGTCGTCATGCCGGCGATGATCCCAGCCGGCCGGGAGCGTGTCCGGCGCGGGGCGGGGCATCCGGCAGCCATGGGAATCGACGCTACGGCACGACGGGTCGCCGACGGCCGGGCCGCGCGCGGTGCGACGCGGGCCGGGTTCGTCGCGCGCGGCATCGTCTATCTGCTCATCGGCGCACTGGCCCTGCGCATCTCCTTCGCCGGCGACGAACGCCGCCAGGCGGACCGGGGCGGGGCGCTGGCCGAGGTGGCGCACCAGCCGTTCGGCACGCTCCTGCTGGCGGCGCTCGGACTCGCCCTCGGCGCGCTCGCGCTCTGGTGCCTGTCACGGGCGGCGTTCCGCCACGACGAGGTGCGCGAACGGCTGCTGTGGGCGGGCCGGTTCGTCTTCTACGGCGTGGTGAGCTACTCGGTGCTCGCCTACGCGGCCGGGGACCGGGGCAGCGGAAGCGGCGCGTCCGACCAGCAGTCCGACGACCTCACGGCGACCGTCCTCGGCTGGCCCGCCGGGCAGTGGATCGTGGCGGCCGTCGGTCTGGGCACCGTCGGTGCCGCGGGGTGGATCGCCGTCCAGGCGATCCGGCGCGCCTACCGCAAGGATCTGCGGACGTCGGAGATGTCCCCCGTGGCGGAGCGCTGCGTGGACGTCCTCGGCACGGTCGGCGGTACGGCGCGCGGCTGCGTCTTCGCGGCGGTCGGGGTCTTCCTCGTCGTGGCGGCGGTGCGCCACAGCCCCGGGGACGCCAAGGGCATGGACGACACGCTGCGGTCCTTCAGCCACACCCCGGCAGGCCCGGGGCTGCTGGCCGCGGTGGCGATGGGCCTCGCCGTGTTCGGCATGTTCTCGTGGGCGGAGGCACGGTGGCGCCGGCTGTGACGGGGCCGGGCCGGGGCCCTCGCCGGTGGGCGGAGCAGGTCCCGGCCCGTCCGGGTCCGGGCGGTCACGCGCCCAGGTCGACCGGGATGCCCGTCCCCCGCTCCCGGGCCAGGTCGATCAGCATCCGGGCCACGGCGAGGTCCTGGAGGCCCACGCCCACCGAGTCGAACAGGGTCAGATCGTCGGTGGCGGTGCGGCCGGGGGCCCGCCCGGTGAGGACGTCGCCGAGTTCGGTGCGGAAGTCGTCCTCGCCGAGGGCGCCCTCGGCGAGCGGGACGAGGACCTCGCCGGACTTGGTGCGTGCCGTGTCGTAGGCGTCGACGACGATCCGGCAGCGGACGACGGCCTCGGTGTCGAGTTCGCGGTGGTCGGGCCGGGGCGGCGCGCCGACCGCGTTGACGTGCTGGCCCGGGGCGAGCCAGGCGCCGCGGACGACGGGTTCGCGGGACGGGGTGAGGGTGCACAGCACGTCGGCGGCCTCGGTGACGGCGCGCGGATCGTCCAGCACCTTCGCGGGGACGCCGAGTTCGGCGGTGATCCAGTTCGCCAGGGTGTGCGCGTGCTCCGGGGTGCGGCCCCACAGGACGACCTGGTCGTAGGGGCGGCCGGGGAGCAGGGCGCGGGCGTGGGCGCGGGCGAGGGGCCCGGTGCCGACGAGGCCGAGGGTCGTCGCGTCGGGGCGGGCCAGGGCGCGGGTGGCGACGGCGGTGGCGGCCGCGGTGCGCACCCGGGTGAGTTCGGCGCCGTCCAGCAGGGCGGCGCAGGCACCGGTCTCCGCGTCGACCGCGAGGACCGCGGAGCGCTGGACGGGCAGTCCGGCGGCGCGGTTGCCCGGTAGGTCGGCGAGGAGCTTGACGGTGGCGAGGCGGTCCGGGGCGGAGGCCGCGGCCATCGCCACGAACGTTCCGTCACCGCCGGGGAGTTGCATCGCGGGCGGCACGGGCAGCACCGCCCGGCGCTGCGCGAGGTCGCGGTGGGCCCGGGCCACGGCCGCCTCCACCGCCTCGACCTGGTCGGCCAGCAGGGTGCGGATGGTGGAGCGGGTGAGGATCAGGGTCATCGTGCGGATTCTCCCGGGTGAGGACGGGTGCGGGTGCGGGGCGCGCGGGCGGGTCAGCTGCCGCGTACGAACGGGGTGGTGAGCCCGGCCGGGGCGCGGCTGCGGCCCACGAGTCCGCTCACCGCGAGGAGCGCGAACACGTAGGGCAGCGTGGTCAGGAGCGGTGCCGACAGGTGCAGGCCGAGGGCGGGCGCGGCGAACTGGAGGGACTGGGCGAGGCCGAAGACGAGGCAGGCGAGCAGCGTCGGCCAGGCGCGCCAGCGGCCCGCGATCACGGCGACGACGGCGAGATAGCCGATGCCCCCGGTGATGTTGTCGCTGAAGGCGTGCACGTCGGCGAGGGCGAGCTGGGCGCCCGCGAGGGCGGACGTGGCGCCGGTGAGCAGCACGGTCGCGTACCGGATCGTCCGCACGGGCAGGCCGCAGCGGTCGGCGGTGACGGCGTCCTCGCCGACGGCGTCGACGGCGAGTCCCCAGGTCGTGCGGCGGCTCAGCGCCACGGCGAGCACGGCGGTGACCGCGAGGGCCGCGTAGCCGAGCAGGGTCAGCTCGAACAGGGCCGGGCCGAGGACGGGGATGCGGTGCAGGAGGGGTACGGGCAGCGGGTCAAAGCCGGGCAGCGCGTCCTGCGAGCCGTCGCCGAACAGCAGGCGGGAGCCGTAGGTCGTCGCGCCGAGGGCGAGGGCGTTGGCGGTGATGCCGGTGACGATCTGGTCGGCGCGCAGGGTGACGCTGAGCAGGGCCTGCAGGGCTGCGAAGAGCAGACCGGCGGTGAGCGCGGTCAGCACGCCGACGGCCGCGCTGCCGGAGGCGTGAGCACCGGCAGCGCCGGCGAACGCGCCGGTGAGCATCATGCCTTCGACGGACAGGTTCAGGACTCCGGCACGTTCACTGAGGAGTTCCCCGGAGGAGGCGAGCAGCAGCGGCAGGGCCATCCGTACGCCGCCGGCGGTGAGTTCGTCGAGGACGGCGCTCATGACGTGCTCCCGGTACGGCGGTGGGTGACGAGCAGGGCGGCGGCGATGACCAGGACGAGCACGCTCTGCACGATCTGGACGGTCGACGCCGGTACCTGGGCGGCGAGTTGGAGGTTGATGCCGCCGCTGGTGAGGAAGCCGAAGAGGAGGCTCGCGGCGACGACGGCGGTCAGCGAGCCGCGGGCGAGCAGGCCGACGACGAGGCCCGAGAAGCCGTAACCGGAGGAGAAGTGTTCGGCGAGGACGTACGGGGCGGTGGCGACGAGACAGCCGCCCGCCACGCCCGCGAGTCCGCCGGCGAAGGCGAGGCCGCCGCCTTCCAGCCGGCCCACGGGCAGCCCGAGGCGGGCCGCCGCGGCGGGCGAGTGCCCCACCGCGGTCAGTCGCAGGCCGACGGCCGTGTGCCGCAGGACGACGCCGGTCACCACGGCGAGGACGGCGGCGATGACGACGACGGCCGTCGCGGGTGACTCCGGGCCACCGATCAGGGGCAGTTGGGCCCCGGCGGGCAGCGGTGCGGACTGCGGCAGCGTCTCCGACGAGGTGACGGGCTGCCGCAGCAGCGCCTCCTCGTGCACGGCGACGGCGACCATCCCGATGCCGACGAAGTTCAGCAGCAGCGTGGTGATCACCTCGCTGGTGCCGCGCCGGACCTTGAGCCACGCGGCGATGCCCGCCCAGGCGGCCCCGGCGAGGAACCCCGCGGCGAGGATCACCGGCACCCCGAGGACGCCCGGCGTTCCGGCGGGCAGGGCGAGGCCGGTGGCCGCGGCGGCGGTACCGCCCGCGCACAACTGGCCCTCGCCGCCGACGTTCACGAGTCCGGCGCGGTGGGCCACGGTGAAGCCGATGGCGATGAGGGCGAGCACGGCGGCCGAGTCGAGGGAGCTGCCGATGGCGTACGGCGAGCCGAACATCCCCTCCCGGAGGGCGGCCCCGGCGACGGCCGGGTCGGCGCCCGCGCCCACGACGAGCAGCAGCCCGACGCCGACGGCGACGAGTCCGGCGAGCACGGCGACGGACACGGGGTGCCGGGTCAGGGCGTGGAGCCTGGCGGTGCGGCCCGGCTCAGGAGACGGAGCGGACGTGGGCGCCGGAGAGGGTGGCGGT